>NZ_BBWH01000026.1 GCF_001463705.1 Aureimonas sp. AU12 | reverse complement strand
GGGCGCTACCGCCACAAGAAAGAGTCGTATCTCGCCGCGCTCGACCCCAATTTCGGCGGCTGCGGGCGCTGCATCACCGACGAGGACGGTGCCTACGCCTTCCGCACCGTGAAGCCCGGCGCCTACCCCTGGCCGAACGGGCCGAACGACTGGCGCCCCGCCCATATCCACTTCTCGCTCTTCGGCCGCGCCTTCGCGCAGCGTCTCGTCACCCAGATGTATTTCGAGGGCGACCCGATGATCGGGCAATGTCCGATCGTGCGCACCATTCGCGACCGTGAGGCGGTCGAGCAGCTCGTCGCCCTTCTCGACCGCAACGCCACGATTCCGATGGACGCGCTCGCCTACCGCTTCGACATCGTGCTGCGCGGGCGGCGCTCGACGATGTTCGAAAACCGGATGGAGGGGAACTGACGTGACGAAGCAGCGCCTCGACTACCTGAAGGAGTCGCCCTCGCAGACGGCGGGCCCCTACGTCCATATCGGCACCAATCCGAACTGGGTGGAGATCACGGGCGTCTGGCGCGAGGATCTCGGGCTCGTCCTCGTCGGCCCCGACACGCGGGGCGAGCGCATCGTGCTGGAGGGCCGCGTCACCGACGGCGCGGGCGCGCCGGTGCGCGACGCGCTCATCGAGATCTGGCAGGCGGACGCGGCCGGCCTCTACAACTCGCCCGCCGAGACGCGCGGGACCGCCGACCCGGCCTTCGCCGGCTGGGGACGCCAGCCGCTCTCAGTCGAGGACGGCACGTATCGCTTCGAGACCATCCGGCCAGGCCGGGTGCCCTTCCCCGATGGTCGCCTGCAGGCGCCGCACATCACGGTCTGGATCGTGGCACGCGGCATCAATCTCGGCCTGCACACCCGCGCCTATCTCGCCGACGAGCGGCAAGCCAATGCGGGCGACCCGCTGCTTTCACGCATTCCCGAGCCCGAACGGCGCGAGACGCTGATCGCCGGTCGCTCGGAGCGGGATGGGCTCCCCGTCTTTCGCTTCGACATCCGCCTGCAGGGCGAGGCCGAGACCGTCTTCCTCGACATCTGAAACCGGCGGTGGCCCGATCGGCCGCATGGAAGGACCGACATGGACAAGACGCTTCCCAGCCTCGCCGAGGCCGTCGCCGGCATCGAGGACGGCGCGACGGTGATGATCGGCGGCTTCGGCGGCTCGGGCGCGCCGATCGAGCTGATCCATGCGCTGATCGATCGGTTTTGCGCCACCGGTCATCCGACGGGTTTGACGGTCGTCAACAACAATGCCGGGAACGGCCATGTGGGTCTTGCCGCGCTCATCGAGCAGGGCATGGTGGCGAAGCTCATCTGCTCTTTCCCACGCTCGGCCGATCCGCGCGTCTTCACCGAGCGCTATCTGGCCGGGGAAATCGAACTGGAGCTGGTGCCGCAGGGAACGCTTGCCGAGCGCATCCGCGCCGGCGGGGCGGGCATCCCCGCCTTCTATACGCCGACGAGCTACGGCACCGACCTCGCCGCGGGCAAGCCGGTCGAGACGTTCGACGGGCGGCCTTACGTGCGCGAACTCTGGCTGAAGGCCGATGTCGCGCTGGTGAAGGCCCATCGCGGCGATCGGCTGGGCAACCTCGTCTTCAACAAGGCGGCCCGCAACTTCAATCCGCTGATGTGCATGGCCGCCGCGCGGACGATCGTGCAGGTGTCCGAGATCGTCGAGCCCGGCGCGATCGACCCCGAATGCGTCGTCACCCCTGGCATCTTCGTGCAAGGGGTGGTCGAGGTGCCCGATCCAGCGCAGGAAGAAGAGCTGAACCGCGCCAACGCCGTCTACCCTGCGAGGGCCGCATGACCGCCAAGCTGACCGCCACCCAGATCGCCTGGCGCGCCGCGCAGGACATCACGGATGGCGCCTACGTCAATCTCGGCATCGGCTTTCCCGAAATGGTCGCGCGCTTCCAGCCGCCCGGCCGCGAGGCGATCTTCCACACCGAGAACGGCATCCTCGGCTTTGGCGAGGCGCCCGCCGCGGGCGAGGAGGACTGGGACCTCATCAACGCCGGCAAGAAGGCGGTGACGCTGAAACCCGGCACCGCCTTCTTCCACCACGCCGACAGTTTCTCCATGGTGCGCGGCGGCCATCTGGATGTCGCCATCCTCGGCGCCTACGAGGTGGCCGAGACCGGCGATCTCGCCAACTGGTCGACCGGGCCGAAGGGGGTTCCGGCGGTGGGCGGCGCAATGGACCTCGTGCACGGCGCCAAGCGCGTCGCCGTCATCACCGACCACGTGACCAAGGACGGCAAGCCGAAGCTCGTGAAACGCTGCTCGCTGCCGCTGACCGGCGTCGGATGCGTGACGCGGGTCTACACGAGCCTGGCCGTCATCGACATCGAGGGCGGGCGCTTCGTGCTGGTCGAGAAGCTGCCGTCCCTGTCGGTCGAAGAGTTGCAGGCCGTGACCGGCGCCGAACTCCTCGTGCCCGGCGCCGTCGCCGACCTCGTCGTTCCGGAGCTTTGAGATGACTGAGGCCTTCATCTGCGCCTACCTGCGCACGCCCATCGGCCGCTTCGGCGGCGCGCTGGCCTCTGTGCGGGCCGACGATCTCGGCGCCGTGCCCCTGAAGGCGCTGATGGAGCGTTATCCCGCGCTCGACTTCGAGGCGGTGGACGAGGTGATCTTCGGTTGCGCCAACCAGGCCGGCGAGGACAACCGCAACGTGGCGCGCATGTCGCTGCTGCTCGCCGGTCTTCCCGAGACCGTGCCGGGCACCACGATGAACCGGCTCTGCGGATCCGGTATGGACGCGGTCATCACGGCGGCCCGTGCGATCAAGGCCGGCGAGGCGGAGCTGGTGATCGCGGGCGGCGTCGAGTCCATGTCGCGCGCGCCCTTCGTCATGCCGAAGGCGGAAACCGCCTTCTCGCGCCACGCCGAGATCCACGACACGACGATCGGCTGGCGCTTCGTCAACCCGATCATGAAGGCGCAGTACGGCGTCGATTCCATGCCGGAGACCGGCGAGAACGTCGCCGAGGACTTCGGCATCTCTCGCGAGGATCAGGACGCCTTCGCCGTTCGATCGCAGGAGAAGGCTGCGGCCGCACAGGGCAACGGGCGCCTCGCCCGCGAGATCGTTCCCGTCACCATCCCGCAGCGCAAGGGCGACCCGGTCGTGGTGGATCGCGACGAGCACCCGCGCGCCACGACGATGGAGGCGCTGGCCAAGCTCGGCACGCCCTTCCGCAAGGGCGGATCGGTGACGGCGGGCAATGCCTCGGGCGTCAACGATGGCGCAGCGGCGCTGATCGTGGCGAGCGAGGCGGCGGCTCGGCGCCACGGCCTGACGCCGATCGCGCGCATCCTCGGCGGTGCCTCGGCGGGCGTACCGCCTCGCATCATGGGCTTCGGCCCGGCGCCGGCCTCGAGGAAGCTGATGGCGCGGCTGGGTCTGACCGAGGCCGACTTCGACGTGATCGAACTGAACGAGGCCTTCGCCTCTCAGGGCCTCGCGACGCTGCGCGACCTCGGGATCGCCGACGACGACGCGCGTGTGAACCCGAACGGCGGCGCCATCGCCCTCGGCCATCCGCTCGGCATGTCGGGTGCTCGCATTGCGGGCACGGCGGCGCTGGAGCTGGCGCTGACGGGTGGGAAACGGGCGCTCGCCACGATGTGCGTCGGCGTCGGCCAGGGCATCGCCGTGGCCGTTGAGCGGGTCTGACGATGGAAAGCGCGGACCGGCCCCTCGCCCATGCCTTCGCGAGCGATGCCGCGATCGCCGCGCAATTTTCGATGCAGGCGGAGATCGCCGCCATCCTCGAATTCGAGGCGGCGCTGGCCGAGGCGCAGGCAGAGCTGGGCATCTTCTCGCTTGAGGCGGGGGTTGCGATCCGCGAGGCCGTGGGGCGCATGGGGAAGGCTCTCGACCACGACGACCTTCGCCGCGGCTTCGCCCGCGATGGCGTCGTGGTGCCCGCCCTGGTTCGCCAATTGCGCGAGGCCGTGGGCGCCCCTCATGCGGCCTCGGTCCACAAGGGCGCGACGAGCCAGGATGCGATCGACACCGGCCTGATGCTGCGGCTGAAGCCGGTGGTCGCCCTGCTCGGCGAACGGCTCGACGCGCTCCTGGCCCGTCTCGACGCATGGACCGCCGAGCAGGGCGACTCGCCTCTCATGGCGCACACGCGCATGCAGGCAGCCCTCCCCTTCACCGTCGCGGCCAAGCTGGCGACCTGGCGCCGGCCGCTTCTCGCCCATCGCGCGCGCCTAGCGGCGCTTCCCGCATCAACGCTGGCGGTCCAGCTCGGCGGCCCCGTCGGCGACGGCTCAAGCTTCGGGCCGCAGGCGGCCGAGCTGTCGGCCGCGCTCGCCCGCCGTCTCGCTCTGGCCGACGCCGCACCCTGGCACAGCGATCGCACCCGCATCCTCGACATCGCGCAGGCGCTGGCGGTCCTCACCGGCACGCTCGGCAAGATCGGGCAGGATGCGGCGCTTCTCGCCCAGAGCGAGGTCGGCGCGCTGCAACTCCTGGGCGGCGGCGGATCCTCGGCCATGGCGCACAAGCAGAACCCGGTCGGTGCCGAGGTGCTCGTCGCCCTCGCGCGGCTGAATGCCGGGCTGGCCGGCACGATGCAGCAGGCCATGATCCACGAGAACGAGCGCTCCGGCGCGGCCTGGACGCTCGAATGGTTCGTCCTGCCGCCCATGGCGGAAGCCGCCGGCGCCGGGCTTCGCCTCGCTGACGCGCTTCTGACCGGCGCCCGTTTCACCTGCCGCGCAACCGCATGAGGGCCCGCCGATGAAGACCTCGATCGCCACCGTCTCGCTCTCCGGCGACCTCGCCGAGAAGCTGACTGCGACGGCCGCCGCCGGCTTCGGCGCGGTCGAGATCTTCGAGAACGACTTCCTCGCCTTCGACCACGGGCCCCGCGAGGTCGGGCAGATGGTGCGCGATGCCGGCCTCGAGATCTCGCTGTTCCAGCCGTTCCGCGACTTCGAGGGCCTGCCCGAGCCGCAGCGCGCCAAGGCCTTCGACCGGGCGCGGCGCAAGTTCGAGACGATGAACGAGCTCGGCACCGATCTCATCCTCATCTGCTCCACCGTCTCGCCGCTGGCGCTGGGCGGCATCGACCGCGCGGCCGAGGACCTGGCTGCGCTCGGCGAGATCGCCGCCGGCGCCGGCGTTCGCATCGGCTACGAGGCGCTGGCCTGGGGGCGCTTCGTCAACGACCACCGCGACGCCTGGGAGATCGTGCGCCGCGCCGACCACGCCCATGTCGGCCTCATCCTCGACAGCTTCCATTCGCTGGCGCGCGGCATCGACAGCGCCTCCATCCGCTCGATCCCGAAGGACAAGATCTTCATCGTCCAGATGGCCGACGCGCCGAAGCTCGACCTCGATCTTCTCTCGTGGAGCCGGCACTACCGCAACATGCCCGGCCAGGGCGCCCTGCCCATCGCCGACTTCATGGCCGCGATCGAGGCGACCGGCTACGACGGCTACTATTCGCTGGAGATCTTCAACGACCAGTTCCGCGCCGGCTCGGCCCGCCAGACCGCCGTCGACGGGCGGCGCTCGCTGATCTACCTGATGGACCGTCTGAAGGCCGAAGGCCGGGCGATGAAGGGCCCGTCCGAGCGCGATCCCCTGCCCGCCCCGGCGCGCACCGCGGGCGTCTCCTTCACCGAGTTCGCCACCGACGGCGCCTCGGCGGAGGGGCTGACCGACATGCTGACGGCGATCGGCTTTCGCCATGCCGGCACGCACCGTTCGAAGGATGTCGAGCTTTTCGTGCAGGGGGACCTGCGCGTCGTCGTCAACACCGAGATGGAGGGGTTCGCGCATTCCTCCTACGTCGTCCACGGCACCAATGTCTGCGCGCTCGGGCTGCGCATGACGGACGCCCCGGCCGCCCTGGCGCGCGCCGAGGGGCTTCTGGCGACGCCCTTCCGCCAGACGGTCGCCTCGGGCGAACAGGACCTGCCGGCGATCCGGGGCGTTGGCGGCAGCCTTCTCTATCTCGTGCCGCAGGACGACGCGCTCGGCCGGCAATGGGAGCGCGATTTCGCGCTGGAGCCGGGCTGGGACCGCCATGCCGGCGCCGGCCTCGTCGCGGTCGATCACATCGCCCAGACCGTGCGCTACGAGGACATGCTGTCCTGGACGCTGTTCTACCGCTCGATCTTCGACCTGAGCGTCCTGCCGACGGTGGAGGTGCCCGATCCCGGCGGGCTGGTGCGCAGCCAGGTGCTGGAGACCGCCGACGGGAGCCTTCGCGTCGTCCTCAACGGATCGCAGTCGGCGCGCACGCTCTCGGCCCAGTTCGTCTCGCAATTCGTCGGGCCGGGGGTGCAGCACGTCGCCTTCCGCACCAACGACATCTTTGCGACGGCCAAGGCGCTGCAGGCGAGCGGCGTGCCGCTGCTGCCGATCCCCCAGAACTACTACGACGACCTCGAGGCCAAGTTCGATCTGCCCCCCGAGACGCTGGCCCAAATGCGCGCCACCGGCATCCTCTACGACCGCGACGAGGCCGGCGAGTATTTCCAGATCTACCTGCGGGCGCTGCCCGGCGGCTTCTTCGTCGAACTCGTGGAGCGCCGCGGCTATCGTGGCCTCGGCGCGCCGAATGCGCCGATCCGCCTCGCCACGCAGTCGCGCCTGTCGCAACCCGCGATCCCGAAGCTCTGAAGCCCTCAGGGGCGCGGCGCGAGAAGAGCCAGCACCGCGTCCTGCAGCAGCGCCTTGTGGCGCTCGCGGGTCTGCGGCTCCGACAGGTCGCGCCGGAAGATCGTGCCGAACGTGTGGCGGTTGGAGACGCGGAAGAAGCAGAAGGACGAGATGAGCATGTGGAGGTCGATGGGATCGATGCCGCCGCGAAAATCGCCCCGCGCCTGGCCGCGCTGGAGGATCGTCGAGATCGTTGAGATCACCGAGACGTTCAGCGCGCCCAGCGTCGCCGACTGCGCCATGTGCTCGGCCCGATGGATGTTCTCGATGGTGACGAGGCGGATGAATTCGGGGTTCGCCTCGTCGTAGTCGAAGGTGAAGTCGATCAGCCGGCGCATCGCCTCGGGCGGGTCGAGATCACCGAGATTGAGCTGCGATTCGACCTGCCGGATCGCGCCGTAGGCATGCTCGAGAACGGCGAGGTAGAGGCCCTCCTTCGAGCCGAAATGATAGTAGATCATCCGTTTCGAGGTGCGCGTGCGCTCGGCGATCGCATCGACCCGCGCGCCCGACAGGCCATTGGCGGCGAACTCCTCGCGCGCCACCACGAGAATGTCGTTGCGGGTGGTCTGCGTGCGGTCGCGGTGCGAACGCGAGGCGCGAACGGGCGCGCCCGCGGGCTCGTCGCCGTGCGGCCCATCCGTTGCGCTGGTCTCGTCACGCTTCATCATTCTTCGCAGTTGCCCCAATGCGTCGTCGAAGAGAAGCCCGAAAATCATCGGGACCGTTTTCGTGGTTGACTATACGAACTGGTTCGTACACATTTTCCAACAGGGATCGCAGCCGGGAGGACGGCGGCGTCCCGCTCGTCCGACACCTCTCGGTGCCCGGTCGCCGCTTGCGGTTTGCGCGTCGAGGGTCGAACGAACGACAAGGGCCGAACCCGAATCCGGGCGGCCACGGGAGGACTGCATCGATGCGACGTCTCGTCGATCTCTATTTCGCGGCCCTGCGCTTGACCATCGCCCTGCTTCTGGCGGCGATGGTGGTGCTCGTCTTCGGCAATGTCGTGCTGCGCTACGCGATGAACAGCGGCATCACCGCCTCCGAAGAACTGTCGCGCCTCGCCTTCGTCTGGCTGATCTTCCTCGGTGCCCTCGTGGCGCTGCGCGAGCACGCCCATATCGGCATCGACACGATGATCCGGGCGTTGCCGCTGCCGCTCGCCAAGGCCTGCGTCGCGCTTTCCTATCTCCTCATGATCCTCGCCTGCGGCCTGCTGCTGCAGGGCAGCTTCGCGCAGGCCGTGATCAACTGGAGCTCGGTGACGCCCGCCACCGGCATCTCCATGGCCTGGTTCCACATCCCCGCCATCGCCTTCGCCGTGCCCGCCCTCCTCATTCTCGCCAGCGAACTCCTCGGCATCCTGACCGGTCGCATCGACCTCGCCTCGGCGGTGCTGGTGCAGGAATCGGAGGAGTTGCTGCCGCCCGAAGCCACCGGCACGGCCCCGCGCGCCGCCGCCGGCCTCGGCCGCTAGAGGGAGAGCGACACCATGGTCATCGCGGTCTTCCTCGGCTCGCTCCTCGGCACGATGGCGCTGGGCATGCCCATCGCTTTCGCGCTCATCCTGTCCGGCGTCGCGCTCATGGTCCACATGGACCTGTTCGACGGGCAGATCGTCGCCCAGACCATCCTGCAGGGCGCCGACAGCTTCACGCTGATGGCGGTGCCCTTCTTCATGCTGGCCGGCGAGGTGATGAACCAGGGTGGCCTGTCGAAACGCATCGTCGATCTCGCGGTGGCGCTCGTCGGGCACCGGCGCGGCGGCCTCGGCTTCGTCTGCATCCTGGCGGCCTGCGTCCTCTCCTCGCTCTCGGGCTCGGCGGTGGCCGATGCCGCGGCGCTCGCCGCGCTTCTGATGCCGATGATGGTGAAGTCCGGCCATGACGCGGCGAAATCGGGCGGCCTCATCGCCTCCTCGGCGATCATCGGTCCGATCATCCCGCCCTCGATCGGCTTCATCCTTTACGGCGTCGTCGGCGGCGTCTCGATCACGCAGCTCTTCCTCGCCGGCATCGCACCCGGCCTGATGATCGGCGCCGCGCTCTGCATCGCCTGGCTGGTGGTGATCCGGCGCGACGAGATCGCCCTGCCGCCGCGCGCCAGTGGGGCGGATCGGCGCCACGCCTTCGTGTCCAGCCTCTGGGCGCTGATGCTGCCCGTGATCATCATCTTCGGCCTGAAGTTCGGCATCTTCACCCCGACGGAAGCCGGCGTCGTCGCCGCCGTCTACTCGCTCTTCGTCGCGATGGTGATCTACCGCGAGCTGACGCCGGCCATGCTGCTCGGCGTCTTCACCGCCGCCGCCAAGACCACGGCGGTCGTCATGTTCCTCGTCGCCGCCGCTTCGGTCTCGGCCTGGCTCATCACCATCGCCGACCTGCCGGGCGCCATGGTGGCGCTGCTCGAACCGCTGATGGACAACCAGACGCTGCTGCTTCTGGCCATCATGGCGCTGATCATCGCCGTCGGCACGGCGATGGACATGACGCCGACCATCCTCATCCTGACGCCGGTGCTGATGCCGGTGATCCGCGAGGCCGGCATCGACCCCGTCTATTTCGGCGTCCTCTTCATCATCAACAACTCGATCGGCCTGATCACGCCCCCCGTCGGCACGGTGCTGAACGTCGTCTGCGGCGTCGGCGGCATCTCGATGGACAAGCTGATCCGCGGCGTCCTGCCCTTCATGCTGGCGCAGCTCATCGTGCTGCTGCTGCTCGTCCTGTTTCCGGCGCTCGTCACCGTGCCCGCCGCCTTCTTCGCCGGGCGCTGACCCCGGCCCGGCGCAACCCGAACCGGCCCCAAGGGCCGTCAACGAGAAGAGGCGCGAAGCCGCCTCGGGAGGAACCGACAATGACCCTGACCAAGACCCTCATGGCCGCCGTCGCGGCCACCGCGCTCTTCGTCTCCGCTGGCGGCGCGAGCGCCGAGATCCAGTCCCGCACGATCAAGTTCGCGGCGCAGAACTCCAAGGGCCACCCGCAGGTGACCGGCATGGAGCGCTTCGCCGAGATCGTGAAGGAAAAGAGCGACGGCAAGATCGCCGTGAAGCTCTTCCCCGGCGGCACGCTCGGCGGCGACGTCCAGACCCTGTCGGCGCTGCAGGGCGGCATCGTCGAGATGAGCGTGATGAATGCCGGCCTCCTGTCCGGCACGGTCAAGGAGTTCGGCGTCGTCGACCTGCCCTTCCTCTTCGGCACGCCGGAAGAGGCCGATGCGGTGATGGACGGACCGGTCGGCACCGCGCTCACGGAGCGCCTGCCGGCGAACCGGCTGGTCGGTCTCGGCTTCTGGGAGCTGGGCTTCCGCCACCTGACGAACGACCGCCATGCGGTGAAGAGCGTCGGCGAGGTCGCGGGCCTGAAGATCCGCACCGTGCAGTCGGCGGTCCCCATTGCCATGTTCAACGCGCTCGGCGCCAACGCCGTGCCGCTGCCCTATCCCGAGCTCTACTCGGCGCTGGAGACCGGCACCGTGGACGGCCAGGAGAACCCCCTCTCCAACATCGTCAACGCCAAGTTCACCGAGGTGCAGAAGTACCTGACGCTGACCGGCCACCAGTACAATCCGCAGGTCGTTCTCGTCTCGAAGACTTTCTGGGACAAGCTCGACGCCGACGAGCAGGCGCTTCTCCGCGACGCCGCGAACGAGGCGCGCGACTACCAGCGCAAGGTCTCGCGCGACGCCAATGCCGGCTTCCTCGCCGACATCAAGGCCAGCGGCATGGAGGTCACCGAACTGACGCCCGAAGAGTTGGAAGGCTTCCGCGCGGCGGTGCAGCCGGTGGTCGCGCAGTTCCGCGACCAGATCGGCGGCGAAACGGTGGATGCGGTGGCGGCCGAGCTGAAGCGCCTTCGCGGCACGCAGTAAGACGCGCCGCGCCCCGGCGGCCCGCCCCTCGAAGCCGACGATCGGCCGAGGGCGCGGGACGCCCCTTTCCGCGGCCCGCCCTCCCGTGGCGGGTCCGCCTTCCCAGACCCCAAGAAGCGGGACCGCCGCGATGCTCGACAGACCCACCCGCACGATCGATGTCGGCCTCATCGGCAGCGGCATCCAGCTTTCGCGCTCGCCCGCCCTTCACACCGAGGAAGGCCGCGCCAACGGCCTGTCGCTGCGCTACGAGCTGATCGATCTCGACCGGCGGGGCGTCGGGGTCGCGGCGCTGCCCGATCTCCTTGCCGAGGTCGAGGCGCGCGGCTTTGCCGGCGTCAACGTCACCCATCCCGCCAAGCAGGCGGTGATCCCCTTCCTGCACGACCTCTCTCCCGCAGCCCGGGCGCTCGGCGCCGTCAACACGGTGGTGCTGCGCGAGGGGCGTCGCATCGGCCACAACACCGACCAGTCCGGCTTCGCGGAAGGCTTCCGCCGCGGCCTGCCGGACGCGGACATGCGCTCGGTCGTGCAGCTCGGCGCCGGCGGCGCGGGTGCCGCGGTGGCCCATGCGACGCTTGGGCTGGGGGCACGCCACCTGACGATCTTCGACCGCGACGCCGGCCGCGCCGCAGCCTTGGCGAGCGAGATGCAGGCGCAATTCGAGGGGGCACGCGTCGAGCCTGGCACGGACCTTGGCGCCGCGATGGCGCGGGCGTCGGGCCTCGTCCACGCGACGCCGACCGGCATGGCCGCCCATCCCGGCCTGCCGCTGCCGGCCGAGATGCTGCGCCCCGCCATATGGGTCGCCGAGATCGTCTATTTTCCGCTGGAGACCGAGCTGCTACGCCGCGCACGGGCGCTCGGATGCTGCACGGTGGACGGCGGCGGCATGGCGGTGTTCCAGGCCGTCGGCGCCTTCCGCCTCTTCACCGGGATCGAGCCCGATGCCGAACGCATGCTCGCCCACTTCGCGGGCATGGGCGCCTGACGCGCCGGGTCTCGCGAGGTCCGCCAGCGTCCGAACGCCAAACGACCCGAACCGTCTTGCCGGTCCGGGTCGCCTGACTTCGCCGACGGTGCGTCTTGCTGCCTAGAACTGATAGGTGACGTTCAGCTTGAACGAGCGGCCGGGCTCGGAATAGTAGAGTGACGGCTGCGTCCGGCTGTCGGGCACGTTCACGGCGTCGTAGTAGGTCTTGTCGAGAATGTTGAAGACGCCGCCGGTCAGCTTGAGACCGGGCAGGCGTGCCGGCGCGTACCAGGCGGTGACGTCGAGGACGCCGTAGCCGGGGGCGACGAAGCCCTCGTCGACCTTGTCGCGCCGTGCCGCGAGCTTCGTCGTGACCTCCCCGCCCCAGTCCTGCCGCTCGTAGCCGAGGCCGAGCAACGCGGTCAGCGGCGACACCGAATCGAGATAGGTATCGTCCGTCAGGTTGCGCCCCTGCGCATAGGCGAGCGAGGCCCGCGCCTGCCAGCCGTCGAGGAAGCGGACATGGCCGCCGACCTCGACGCCCGCGATCTCGGCGTCGGGAATGTTCCGGTAGCCGGTGATGCCGCCCTGCGGGTACTCGCCGCCGGGCCGGGCGAGCGTCACCGTGTCGATGAAGTTGCGATAGCGGGTGTGGAAGACGTTGAGCTGGCCGCCGAGATCGGCATTGCCGGCCCGCAGGCCGACATCGAAGCCCCGGCTCGTCTCGGGATCGAGATCCTCGTTGCCGATGCGCAGATAGGTGCCGACGGCGCCGAAGCGCGAGTAGAGCTCGCCCGCCGTGGGTGCCCGGAAGCCCATGCCCCACTGCGCATAGGCGGTGAGCTCGGGCAGGAGGTCGTATTCGGCGAGAAGCTTGGGCGACAGCGCCTGATCGCTGGAGGATGCGGGCAGCCTGCCGTTGAAGGCCGCGCTCCCCTCGTATTCCGGGGTCAGCTCTGGCTTCTCCTCGTACCAGTCGAAGCGCAGGCCCGGCGTGATCCGCAGCCGCTCGGCAAGGAGCGCCACCTCGTCCTGCGCGTAGAAGCCGATCGCCCGGCTGTCGACCTTCGGCGTGTCGGCCTGATTGGTGTGGAGGTTGTTGCAGGCGGTGAAGGCGCGCGGATAGGGCGGGCCAGCGGGGCAGCCGTCCTCGCCGGCGGAATACTGCGTCGAGGTGCCCGAGCGCAGTTCGGTGCCGACCGTGATGCGGTGCCGGGCCGCGCCCAGCGCGTAGTCGCCCGACGCCGAACCGTTGAACCCGTAGGTCCCCTCCTCGTAGCTGTTGTCACGGGTGAACGGGCCGACCACGGAGGTCGAGCGATAGGCATCGACACTCGTGTGCCGCTCGACCTCCTGGTAGTAGAGCGTGGCGTTGGCCTCGTCGATCCAGCCGGTGCCGCGCTCCGGCGCGTCGAAATCATAAGTGAGCGCCGCCTTGCGCCGGGCCAGCTCCTCGCCGGTGAAGTACTGGCCGCCCCGATAGTTGCCGGTGGCCGTCTGCGTCGTGCGGCCGTCGATATCCTCGTTGCGATCGTAGATCTCGCCGACGAGACCGAAGCGGTGGCCGCCCTCGACATACTGGTGGAGCTTGGCGAGGAGGTTGCCCTGCTCGGTGTCGGACGGGTTCGGCGCGGTGCGCGCAGCCCCCAGGATATCCCGGTCGCCCATCGAGTCGAACTCGTGACCGCCGCGATAGCCGCCCTGCACCAGGACGAGCGTGTCGCCCGAGCGCATGGCGGCGGCATTGCTGGTGAACCAGCTGCGATCGACGGAATCGTAGCCGTTCTTCGTCAGCCCGCCGATCCGGCGCCCGCCGAGGAGCAGGTCTTCCGGGTCGAGCGTGCGCAGCGCCAGGACGCCGCCGAGCGCGCCCGAGCCGGCGAGCGGCGCCGTACCGCGGGTGAGATCGAGCGCCGAGAGCGTGTCGAAGTCGAACGAGCTTCCACCGCCGGTGGCGCCGCGCGTGGCGTCGTTGAGATAGGGAACCCGCACGCCGTCGATCGTGGTGAGGACGCGCGAGCCCTCCAAGCCGCGCACGTTGAGGCTGTTGGTGCGGCGGTTGAAGGTGACGCCGGCCTCCTCGGTGCGTCCGAGATCGGCGATGCTGTCGACGAGCTTGTCGTCGATCGTGCGGCGCGTCGTCGTGGTGGTGGTGGCGGTGGTCGTCTTGGCGGCCGAGACCGGCGCCGCCGCGCTTTCGACCACGACGGGATCGAGCACCACGTCGTCGTCAGCGCCGGCAACCGCCTGCGCCAGCGCCGGGGTCGGCACTGCGAGCGCACCCATGGCCAGGGCCGACACGGCGACGCCCGCCATCCATCCTCGTATCGACCGTGTCATGTCTTTCAAGTCCCGAACCCCGTGTCTGAAAATCGACGCAGGACGACCCGGCAGGCATCGCTCGATGTTCGAGCGGCAGGGCAGATGCGGCGTGCGTCATCGTTCGGTATTTCATCGGATGACAAAGAGTCAATAGTTCAGTTTGTTAGAACCATTTCAGTATTGGCTGGAATATTTCCAGTTTCGAGACGTTCCAATGTCAATATTAGAAGCGTTCTTAAGATGACTTTGCTTGACACTCACTGTGCGATGCCGCAATCGGAAGAGCGATCATTCCCTCGCCGCTATCGCCGCTTGGCTCCGAGCCCCGAGCTTCGCGAGGCGGCGCAAGTCCGGATCCCTTGCGTCATGCGCCCGTTTCGCTCCGCCGCCCTTCTCACCCTCGCGCTCGTCACGGCCGGTCTGGCCACGGGCCGATCGCAGGCCGACGAACTGCCCCGCCGCATCGTCTCCATCGGCGGCGCGATCACCGAGATCCTCTATGCGCTCGGCGAGGGCGACCGCGTGGCGGCCGTGGACACGACCAGCCTCCATCCGCCCGAAGTCATGGCCACCAAGCCCAATGTCGGTTACATGCGCGCGCTCTCGGCCGAAGGGGTCCTGTCGCTGTCGCCGGACCTTATCCTGATGGACGAGGGCGCCGGTCCGCCAGAGGCGGTGACGCTGATCGATGCCGCGGGCGTGCCCGTGCGCCACGTGCCGACCGGCCTCACCGTGCCGAGCCTCCTCGACAAGGTGCGCGCCGTCGCCGCAGCGGTCGGGCACCCGGCGGAGGGCGAGGCGATGGCGACCGCCATGGCCGCCAAGTTCACGGCGCTGGAGACGGCGCTCAGCGCGGTGGAGCGTCGCAAGCGCGTCCTCTTCATCCTGTCGCTGGCGGACGGTCGCCCGAACGCCGCCGGTCGCGGCACCGGTGCCGACACGGTGATCCGCCTCGCCGGCGCTGACAACGTCTTCGACGAGGTCGAGGGCTACAAGATCCTGTCGAGCGAGGCCCTGGCGGCGCTGCAGCCGGACGTCATCCTCATGGTGGATCGCGCCGGCTCGCCCCCCGCCGACCCGTTCAGCGTGCCCGCACTGGCGGCGACGCCGGCGGGACAGGCCGGCGCGCTGATCCGCATGGACGGTCTCTATCTCCTCGGCTTCGGACCGCGCACGCCCGACGCCGTGCGCGATCTCGCCGCCCGCCTCTATCCCGACCTTGCCGAAGGCGACGGCCCCCTTGTCCGTTGACATCGCGAGTCTCACCGATCGCCCCCCCGCCCGCACGCGGTCCGGCGACCGCAGCGCGGTGGGGCGAGCGGTGCTGCTGGCGCTCGGGCTCAGCCTCCTCGCCATTGCGGTGATGGCGGTCGGCGTCGGCCCGGCCATGCTGTCGCCGGCGCGCGTCGCCTCGATCCTCGCCGCCGGGCCGCAGGGGCGCGGCGCGCCGCTCGCCGAGACGGTGATCGTGTGGCAGATCCGGCTGCCGCGCGTGCTGCTCGGGGCGCTCGTCGGCGCGGCGCTCGGTTCGGTCGGGGCGATGATGCAGGGCCTGTTCCGCAACCCGCTCGCCGATCCCGGTCTCGTCGGCGTCTCCTCCGGCGCCGCACTCGCGGCGGTGGCGACGATCGTGCTGTCGCACGGCGCGCTGGCGCCGCTCGTCGCGCTCTTCGGCGTCTACGCCCTGCCGGTCGCCGCTTTCGGCGGAGGCTTGGCGACGACGCTGCTGATCTATCGCATCGGCACGCGCGCCGGACAGTCCTCGGTCGCGCTCATGCTGCTCGCCGGCATCGCGCTCGGTGCCTTCGCCAGCGCCGGCATCGGGCTTCTCGTCTATGGCAGCGACGACGCGCAGCTGCGCGACCTCACCTTCTGGAGCCTCGGCGGGCTCGGCGGCGCGACTTGGACAAAGCTCCTCGCCGGCGCGCCGATGATGCTCGCCGCCCTCGCGCTGATGCCGCTGATCGCGCGCGGCCTCAACGGCATCGTGCTCGGCGAGGCGGAAGCCTTCCATCTCGGCATCCGCGTGCAGCGCCTCAAGCGCCTGACGATCCTCCTCGTGGCGCTCGCCACCGGCGCGGCCGTCGCCGTCGCCGGGCCGATCGGCTTCGTCGGTATCGTCGTGCCCCATCTCCTGCGCCTGTCGATCGGGCCGGACCACCGCCACCTCCTGCCGGCCTCCGCGCTCGGCGGCGGCGCGCTGCTTCTCGTCGCCGACATGGCGGCCCGCACGATCGTGGCGCCGGCCGAGCTTCCCATCGGCATCCTCACCGCCGCGATCGGCGCGCCCGTCTTCCTCTGGATCCTGATGCGCCGACGCGGCGTCTCGGGCCTATGAACGTGGCCGCGATGATCCGCCTCGACGACGCCGCCCTCGCCTATCGCGGCCGGATCGCGCTGCATCCCACGACGCTCGCCTTCGTGCCGGGCCAGCTCACCGTGATCGCCGGGCCGAACGGGGCCGGCAAGTCGACGCTTCTGAAACTCGCGACCGGCGAGATCGCGCCGGCGTCGGGCCGGGTGCGGCTCGACGGCGTCGACATGGCGCGACTGTCGCCCGCCGCGATCGCCCGGCGCCGCGCCGTTCTGCCGCAGAGTTCGGCGCTGTCCTTTCCCTTCACCGTCGCCGAGGTCGTTCGGCTCGGCCTCGACGCCGGCGGGCGGGGCGGCGGGCCTACGGCGGTGGAGCAGGCGCTGGCGCGGGTGGAGCTCTCCGGGTTCGGGGCGAGGGTCTATGGCGAACTGTCGGGCGGCGAGCAGCAGCGGGTGCATCTCGCCCGCGTCCTCTGCCAAGCAGGTACGCCGGCGCCGAACGAGCCCACCCGCTTCCTGTTCCTCGACGAGCCCATTTCCAGCCTCGACATCCGCCACCAGATCGCGGTGCTGCAGATCGCCCGCGAGTTCGCCCGCGCCGGCGGCGGCGTCGTCGCCGTGCTGCACGATCTCAACCTCGCCGCGGGCTTTGCCGACCGGCTCGTGGTCATCGCCGAAGGGGCCGTGGTCGCCGACGGCCCGCCGGGCCACATCCTGACCGATGCGCTCGTCGTGTCCGTGTTCCGCCTCGACCTTCGCGTCGGCGTGCTTCCTCCCCCGCACATTCCCTTCATCCTGCCGCAGACCGCGGCCCTCTCCGAGGATCCCCATGGACACGCCGCTCGCGCCTGAACGCCCGCTTCCCTACTACATGCGCTCCAACCGTCCGCGCGATCTCGCCGACGAACTCGGCCTCGCGGAAGCCTCGTTGCTGGCTCGCCACGACGGGCCGGAGGTCGTGCGGCTGCGGCCGGAAATGGCGGCGCTTCTCCGGGCCCTGCCGGCGCTCGGCGAAGTGCTTAGCCTGATGCGCAACGAGGTGGCCGTCCACGAGACGGTCGGGCAGTTCGGCGGCATCGGGATCGAGGGCATGAGCGCCCTCGTCGTCAACCCGCCGCTCGACATGCGGCTCTTCCTCGCGGAGTGGCGCCATGCTTTCGCGGTGGAAATCCCCGACGAAGCGGGCCCGCGCCGCAGCGTCCAGGTCTTCGACGCTGCGGGCGACGCGATCCTGAAGGTGCATCTTCGCGCGACGTCCGACGTCGATGCCTTCGAAGCCCTTCGCGATGGCTTCGCATCCGGCAGCCGCGCGCCGCTCGTCGTCTCGCCGCGCGCATCAGCACCTGGCCCCAGCCGACCGGCCGACCCCGACGCCTTCCGCCGCCACGTCGCCGGCATGGCCGACATCCACGAGTTCTTCGCGATCCTGCGTCGGCATGGGCTCGACCGTCGCTCCGCGCTCGATGCGATGGACGCAGCGCATGTTCGCCCGCTCGAAGCGCTCGCCACGACCCGCCTTCTGGAAGCTGCGGCGGCCGCCGGCGTGCCGGTGATGTGCTTCGTCGGAAACCGCGGCGGCATCCAGATCCGCAGCGGACCGGTGACGACCGTGCGCGCGATGGGCCCGTGGATCAACGCGATGGAGCCCGGCTTCACACTGCATTTCCGCGAGGATCTCGTCGGCGACGCCTTCGTGGTGCGCAAGCCGACGCGCTTCGGCCTCCTCACCTCCGTCGAACTCTACGCCGCCGACCGGACGCTGGCGGCCCAGTTCTTCGGCGTGCGCGAGCCCGACAGAGGCGAGAACCCGGCCTGGCGCGAGATCGCCGAGGCGCTGTAGACGGGACGCGCTTCGCCGCCGTCCCGCGCGGCGCTCAGAGCGCGCCGTACCAGACCGACAGGCGGTCGGCCGCGTCCTTCAGGCATCGGACGTAGCGTTCGTGGTTCTGGCGGGCGTCGTCCTTGGGGGCGACGAGGCAGAGCGTGGCCGCCGCCGAGCCATCGGGGCGTAGCACCGGCACCGCGAAGCAGTGCGTATAGCTGTCGACGATGGAATCGAAGGTGAAGACCCCTTCCTTCAGCGCCCGATGCGCCTGCTCGCTGAAGAGCGCGGGGTCGAGCCATTCGCCGGACGGCAGCCGGAAGTCCTCGGGCGGCACGAAGGCGCGGATCTCGGCCTCGCCGAGATGGCCGAGCAGCAGGCGCCCGGAGGCCGTCCACGGGATGGGCGTGCGCTCGCCGACGCTCGAGGAGATGCGGAACGGGCGCGAACTCTCCCGCATCATCGCGACCGTGTATTTGTGGCCGTCGAGGAGACAGAACTGCGCGGTCTCGCGCGTCTCCTCGACGATCCGGTCGAGAAGCTCGGAGGCATGGCGCATCACGTCGGACTGGTCGGCATAGGCGGCGCCGAAGAGGAAGAGCTTGGCGCCGAGGAACAGACGCCCCTCGCCGCCCCGCGATTCGAGAACGCCGAGTTTGAGGAGAACGCCGGTCAGCTCGTAGATGGTCGAGCGCGGCGCCCCCATCGCGGTGGCGATCTCGTTCGGCCGCAGCGGCCGCCCGGCGTCGCGCAGGCAGTCGAGAATGTCGAAGGCCCGTTCCAGCCCCCGCGACCTGCGGTTCGCGACATCCTCGACCCGCTTGTCCATTCCCGACTCCCCGTTCACCGTCCGGCTTATTTCCGCTTGAAGGCAACGCAGTCAATCTCGACCTTGCAATCCACCATCATCGCGGACTGGACGCAGGCCCGCGCCGGCGGATGCTCGCCGAAATACTGCGCGTAGACGCCGTTGAAGCTCCAGAAGTCGCGGGGATCGTCGAGCCAGACGCCGACGCGCACCACGTCCTCCAGCCCGTATCCGGCCTCTTTAAGAATGGCGAGAAGGTTCTCCATCGTCTTGTGGGTCTGCGCGACCACGCCGCCGCCGACGATCTCGCCCTTCTCCATGGCGACCTGACCGGAGACGTACAGCCAGCCGTCGGCCTCGACCGCGCGCGCAAACGGAAGCGCCTGGCCTCCGGCCCCTGTTTCGCCGGCACCATAACGGATCAATGACATGGGTCTTCCTTGTGGGTTCAGTTGAAGCGGGAGGACTTGAGGAAATCGGCCAGCCGCTCGGTCTTGGGGGCCACGAACATCTCGCGCGGGTTCCCCTCCTCGCCGATCCGCCCGCCATTCATGAAGATGACGCGGCTGGACACCTCGTAGGCGAAGCGCATCTCGTGGGTGACGAGCAGCATCGTCATCCCGTCCTTGGCGAGATCGCCGACGACCTGCAGCACCTCGGCCACGAGTTCGGGATCGAGCGCCGAGGTCACCTCGTCGAACAGCATGAGGCGCGGGCTCATCGCGATGGCGCGGGCGATCGCCACGCGCTGCTGCTGGCCGCCGGAAAGCCTTGCGGGATACTGGTCCTTGCGCGCGAGGAGCCCGACGCGGTCGAGCCAGGTCTCGCCGACGGCTCTCGCCTCGTCGCGGCTCATCTTGCGCACGAGCTGGAGCCCGAGCATCACGTTCTCGACCGCAGTCATGTGCGGGAAGAGGTTGAACTGCTGGAACGCCATGCCGGTGAGCGCGCGCTGGCGGGCGATCTCGCGCTCGCTCTTGCGCGTGCGCACGCCGCCTTGCGTCGTGAAGCCGATCTCCTCGCCGTCGATGCGGATCGTGCCGCCCTCGAACTCCTCGAGCATGTTGACGCAGCGCAGCATCGTGGTCTTGCCCGAGCCCGACGAGCCGATGATCGAGATCACCTCGCCGGCGCGAACGTCGCAGTCGACGCCCTTGAGGACCTCAAGCGGGCCGTAGCGCTTGTGCAGATCCCGGATTTCCAGAAGGTTGGCGGTCATGGCAGGTCCCTCAGGCGAGGCTGACGCGGCGCTCGACGAAGCGGCCGAGACGTTCGATGGCGGAGTTGACGAGGAAGTAGAGAAGCCCCGCCAGCAGGTAGAATTCGAGGCTCTGGAAGGTCCGGGAGATCACCTCCTGCGTGCGCAGCAGAAGCTCGGCGACGCCGATGACCGACAGCAGCGTCGAGGCCTTCACCATCTCGGCCGCCGTGTTGACGAGAGCCGGCAGACCGAGGCGCAGCGCCTGCGGCGCCAGCACGTATCGAAAGGTCTGGCGGAAGGTCAGGCCGATCGCCTTGGCGGCTTCGCCCTGCCCGCGCGGCAGCGCCTGCAGTGCGCCACGCGTGATCTCGCCGACATGCGAGGAGCAGAACACGGTGAGCGCCAGCACGCCGGCCTGGAAGGGCGTGAGGTCGAGGCCGATCGTGCCCAGGATGTAGTAGCTCGCCAGCACCAGGACGAGCACCGGCGTGCCGCGCACGAAGTCGGTGTAGAGACGCGCGACGAAGCGCACCGCGCGGTTGCCGAAGGTGAGCGCGAGGCCGAGCGCGGTGCCGACGACCGTGCCGCCGAGAATGGCGAGCGCGGAGATCGCGATCGTGGTGCCGAGCCCGTAGAGGAGCGGCCAGCGCGCGAGCCAGACGAGATCGAGGAAGGAGGCGGGAGCGTTCATGGCCTTACCTCGAAACCGCGAGACGGGCCTCGACCCGGCGCAGGAGCGCGGCGAGGATCGAGCAGGTGACGACGTAGAGGGCGGAGGCGACGAGCCAGGTCTCGACCACGCGGAACGTCTCGACATTGATCTTGCGGGCCTCGAAGGTCAGCTCCGGCACCGCGATGGCGGCGGCGAGCGAGGTGTCCTTGAAGAGGCCGATGAAGGTGCTGCCGAGCGCCGGCAGCACGGCCCGCAGCATGACCGGCACGACGATGCGACGTCGGATCTGCCCTTCGGTCAGGCCGATGGCGAGGCCTGCCTCGCGCAGGCCCTTGGGCACGCCGAGCAGCCCGCCGCGAAACACCTCGGCGAGATAGGCGCCGGAATAGAGGCTGAGCGCCAGCACGAAGGAGTTGGTCTTCGACAGGCGAAAGCCGAGCTGCGGCAGCGCGAAGAAGGAAAAGAGCACGAGCACGAGAAGCGGCGTGTTGCGGAAGACGCTGACATAAACACCGGCGAGCGCCCTCGGCACGGGGTTGCGTGCCGTGCGGCCGAAGGCGGTGACGAGGCCGATGACGCAGCCGAGGCCGATGGCGACGAAAGCCAGCGCGAGACTGAGCCCGAGGCCCCAGACGAGGTCGTCGAAATTGCGCCAGACGGCGGCGAAGTTCAGCGTGTAACCCATGACCGCCTGCGGTGGTTCTGGCGGCGCCGCGCGCCGAGCGGGAAGGATGCTCCCGGCCGCGCGAGGGCCGGGAGCATGGCGGGGCCTACTTGAACTCGACGGGGAAGCCGATCGCGGGCGGCGCCAGATCCTTGCCGAACCACTCCTTGTAGGAGGCGGCATAGGTGTCGAATTCGACGCCGGTCATCGCCTCGTGCAGGGCGGTGTTGACGAAGTTCAGCCAGTCCTGATCGCCGCGCGCCAGTGCGCAGGCGTAGGTCTGCGGGCTCCAGCCGTAGCCGGCATCCTTGTACTGGCCGGCGTTCTGCGTGACGTACCAGGCGATCGAGGACTGATCGGTCGCCGCCGTGTCGGCGCGGCCCGACTGCAGCGCCTGATAGAGAAGGTCCTGGCTCTCGTACTGGTCGACGCTCGCCTCGGGCAGCGCCTTGTGGACCAGTTCCTCAGCATAGACGTTCTGGAGCACGGCGACCGTGACCGACGAGCCTGCCGCCTTCAGCGCCGCGTAGTCGGCATATTGGCTGTCGGCCTTCAGCATCAGGCCGACGCCCTCGCGATAGTAGGGAACGGTGAAGTTCACCTGCTGCGCGCGCTCGCCCGTCACCGTCATGAACTGGCAGGTCATGTCGACCTTGCCGGTGGTGATGTTGGGGATGCGGGCATCGGAGGACTGGTTGACGAACTCGACCTTCTCGGCGTCGCCGAACAGCGCCTTGGCGACGATCTTCGACACGTCGATGTCGAAGCCCTGCAGCGTGTCGCCGGCATCCTTGAAGTGCCAGGGCGCATTCGTCGAGCCGGTGCCGACGACGAGCGTGCCGCGCGCCAGCACGTCCTCGAGCTTGCCGGCCTGCGCACCGGTGGCCGCGAGAGCGAGGACGGTCGTCGCCGCCAGACCGCAGATAAGGGACTTCACATCCATGCCACTCTCCTGATCGCCGTTGATGTCCGCTATAGTGTTCATCTGACTGCAATAGCGGACTGCTGTATCTGCGGGCATGGCGCGAAAGTTGTCAAGCGAGTTTTGGCACGATGTCTTCGCGGTTGGCGAGGCGACGTGCCGAAGCCACCTCGCGGCATTGGGCTGCGAGGGATTTGCGATCACTCGAACGGACCGCCAGGCGCGACGCCGGCCGGCGTGCTGCAACTCGGCAACTTGTGGGGATGAGAGTTCGCAGGCGTGAGAGTCGGACGCCTGCATGAGCCGCTGGCTCGACGGACGGGCTCGACGGGTGCCGTTCTCCGGACGTGTCGCTCGTCAGCCGTCCCGGGCGGGCAGTGCGCTCTCGGTGCTGCTGATGCGGGGGCTGGGCTGCGGCAGGACGAGGTCCTCGCCGTCGAAGACGAAGCTGTGGAACGTGTAGTGGGTGCAGGTCGGGCAGCGCGCGGCCTCGCGGGCGGTGGCCGGCGCATCGTCGAACCGGCACTCGGCCTTGCCGTGCATGTGGTAGCCGTTCTGGGCGAGCGCGGTGAAGGTGATGCGGGTGAAGGCGCGGCCACCGCGCGGGCGGCCGAAGGCGACGGTCTCGCGGATATAGGTCGAGCGCGTGCGCACGGCTTCGCGGATCAGGTGTTCGCAGAGACGCACCGCCGGGTCAATGAGCGGCTCCGGTTCATCAGCGCGTGCCGCCGCCCCGATGACGACAAGCCCGGCTGCGAGGAGCACCAGGCAACGGCGTCGTCGCACGCGCGCCATGCCGGCGGTCATGCGGGCGGGCCGGCGGCTCCGGCCATCCTCGAGGTCGCGCGGGTTCGATAAAGCCGGCGGGCGAACGCGGCGAGGAACAGCGCGGTCAGGACGAGGACGATCGTCGGCGCCGGTGCGCTGTCGAGGAAGAAGCTGAGATAGGTGCCCGACAGCATCGCCCCGAGGCAGACCGCGACCGACACCGCCATCATCGGCGCGAAACTGCGCACCAGCAGGAAGGCCGTGGCACCGGGCGTCACGAGGAGCGCCACCGCCAGCACCAGCCCGACCGAGGAGAGCGTCGCGACGATCGTCAGCGAGAGCGCGGCCAGCAGGCCATAGTGGAGGAGCCTGGTCGCCAGCCCCGAGGCGCGCGCCTGCGCGGGATCGAAGGCGTGGAGCAGGAGATCCCTCCATTTGAGGAGCAGCCCCGCGGTGACCCCGAGCGCGATGAGGCCGGAGGTCAGGAGATCGTCCGTGCCCACGCCGAGCATGTTGCCGAA
Source organism: Aureimonas sp. AU12 (assembly GCF_001463705.1). GTDB lineage: Bacteria > Pseudomonadota > Alphaproteobacteria > Rhizobiales > Rhizobiaceae > Aureimonas. The sequence continues at coordinate 64,471 of NZ_BBWH01000026.1, read as the reverse complement.
CAGGATGTGGTCGAGATGCTCGTTCGTGGGCGTCGCGGTGTAGAGGACGATACCGACGGCGAACATGCCGGAGAAGACCACGCCCATCACCGTGTCCTGCTTCACCCGGCTGTTGGCCGCGAGATAGCCAGTGGCGAGCGCGCAGACCATGCCGGCCGCGAAGGCCCCGACGATGAGCGGGAGACCGACGATCCAGGCCAGCACGACACCCGGCACCACGGCGTGGCTGACGGCATCGCCCATCAGCGCCCAGCCCTTGAGGACGAGGAAGCAGGAGAGGATGGCGGTGGGCACCGCGACCATCGCCGCGATGAGGAAGGCGTTGCGCATGAAGGGAAACTCGAAGGGCAGAAGCAGCGTCTCGAGGCTCATGACAACGCCTCCCCGCTTGGACGCAGGGCGTTCGCGGCCCTGCGGCGCGCCGCCAGCAACCCATGGCGCGGCGCGAAGACGAAGGCGGCGAGGAAGACGAACGTCTGCAGGGTGACGATGACCCCGCCCGTCGCCCCGTCGAGAAAATAGCTGGCATAGGCGCCCAGAAAGCTCGTCGCCGTGCCGATGGCGACGGCGAGCGCGATCATCCGGGGGAAGCGGTCAGTGAGGAGATAGGCCGTGGCGCCCGGCGTCACCACCATGGCGATGACGAGGAAGGCGCCCACCGTCTGCATCGCCGCAACGACGCAAGCCGAGAGGAGCGTGAAGTAGACGGCCTTGAGAAGGCCGGGACGAAGACCGATCGAGCGGGCGTGGTTCTCGTCGAAGAAGGTGACCATCAGGTCCTTCCACTTGGCGAGGAGCACCGCCAGCGAGACGAAGCCGATGATCGCCAGTTGCAGCGTGTCGCCCGGCGTGATCGCGAGGATGTTGCCCATCGTGATCGTCTGGATGCTGACCGACATCGGATGGATCGAGACCAGGAAGAGGCCGAGCCCGAAGAAGGCGGTGAAGATGATGCCGATCACGACGTCGGCCTTGAGACCGGATCGGTCGCTGAGGAACAGCATCGCCCCCGCCGCAAGGCCGCCGGAGAGGAACGCGCCGAGCGCGAAAGGCAGGCCGAGAATGTAGGCGCCGGCGACGCCCGGCACCACGGAATGGCTGAGCGCGTCGCCGATCAGCGACCAGCCCTTGAGCATGAGATAGCAGGAGAGAAAGGCGCAGACGCCGCCGACGAGGGCCGACACCCACATGGCGTTGCGCATGTAGCCGTAGCCGAAGGGCTCGACGAGAAGCTCGATCATGACCGCACCGGCTCGGGCTTCGGGGCCCGCGCGAGCAGGTCGAGCGGAAAATGGCGCATGACGCCCTCGAAGGCGCGCTCCAGATTGGCGGGGGTGAAGGTCGTTGCGGTCGGGCCGGCGGCCAGCACCGTTCCCTTGACGAAGACGACCCGGTCGCAGAACTGCGGCACGCTGGCGAGATTGTGGGTGGAGACGAGCATGACGCGGCCTTCGCGCTTCAGTTCGCCGAGGAGGGCCACGATCCGCTCCTCGGTGCCGACATCGACGCCGGTGAAGGGCTCGTCGAGGAGGATGACCTGCCCGTCCTGCGCCAGCGCCCGCGCCAGGAAGACCCGCTTGCGCTGGCCGCCGGAGAGTTCGCCGATCTGACGCCGGCGCAGATCCGCCATGCCGACGCGCGCCAGCGCCGTGTCCACCATTGCGCGGTCCCCGGCCGACGGGCGGCGCAGGAAGCCCATGTGCCCATAGCGTCCCATCATCACCACGTCCTCGACGAGGACCGGAAAGGTCCAGTCGACCTCCTCGGCCTGCGGCACGTAGGCGACGAGATTTTCACGCAGCGCCTGTTTCATCGGGCGTCCGAGAATGCGGATCTCGCCGCGCGCCGGCTTCACGAAGCCCATGATCGCCTTGAACAGCGTCGACTTGCCGGCGCCGTTGACGCCGACGAGCGCCGTCACCGTGCCGCGCGGAATGGCGAAGCTGGCGTCGCGCAGCGCCGTGTGGCCGTTGCGATAGGTGACGGTGACGTCGCGGGTCATGATCCCGTCGTCGCCGCCGGGTTCGTTCGGGGTCGCGGCGCTCACGCGGTCGAGCATGGGGTGTCCTTGGGGAAGAGGTCGGGCGGGATGGGGCGGGTCAATCGACGCGCGGGGCGAGACCGTCGGCCACCGTCTGCGATGTGACGCGCAGGAGATCGAGATAGGTCGGCACCGGCCCGTCGCTCTCGCTGAGACTGTCGACGTAGAGGACGCCGCCGAAGGCCGCGCCGGTCTCGCGCGCCACCTGCCGCGCCGGCGCGTCGCTCACCGTGCTCTCGCAGAAGACCGCCGGGATCTGGTGCTCGCGCACGCCATCGACGACCTTGCGCACTTGGCGCGGCGTGCCGGTCTGGTCGGCATTGATCGGCCAGAGATAGAGTTCGCGAAGGCCGAAGTCGCGGGCGAGATAGCTGAAGGCGCCCTCGCAGGTGACGAGCCAGCGCTTGGCCTCGGGGATCCCGGCGATCCGCTCGCGCAACGGCTCGATCGCAGCGCGGATGCGCGTCTTGTAGGCTTCGGCATTGGCGGCGTAGAGCGCGGCATGGGCGGGATCGTGCTGCGCGAGCGCGTCGCGGATGTTGTCGACATAGACGATGGCGCTGTCGAGACCCATCCAGGCATGCGGATTGGCGCGGCCCTCATAATCGCCCTCGGTGATCGCGATGGGGACGATGCCCTCGCTCACCGTGGCGGAGGGCACCTCGCCGAGATTGCCGACGAACTGCTCGAACCAGCGCTCCAGGTTGAGCCCGTTCCAGAGGATCAGGTCGGCATCGCGCGAGCGCACGATATCCTGCGGCGTCGGCTCGTAGCCGTGGATCTCGGCGCCCGGCTTGGTGATGGAGACGACCTCGGCGCCCTCGCCCGCGACGTTGCGGGCCATGTCGGCGATCACCGTGAAGGTGGTGACGACCTTGAACGGCTTGGCCGGCTCCTGCGCACCGGCACCGGCCGTGAGGAGGCCGAGAGCGGCGGCAGCCAGAAGGCCCAGGCGAGTTCGCGTCATGCGGTCAGGTTCCCATCGTCGTTCAGCAATGCCACCTTGATATTGCAAACCATTTGCAGGAGTCAATTGCACTTGCGAAACATTTGCATTTAGGGAGCGGGCGGCGTGCTGAGTCGTCGGTGGTTCGCTGGATGGGACGCGCGGTGCGCTGGGTCGGGCCGGGCCCGGCCGGGTGAAACGAACCTGAGCTGAGCTGAGCTGATCAGGTCGCCAGCGGAACCAGGAGGCGAGCCCCGTCGCGATCATGCGACGGGCCGCATGTCTTCGCCAGCCGACCGTCCGCAGCCTCGCCCCTTCCGGCGACGGCGCGAGTGGCGCGAGCGAACAGCCCACCCCCCCGGGGGGAGAGACGGCCGTCAGGGCAGCGTGACGATCTCGACCCAGTTGGCGCCGGCGGACACGGGATAGCGCCCGACCTCCGTGAGGGAACCGTTGTCCGCGTCGATCGCGTAGACCGCCAGACGGTCCGACTTCTCGCCGGAGGCCACGAGGTAGCGCCCGGCGGGGTCAATCGCGATGTCGCGCGGCTGCGTCTCGGTCGGCACATCGCTGACATGGCGAAGCGTTCCGGTGTCGGGGGCGACGGTCATCATCGCGATCCGGCTCTGGGTGCGTTCGGTGGCGTAGAGGAAGCGGCCGTTCGGCGTGACGGCGATGTCGGCGGCCCAGACCCTCGGCCGGCCGTCGTCGGCCGGCTCAGTAGGCGACGCCTCGACGCCGAAGGGCGGCGGCGGTGGCGGCGTGATGCCGGGCTCGAGGCCGGCCTCCGGCGGCACGAAGGAAACGGTCTCGACCGCGCGCAGCGTCCCGCTATCGGCATCGAGGGTGAAGTGGACGACCTCGCCCGTCAGTTCTCCGATCACGTAGACGGCCTTGCCGTCCGGCGACAGCGCCATGTGACGGGGCCCGAGACCCGGCTTCGTCGCGACCGACGGCGGATCGTTGGGTTCGAGCATCCCTGTCCGGGCATTCAGCACGAACTGCTCGACGACATCGGAGCCCAGTGCGGGGACGAAGACATAGCGACCGCTCCGGTCGTTGACGATCGCATGCGCATTGCGGCCGGCGGGGACGAACTGGCGCGTGCCATCGAGGACGAGGCCGTCCGCCCGGATCGGCAGGACGGCGAGCGAGCTTCCGCCGTAGGAGGCGGCGAGGAGAAGGCGTCCGGTCACGTCGGTCGCGATGTAGGGCATGGCGTCGGGCAGCGCGGCGACGGCCTTTTCGCGCAGCGCGCCCGACTGCGGATCGATCGCGAAGGTCACGACCCGGTAGGGCTGCGCGCCGACGGCGGCGTAGAGATGCGCCCGATCCGGACTGACGGCGAGCGGGCCGACCTTGGCTCCGGCCTCGACCTTGCCGAGCGGGGCCAGCGCGCCACTCGCCTCGTCCAGCCTGTAGGCGTCGACCGTACCGCCGCCCGCCGCGGAGACGTAGACGAAGGTGCGCGCCTCGGCTGCCGGAACGGCGGCGACCATCGCCGCCATGGCCACCGCTGCGGCCGAAGCCCAACCCGCCCGTGTCGATTGCGTCATGTCCGCCCGTCCTTGTTCGTTGACCTGCGACGCATCTGGCGCGGCATCCGCTCGAGGCCACCGTTCCGCGCGCGACCCCGATCACTTCGGAGAGCGCGAAACGGTGGCCTCGAGCGGAGTGGTACATATAGGTCTCCGGCTTCAGCTGAGCGGCCGCGCACCGGGCCGATCTTCTCGCCAGCAGCGCGCTCTGGTATGCGCGGGGGCCGGAACAGGACAAGGACACCGATCTTGCATCCATCGCACGCCGCCGCCGGTCTTCCCGAGCCCAAATGGCTTTCGCTGAGCGCCCATCGGCGCTGGCTGCGGCAGGAGGCGGACGATCTCCTGCGCTTCTTCGAGGGCGCGAGCGTCGATCCCGAGGGCGGCTTCTCCATCCCGGGCACCGACGGCCGGCCGACCGGCCAAGCGGATCCGACGGAGCTGCACACGACGACCCGCCTCGTTCATGGCTTCGCGCTCGCCGCGATGATGGGCCGGCCGGGCGCCATGGCGATCGTCGACCACGGCATGCGCGCGCTTTGGGAGCGCCACCGCGACCCCGCGAACGGCGGCTATGTCTGGAGCTTCGACCGCAACGGTCCGGTGGACGACAAGAAGCAGGCCTACGGCCACGCCTTCGTGCTGCTCGCGGCCTCCAGCGCCCTCATGGCCGGGCATCCCGACGCCCCCCGCCTGCTTGCCGACGTCACGCAGGTGCTCACCGAGCGGTTCTGGGAGGAGGACCACGGCGCCTCGGCGGAAGAGTTCACGGCGGATTGGCAGCCCTTCGACACCTATCGCGGCCAGAACTCCAACATGCACCTGACCGAGGCGCTGATGGCGGCGTTCGAGGCGACCGGCGAGGACCGCTATCTCGCCATGGCCGGCCGCATCGCCGATCTCGTCGTCAACCGTCATGCGCGGGCGATGAACTGGCACCTGCCCGAGCATTTCCGGCAGGACTGGTCGCTCGACAAGGCCTACGACGGCAACCCGATCTTCCGCCCGGCCGGCACGACGCCCGGCCACTGGCTGGAATGGGCGAGGCTCCTCGTCCAGCTCTGGGAACTGGAGGGGCGCCGCACGCCGTGGATGCTGGAGGCTGCGCGCCATCTCTTCGCACGGGCGGTCGAGGACGGCTGGGACGCGGCCCGCGGCGGGTTCGTCTACACGCTCGGCTGGGACGGGCGCCCCCGGATCGAGGACCGCTACTGGTGGCCGGTCTGCGAGGGCATCGCCGCGGCCGCGGCACTCGCCGCCGTCACCGACGATCCGCTCTACGAGACCTGGTATCGCCGGATCTGGGACTTCGCGGCGCTGCGCCTGATCGACCGCGAGAACGGCGGCTGGCATCCGCAGCTCGGCGCCGACAATCTGCCGAAGGCCGAACCCTTTGCCGGCAAGCCCGACCTCTATCATGCGCTGCAGGCCTGTCTCCTGCCGCTCCTGCCGCCATCGGTGGGCCTCGCCGTCGGCATCCGCGCCGGTCGGCTGGACGACTGACGCAGGCGGCGAGCGCGAGGGCTTGGCATCCCCTCGCTTTCGCCCGAATGTCGGTCGGCCTGGAACACACAAGGACAAGCGCGATGACCGTTGAGGACGCCCGATGAGCGAGACCCGTTCGAGCCCGTTTCCGCTGGCGGTTTGCGCCGAAATGGTCTTCGCCGCGCTGCCGGTGAGCGAGCGGCTGGCGCGGCTGACGGCGGCGGGTTTCCTCGTCGAGATCTGGGACTGGACGAAGCACGACATCGCGGGCCTCGCGCGCTCCGGCGCGACCTTCTCCTCGATGACCGGCTACGTCACCGGCACGCTCGCCGATGACGCGGGCGCCGACGAGTTGCTGCGCACCGCCGCCCTGTCGATCCCGGTGGCGAAGGAGCTGGACTGCCCGCGCCTCAACCTGCACGGCACCGGACTCGACGGACAGGGCCTGCCGGTGGTGAAATCCGAGGTCGTGACCGGGACGATGTGGCTGAAGGCCGTCGACACGCTGCGCCGCATCGCCGATCTCGGCGAGCGCGAGGGCGTCACCTTCGTCCTCGAAAATCTCAACGAGGCGGTGGACCATCCCCGGACACCCTTCGCGAAGGCGGCCGACACGATCGCGCTGGTGGAGGCGGTGAACCGCCCATCGCTGAAACTGAACCTCGATCTCTACCATGCGCAGATCGGCGAAGGGAACCTGATCGAACTCTGCCGCCGGGCGCTGCCCCATATCGGCGAGATTCAGGTCGCCGACGTTCCCGGCCGGCACGAGCCCGGCACCGGCGAGATCCACTATCCTGCCATCGCGCGCGCCCTAGAGGCCATGGGCTATCGCGGCGTCATCGGCCTCGAGGCGTGGCCCCTCGACAACGACGAACTGGCGCTCCAGCGCTTCCGCGACGCTTTCAGCCTCTGAGCGAAGGGCCGCGCCGCCCTTCGACCGAACGCGCGCCGAAGTACACGCGACGCGCGCGCTCGCTTCAACCCAGCAGCGCCACCGCTCATCGGAATGATTCCAAACAAGTTCGAACGCTTGGCGCCTTCGCGATCTCTAAACGACGCGTCCTATAAATATGATTGACGCCGTCCACTTTTGACGACACAAGCGAAACTGACGCTGCGGCGTCACGATACTACGAAGACGCTCGCGTGGGAGGGCGGCGGTCTTCGCGAACGCTCGAGTCTGGAAAGGACTACTCCCTTATGATCTCGCATCTTGTTCGCGCGATTGCGCTTTGTGCCTGCGCGCTCGCGGCCGCCCCCGCTCAGGCGACCGACTATCCGCTCACGGTCACCGATCTCGCCGGCCGCGAGGTCGAGATCGCCGCCGAGCCGCAGCGGATCGTGGTTCAGGACGGACGCGACCTCTTCGCACTGGCGCTGCTTGACCGGCAGGATCCCTTCCGCCGCATCGTCGCCTGGAACAACATCCTGTCGCGTTCCGATCCGCGCTCCTGGGCCGCCTTTCAGACGCAGTGGCCGGACAGTTCGGCGAAGCCCATCGACATGAAGTTCGGCGACGAGGGACAGGTCAATCTCGAGCAGGTCGCCGCCACCAAGCCCGATCTCCTGATCTTCCAGACCCGCGTCCGGCAGGCGCTGGACGATGCCGCGATCTTCGACCGCTTGAAGACGCTGGGCATTCCCATCCTCCTCATCGACACCGAGATGGAGCCGACGCTGAATGCGCCGAAGACCATCGACCTCCTCGGCCGCGTCCTGAACCGCGAGGCGGAGGCCAAGGCCTATACCGATTTCTACGCCGCGCGCATGGCCAGCGTTGCGGCCGGCATCGCGGGCACGACCCGGCCGAAGGTGTTCGTCGAGGCGAAGGCCGGCCAGAAGGGCCTTGATTCCTGCTGCTTCACCCATGGCGACGTCTACTGGGGCAAGCTCGTGACGGCGGCCGGCGGCGACAATCTCGGCACCACCCTCGTGAAGGGCCGCACCGGCGACATCACCACGGAAACGCTGATCGCTTCGCAGCCGGACGTGTTCGTGATGACCGGATCGCCCTTTAGCAACGAAGGCTCGGTCTCGCCGGGCTTCGGCATCGGCGCAGCAAAGGCCGACGTCGAGGCCGCCCTCGGCAAGCTGGTGGCCCGTCCCGGCTTCGAGCATGTGAAGGCCGTCGAGACCAACCGCGTCTACGGCCTCTACCACCAGCTCTACGCCAGCGCCTGGAACATCTACGCCGTGGAATCCATGGCCAAAGCCTTCTATCCCGAGCGCTTCGCCGATCTCGATCCCGACGCCGACCTCAAGACGCTGATCGGCCGCTTCACCGGCCTGCCCGCGGATCTGCCGATCGTCCTCGGCGCCAAGGCTCCCGCCGCCAACTGACGGCTGGCACGCGCGACCGAACCGGAACTTCACCCGAACGGGCCAGCCTTTCGAGGCGGCCCGTTCGATGCGGTTTGCCCGTCCCGACATCGACCACCCCGGATTGTCATGGCCTCATCGATCCCCGCCCCTCTTTCCGGCGATGCGTTGCGCGACGCCAGCTGGGATTACGGACATTCGGTCGCGCGGCGGATCGCGATCATCGCCGGCCTGCTGGTGGTCGCCGCCGGCACGTTCATCGTCGACATCGCGGTCGGCTCGGGCACGCTGTCGCTGCGCGAGGTGGCCGAGGCGCTGCTGTGGCCGGGATCGGCAGAAGCTGCCACACGGTTCATCGTCTGGGACCTGCGCATGCCGATGACGTTGATGGCGCTCGTCACCGGCGTCAGCCTGTCGCTGTCGGGGCTGCTGATGCAGACCATCCTCGACAATCCGCTGGCCGAGCCGTTCACGCTCGGCGTCTCCTCGGCCGCCGGCTTCGGCGCCGCGCTGTCGCTCGGCTTCAGCGTCTCGGTGACCTCCGCCCTGCCCTTCCTGCCGCCCGAACTCGTCACGGCCGTCAACGCCTTTCTCTTCGCGCTGCTGGCGGCGGGCCTCGTTCTCGCGCTATCGCGCGGGGGAACGAGCGTCCAATCGATCACGCTGCTCGGCATCGCCCTGCATTTCGTCTTTTCCTCGCTCCTCTCGCTCGTTCAGTACATGGCGAGCGTCGACCAGCTGCAAAGCATCGTCTTCTGGCTGATGGGCTCGCTGCAGCGCGCCACCTGGCTGAAGGTCGCGATCGCCGGAGGCCTCTGCCTCGCCGCGCTTCCGCTGGTGATGATCAATGCCTGGTCGCTGACGGCGATGCGCTCCTTCGGCGAGGAAGCGGCGGTGTTCGGCGTGCGCGTTCGACGGCTGCGCATCCTCATGCTGGCGCTCTCGGCGCTTCTCGCCGGCGCCGTCACCGCGGTCGTCGGCATCATCGGCTTCATCGGGCTGGTCGGGCCGCACGTCGCGCGCATGCTCGTCGGCGAGGATCACCGGTTTACCATTGCGGCGACGATCGCGGTCGGCGCGGTCTTCGCCGTCCTCGCCTCGCTGGCGACGAAGACGATCGTTCCCGGCGCGGTGCTGCCGCTCGGCATGGTGACGTCGCTGACCGGCCTGCCCTTCTTCATCTTTCTCGTGCTGCGCCAGACGCGGGGGCTGGACCGATGAGCCTCGTCCTCGAAGGTTACGGCGTCGCTATCGGCCGGCGGGAGATCGTGCGGGACGTCAGCGTCTCGGCGGCGCCCGGTGAGATCCTGGCCGTGCTCGGCCCGAACGGCGCGGGCAAGTCGACTTTCATGAAGGGCCTCTGCGGCCTTCGGCCCGCTACCGGGCGGCTGCATCTCGGCGGCATCGATCTCGCCAGGGCGAGCCTGGCGCAGCGAGCGCGCCTCGTCGGCTACGTCGCGCAGGACGTGACGCATCTCAACGTCCAGCTGAGCGTGTTCGAACTGATGCTGCTGGCGCAGAACGGCGGGCGGCGCTCCTGGCGCACGCAGGCGCACAGCTTGGCGCAGGCCGAGGAAATCCTCGAGACGCTCAAGCTGACGCGCTTCGCCCGCGCCCGGCCCGCCACCCTTTCAGGCGGCGAGCGGCAGATGATCGCGCTGGCGCTGGCGCTCGTGCGGCGCCCGCGCCTCCTGCTGCTCGACGAGCCGACCTCGGCGCTCGATCTCGCCAACCAGCTGCAGATGCTGGCGGCCGTCGCCGACTACACGCGGCGCCACGAGGTGGTGACGCTGACGATCCTGCACGACCTGAACCTCGCCACCCGCTACGCCGCCTCGACGCTGCTCCTGGCGGGGGGACGGGTGCAAGGTGCGGGTGCGACCCGCAGCGTCCTGACGCCGGAAACGCTGCGGGCCGTCTACGGCGTCGACTGCCACCTGATCGACATACCCGACACCGGCTTCACCGCGATCTATCCGCTGTCGGTCGGCGGGATAGGTGCCTAGCTCTGCACCTTCACGCCGCCGAGGCTTCGCCCGGCAAGGACGCCGTCGAGCCAGCCGATCCGCATCTGCGGGACGCTGGCGAGAAGCGCCTGCGTGTAGGGATCGAAGGGCGGCGAGAGCACCGTCTGGCGCGGCCCGGAGCGCAGGATCCGCCCCTCGCGCATGACCGCCACCGAGTGAGCGATCGCATCCACCGTGGCGAGGTCGTGGGTGATGAAGAGGTAGGAGACACCGCGCTCGGCCTGCAGGCGGGCGAGTAGCTTGAGCACCCCTTCGGCGACGAGCGGATCGAGCGCCGAGGTCGGCTCGTCGCAGACGATGAGCTCGGGCTCGGCGGCAAGCGCGCGGGCGATGCAGACGCGCTGTTTCTGGCCGCCGGAGAGTTCGGCCGGATAGCGCGCGAGAAGCGAGGCCGGCAGTTCGATGCTGTCGCAGAGCGCCTCGACGCGGCGGCGGCGCTCGGCGCCGCGCAGCCCGAAATAGAAGGTGAGCGGACGGCCGACGATCTCGCCGACGCTCTGGCGCGGATTGAGCGCGAGATCGGGGATCTGGTTGACGATCTGGATGCGCCGCAGCTCGTCCTTGGTGCGCTGACGAAGGCTCCCTGCGAGCGGCCGGCCGTCGAAGTGCATCGTGCCCGCACCGGGTGGCAGCAGGCCGGTGACGACCCGCGCCAGCGTCGACTTGCCCGACCCGGATTCGCCGACCACGGCCAGCGTGCGTCCACGCTCCACCGTCAGGTCGATGCCGTGAAGGATCGGGGTGTTGCCGTAGCCGGCGTCCAGCCACGCGATTTCGAGAACGGGTGCGGGCTCGCCGATCGAGGCCGGCCCGTCGGTCCGGCGGGCGGCGAGAAGACGGCGGGTGTAGTCCTCGCGCGGGCGCTCGATGATCGCCTCGCGCGGGCCGGCCTCGACGGTGCGCCCGCCCCGCAGCACGAGAATGTCGTCGGCGATCTGGGCGATGAGCGCGAGGTCGTGGGTGATGTAGATCGCCGCCGTGCCGGTGTCCTCGATCGCGGCGCGGATGGCAGCGAGAACCTCGATCTGCGTGGTCACGTCGAGCGCCGTGGTGGGCTCGTCGAAGACCACGAGCGCGGGTTCGGCACAGAGCGCCATCGCCGTCATCGCCCGCTGCAACTGGCCGCCCGAGGCCTGATGGGGGTAGCGGTCTCCGAAGCGCTCGGGCTCGGGCAGCGCCAGCAGACGGAAGAGATCGCGCGCTCGCGCCTCGGCCTGCGCCCGCGTCGCCCGCCCGTGGCGGACGGTGGTCTCGATCACCTGCGCCAGCAGCGGATAGGCCGGGTTGAACGCCGCCGCCGCCGACTGCGCGACATAGGCGACGCTCTCGCCGCGAAGCCGGCGCAGCGCTGCGGGCGCGAGACCGACGAGGTTCCGGCCGGCGAGTCGGATTTCGCCGCCGGCGACATGCAGCCCCGGCCGCTGGCGACCGAGCGCGGCCAGCCCGATGGTGGACTTGCCGGCGCCGCTTTCGCCGATGAGGCCGATCACGCGGCCCCGCTCCAGCGTGAAGGAGACGTCGTCGACGATCGGCGTCTCGACCGTGCGGCCCCAGCCCGCGCGGTTGCGGGCGACGATCGTGAGATGGCGGATGTCGAGGAGCGGCTCATGCATCGCCGCGCCCTCCCCGCAGGCTGGAGGTTCGGGTCATCACCCAGTCGGCGACGAGATTGACCGAGATCGCGAGGATCGCGATGGCCGCGCCCGGCACGAGGGCGGCGTTGACGCCGAAGACCAGCCCGTCGGTGTTCTCGCGCACCAGCCCGCCCCAGTCGGTGGCCGGCGGCTGCACGCCGAGGCCGAGGAAGGAGAGCGTCGAGAGGAAGAGCACGGCGAAGGTGAAGCGCAGGCCGAGTTCGGCCAGAAGCGGTGTCGCCGCATTCGGCAGGATCTCGCGGAACACGATCCAGCCCCAGCCCTCGCCCCGCATGCGCGCGACCTCGACGAAATCCGACACCGCGAGATCAGCGGCGAGAGAGCGGGCGATGCGGAAGACGCGGGTTGAATCAAGGACGCCCATCACCGCGATCAGCACGATGGCGTTTTTCGGCAGGACGGAAAGCACCACGAGCGCGAAGATCAGCGTCGGCACGGCCATGAGAAGGTCATTGCCGCGCGAGAGAACGAGATCCACCGCGCCGCCGCGCACCGCCGCCAGAAAGCCGAGCGTCATGCCGAGCGCGAAGGCGAGGATCGTCGCCGCGCCGGCGATCGCGAAGGTGATGCGGGCGCCCCAGATGACGCGGGAGAGAAGGTCGCGGCCGATATTGTCGGTGCCGAGCAGCGCTTCCGGAGAGGCCGGCATCCAGAGATCGCCGACCGGCTCGGAGGCCGAATGGGGCGCGATCAGCGGCGCGAAGACGGCGGCGATCACCATGAGCGCGAGCACGAGAAGGGCGAGCGCCGCCGGCAGGCTGGGACGGGGCACGGCGTCAGCTCCTGTGGCGAAGGCGTGGATTGGCGATGATGGCGGCGAGATCGGCGAGGATGTTGAGGCCGATATAGACGCCCGCGAAGATCAGCCCGCAGGCCTGCACCACCGGAACGTCGCGCTTCGTCACGTGGTCCACCATGTACTGGCCCATGCCGGGATAGACGAAGATGACCTCGACCACGACGACGCCCACCACGAGATAGGCCAGATTGAGCGCTACGACGTTGATGATGGGCCCGAGCGCGTTGAGGAGCGCATGGACCCAGAGCACCCGTGCGCGCGACAGGCCCTTGAGCTCCGCCGTCTCGACATAGGGAGAGGCGACGACGTTGATCAGCGCCGCGCGGGTCATGCGCATCATGTGGCCGAGCACGGCGAGCACCAGCGTCAGCGCCGGCAGCGCCATGGCCTGAAGGCGTTCGGCCACCCCCATTCCGTCATGCACCACGGCCGAGGACGGCAGCCAGTTCCACTGGACGGCGAGGTAGAAGATCAGGAGATAGCCGATCACGAACTCGGGCAGCGAGACGAAGGCGAGCGTCGCGATGTTGAGGACGCGGTCGACGATGCCTTCGCGATAGATCACCGAGAGGCCGCCGAGAAGGATCGCCAGCGGCACCGAGATCGCGGCAGCCAGGCCCGCCAGAAGCAGCGTGTTCCACAAGCGCGGCGCGATGCTCACCGCGATGTCCTGCGCATTGCTCGTGCTGACCCCGAGATCGCCGGTGAGGACGCCGCCGAGCCATTGCAGGTAACGCCACGCCGCCGGCTGGTCGAGGCCGAGCTTGGCGCGAATGGCGGCGACGGCCTCCGGCGTCGCCTGCTGGCCGAGCATCGCGGTGGCGACGTCGCCCGGCAGGATCTGCGTTCCCGCAAAGATCAGCAGCGACACGGCGAGAAGCAGCCCGGCACCGATGAGAAGACGGCCGGCGACGAGCCGTGCGAGCGAACGCCCGCGCCCGGCGCCCATGCGATGACCCGGTGCAAGGGTCGTCACCGGCGCCGTCAGCGCCGGCTCCCGTCCCGCTTGCGTGTTGTCCAGCATGGCTCCGATCCCCTTGGCCGCGTCGGGGGCGGCGCTCGTCGTCTCGACTGTGGCCGCGATCGGCTCAGGCGTCGAGCCAGACCTTCTCGGCGATGCGATAGCCGCTGAGATCGCCGCCGCCGGGCACGCTCGTCACGCCGCCGACCTTCGTCGAGGTCGCGATCATCTGGTCGGCGAAGACCGGGATGAGCTCGCCGCCGCTCTCGGCTAGCATCACCTGCAGGTCGTGATAGAGCACCCGGCGCTTGGCCTCGTCGAGTTCCGAGCGGGCTGCGATCAGCTTCTCGTCGAAGGCCGGCACCTTCCAGGCGGTCTCGTTCCAGGGCGCGTCCGACTGAAGGATGAGAGAGAGCATGGCGTCGGCGGTGGGCCGCACCGCCCAGTTGGAAGCGCAGAAGGGCTTCTTCAGCCAGATCTCGTCCCAGTAGCCGTCGGACGGGACACGGTTGACCGCGATCTCGATACCCGCCTTCTCAGCCGCCACCTGGAAGAGCTGCGCGGCGTCCACCGACCCCGGAAAGCCGTTGTCGGACACCGAAAGCTCGATCGGTGCGGTGACACCGGCCTTGGCCATCAGCGAGCGGGCCTTCTCGGGATCGTAGTCGTTCTTCGGCACGTCGGCCGAGAAGTAGGGGTTCCAGGGCGCGATCGGATTGTCGTTGCTGACGATGCCGGCGCCGCCGAGCACCTTGGCAAGGATCGCCTCGCGGTCGATCGCGTGCTTGAGCGCCTGACGCACCTCGACCTTGTCGAACGGCGCGACGTTGCAGAGCATCGGGAACGTGTACATCGTGCTGGCGGGCGTCGCCTCGACACGAACCTGCTTCATCGCCTTGATGCGGCCGAGCATGCGGGGCTCGACGCGGTTGATGACGTGGACCTGACCGCTGAGGAGCGCGGCCATGCGCGCCGTCGCGTCGTTCATCGCCAGCGTCTCGCAGCTGTCGACAAAACCGCGCTCATTGTTCCAATGGTCGGCGAAGCGGCTCGTCAGCGTGCGCACGCCCGGCTGGAAGCTCTCGAGCTTGAAGGCACCGGTTCCGATGCCTTTGTTGAAATCCTCGCCGGCGGGGCCGATGCCGAGGTGGAAGTCCGAGAGGCCGTAGGGGAAGTCGGCATTGCCCTCGCGCAGCGCGAACGTCACCTCATAGGGCGCGCTCTCGCTAATGTCGGTGACGGCGAGAAGCTGGCCCTTGGCGCCCGACGGATTTTCGGCGCCGCGATGATGGTCGATCGAGGCGATGACGTCGGCGGCCGTCAGTTCCTTGCCGTTGTGGAACTGGACGCCGCGGCGGATCTTGAAGATCCACTTCGAGCCGTCCGGGGCCGCCGGCTCCCAGCTCTCGGCGAGCGAGGGGCGTAGCTTGCCGTCTTCACCGAGCTCCACCAGCGTGTTGAAGAGCTGGAAGCCCACCGTGTACATGTAGGATTCGGTGTAGAAGGCCGGGTCGAGCTTGTCGGAGCTGGAGGCCGTGTCGAGGCCGAGGACGAGATGTCCGCCACGCTTGGGCGTCACCACCGCATCCTGCGCCCGCGCGCCGAGGATCGGCACGCCAGCCATCATCGCACCCATGGCACCCGCCGCTCCCGTCTTCAGGATGCTGCGCCGGGTCGGGCCGGCAAGGTGGGAGCGGAACTGGTTCATGATGGAGATCTCTTCCTCGAGGCGAAGGCCGGGTGGAACGGTACGCAGTGGATTGGTCTAGTCGAACAGTGGAATGAGCGAAAGCCCCGAGGGCCGCGCGCTCGTTGGCGGGCGCGTCAGGACGGGCGGAAGCGATCGGCCAGCCCGTGGACATGGCCGGTGCCGATGCCGCAGCAGCCGCCGACCATCGAAGCGCCGGCCTCGACCCAGTCGGCGGCGAAGCGTGCGTAGAGCGCCGGCGTCAATTCCTGGCGCGTGCCCCCCAGGCCCTCGTTGGCCGGCCCCGCATCGGCTTCCTCCTCGAAGGCATTGGCATAGACGCCGATCGGCAGGGACCGCCCGGCTTTTGCGAAGACATCGCTGGCCGAGCGCACCGCGCCCGCCATCACCTCGGGCGCCGAGCAGTTGAACAGGAGCGCACCGGCGCCGGCCTCGAGCGCCCAGGCGGCGGCGTCCGCGACGCTTTCGCCCGAACGCAGCGCCGGCTCGGCGCCGGCGATCGCCTCGCTGTCGTCGCGCAGAGTGAAGGAGATCCAGAACGGCTTGCCGGTGCCGGCGACCGCCTGTCGAACCGCGTCGCCCTCGGCGATCAGGCTCAGCGTCTCGCCGAGCCAGAGATCGACGGAGGGATCGAGCCCTTCCACCAGGACGGCGAGATAGTCCTGCACCCGCGAGGCGTCGAAGAGCTGCGGCTCGTAGGAGCCGAAGACCGGCGGCAGGCCGCCGGCGACGCGGGTCTCGCCGCCCGGCGCAGCGTCTGCGGCGGCACGCGCCAGCCGTCCGGCCAGAGCCGCCAGGGCCAGACCCTCGGCGCGGAACCGCGCCTCGCCGATATGGAAGGGCACGAGCGCATAGCTGTTGGTGGTGACGACGCGCGCGCCGGCCTCGATGAACTCGGCGTGGACCTGCTGCACGATCTCGGGGGATTCGATCAGCGCCAGCGCCGACCATTCGGGTTGGCGCAGCACGGCGCCGAGCCGCTGAAGCTCGCGGCTCATGCCGCCGTCGAGAACGAGGATCGGATCCATGCGAGCATCCCTGCAGTCTGGCCGGCCGTGCGGCCGACGTCGTCTCTCACCACGATGTTCCGTCCGTCGGTATCAGGCGGGACGGCCGGGCACGAGAGGCAATCGACGGTGAGTGTGGAACGGTACCGCGTCATCCCGCGCTTGGAACCGGGATTGTCGGCCCCTCGCCCGGCCGATGAGCGGATCGTGCATGGCAAGGCGTCGCGTGGTCGGGCATAAGGAAGACTTGCCGGGACGGTGCGTCATGCAACCGTCGCCGCCTGCGCCTCGTTCGCTCGCCGAAGGGGCATAGGCGCCAGCGCACCGTTCGACCAACCCGCAGGATCCAAAGACCCTTGCCGCACGCTTCTTCGAACCGCCAAACGACCTGGCGGCGCATCCTCTGCGGGCCGCTCGCCGCGATGGTCCTGCTGTCGGGCTGCGCCAGCCGCCCCTACGCGACGCTGACCCCGGTGCCGGCCTCGGCACCCGGCGCGCATCTCGTCGACATGCTGGTGGCGACGACGCGCGCGCCCTCCCCGGTGCCCGGCGTCGTCTTCTCCGGCGAGCGCGGACCCGGCCTGTCGGTCGAGAACATCGTGGTGTCGATCCCGCCCGACAGCGTGCGCAAGCCCGGCGCCGTGATCTATCCCCGCCGCAACCCCGGCAATCCCGCCACCGAGTTCGTCACGCTCAAGGTCGAGCCGCTGGAGGCGCAGGGCGCGTCCGACTGGTATCGCCGCGTCGCCGGGCCCAAGCAGCGCGTCCTCATCTTCGTCCACGGCTTCAATTCGACCTACGAGGAGGCGGTGTTCCGCTTCGCTCAGATCAGCCGCGACACCGGCGTCAACGCCGCGCCGATCCTCTTCACCTGGCCCTCGCAGGGCTCGATCTTCGGCTATCTCTACGACCGCGAGAGCGCCAACTACTCCCGCACCAGCCTCGAACAGATCATCGAAGGCGCCGCCCAGCGGCCCGACGTCGGCGAGATCACGGTGATGGCGCATTCGATGGGAAGCTGGCTGACGATGGAGGCGCTGCGCCAGATCGCCATCCGCCGCGGCCACCTGCCTTCCAAGCTCACCAATATCATCCTCGCCTCGCCCGACCTCGACGTCGACGTCTTTCGCGAGCAGCTCGACGAGATCGGCCCGGAACAGGCGCGTATCACCATCTTCACCTCGCAGGACGACCGCGCGCTTCTGGTGTCGCGGCGTCTGGCCGGCGGGGTGCAGCGCCTCGGCTCGGTCGATCTGACGCAGCCCGACGTGCAGGCAGCCTTCGCGCAGCGCGGCATCGACGTCGTGGATCTCACCAGCGTTCGGGCTGGCGACAGCCTCAACCACACCAAGTTCGCAGAAAGCGCCGACGTGGTGCAGGCGATCGGCGCGCGGCTGATCGCGGGCGACCGGGTGTCGGATTCGAAACTCGGGCTCGGCGACACGCTCGGCGCCGCGGCGATCGGCACGGCGCAGGGCGTCGGGTCTGCGATCGGCGCCACCGTCAACATCCCGGCCGCGATCGTCGACCGCGGAGCGCGCGATCGTCTGGGCACGCAGCTCGAGGATGTCGGCCGCAACATCGGCGGCTCGATCCAGACGGTGACCGGCAACTGAACCGAAGACGGCAGCTCTCCGCCGGGCGCTGATGGCGGGCGCGGGGCCTTCGGCCTGCTCGCCTCTCCGCTGTTTTGCAGCTTTCGCGGAGTCGCACTCCCCGGCGCGGCGTTATAACCTGGAGTGACGCCAGCCGGGGGATCGACATGGTTGCAGACGTGGACGTGGTGGTTTCCCGGATCTCGGAGATCCTCGCCGAGCGCTACGAGCCCTATGCCGCCGAACGGATCGCGCTGCGGATCGTCGAGTCGCTGGAAGCCGGCGACACGCTGCCCGGCGGCCTTCGCGTCGTCCCGATTTCAGCGCTCGAGGAACTGGCCGCCGTCGTGCGCGGCCGGATCCAGTCCGGCGAGGGTTGAAGCGGGCGGTCGCGTACCGAGGCGCGGGGATCGTCAGGCGGCAATCGGTCTTGGGAGAGCCGCCGCGCCTTGTAGAGTGTCGCTTCGTCAGCGAACGCGCCGCTTGATCCAGTCCTGCGCCTCTTCGAGATCACCGAAGATCTGGCCGGTCGAGAAGCCCATATGGTCGAACCCGGCCTCGATCGTCCACGAACCGACCAGCCGGTCGCCCGCCTCCTCGCCCATCTGCGCGAGGACGGCGACCAGCTTGGCGCCGTTGTAGACGAGGACCCCCCGGCCTTCGCTGGCGGGAAGGGCGATCTGGATCGGCTGCAGGCGGATCGCCGTCTTGCGGGCATCGGCGTCCGACACCGGCTCGGGGGCCCCCTGCCCCAACGCGACCGGGATCGAGCCCGCAAGCCCGATCGGGCCGTGCGGCGAGCCGATCGCCGCCTCCAGCCGGTCGAGGGCGATGACCGACGAGCCGGCTGCGCCCGATGCCATGGCCTTGATGCGGGCTGCCAGACGCTGGCCGGTTTCGAGCAGCACGGCGTCGATCAGGCGGCCGAGCAGCAATTCCCGCGCGACTTCGGAGAGTTCCTTGGCGCGGACGAGATGGTCGGCGATCTCGACATGGATCGGCGCGACATCGTAGGCGACAGAACTCTCGGTCACGACACCGGGATAGTAGCTCGGCCGTCCGCTGGAGTCGCGGAAGCAGAACCCGATCGACTGGATCGTCTTCGTTCCATGCTTGGCGCTGACCACGCGATAGGTCTCGGAAAATCGACTGCCGTTCGCAGTGGCCGCTCCGATCCGGTCGACAATAGTCCTGCGGTCGCTCCGATGTATCCCCTCGATAAAGGCGGTGAGGGACACGCCTTCGACACCTTCTTCCGGCAGAAGTCCGAAATATTCGCAGACAGTTGCTTCCGCGAAGAGCTTGTCCCGCTTCACGTCCCAACACCAGAAGCCCAGAACAGTTTCAAACGACATCGTTCTTGTGCCCAAGCATTGCAGCGATCGTTGCCGTCACATTTGAACGGCAACACCGCTCGCCGAAGATGCCATGGGAAGGACGGAGTTCAAGTGGCCCGCGACAAGAATGTCCGGCCTCATTCTCCATTTCAACTGGCGGGAGGGGCAACAACCCTGAGGCGTACAATCTGAACGGTTCCCTATGTGCCTCCCTGTCCAATCGGACGCCTTGAACCGTGAGAGAACGAGCGATCCCCGTCCCTCGCAGACGAAGTGCATAGGGATCGTCGCAGTCCAAACTTTCCCGGCATCCACGCGACCTGCGGCAATCCGCAACGAGGCGCTCCCATTAGAACGGGCGGTTGTCGATCTCATACCCTGCGATTGCGTTTTAAAGAGCCGTACACCCTCCCTCCCAATTGACCCCGGCATGAGCGCCTCGTGGTCTGGATTTGGCAGGAAGCGCGGTCAATTAGCGGCCAAGGTCTCGCC
Source organism: Aureimonas sp. AU12 (assembly GCF_001463705.1). Lineage (GTDB taxonomy): Bacteria > Pseudomonadota > Alphaproteobacteria > Rhizobiales > Rhizobiaceae > Aureimonas. The sequence goes on along the minus strand of NZ_BBWH01000026.1, from coordinate 44,558 downwards.
CAAGGCGAGCAAACAGTGCAGCGAGTTTCATCATGCGTTTGACGTTGAAGGCCAAGCTCGGAGCGAGCTTTTCGGTGCTCCTCCTCCTGACGGGAGCGATGGGCGTCGTCGGGATCCACGCGATGTCGAAGAGCAATGGAGACATGGCGCAGTTCGCGGCGCGCCCGTTCCAGCAGGTCCAGGGTGCGGCGCTCGTGTCGAAGAACCTCGAAACCGTCCATCGCATCCTCACCGAGACCACCCTCCTCGCCGATCCCGCGCGCGCAGCGGCGGCCAAGGGCGCGTACGATGCGTCCTGGGCGGAGCTCGACAGCGGCGCGGCCCAGTTCGTGCGCGCCGTACAGACGGAGAGCGGCAAGCGCGAGATCGCCGACTTGCTTCCGAGCCTTCAGGCCTATCGCGCCATTGCCGACCAAACCCTCGGCAATGCCGGTACCGCGGACGCGCGCACCTTCATGGACACGACGGAACGCCCCGCTGCCACTGCGCTCACCGACCGGATGGCACAGCTCACGCAGCGGGCGCAGGGGCGCGCCGACGACTTCCTCGCCGTCGCCGCGGCCGATCACGAGCGCAACTTCGCCATCCTCGTCGGCATCGTCGCGGCAGCGGTGCTGCTCGGCGCGGCGCTGGCGACAGGGATCGCGCTCGACATCATGCGCGGCCTCCGGGAACTGACCGCCAATGTCCGACGCTTCGGCTCGGGCGACCTGTCGCACCGCATCGTCCACACCCGCCGCGACGAACTGGGGACGCTCTTGACGGACCTTTGCCAGATGCGCCTGAAGCTGAACAAGGTGATGCGGGACGTGACAACGTCGGCGACGCAAGTCGCTTCCGGTTCCACCCAATCCGCGGCGACCGCCGAGCAGCTCTCCTCGGGCTCGACCGAGCAGGCCGCGGCCTCGGAGCAGGCCTCGGCTGCGATGGAGGAGATGACCGCCAACATCCGTCAGAACGCCGACAACGCATCCACCACCGAGAAGATCGCGGCGCAGGCCAGCATCAGCGCCGAGAAGACCGGCGTGGCCGTCGCCCACTCCGTCGAGGCGATGCGGACCATCGCGCAGAAGATCCAGGTCGTGCAGGAGATCGCCCGCCAGACCGACCTCCTGGCGCTGAACGCGGCGATCGAGGCAGCGCGTGCGGGCCAGCACGGCAAGGGTTTCGCGGTGGTGGCGTCCGAAGTGCGCAAGCTGGCCGAGCGCTCGCAGCAGGCGGCGTCGGAGATCGGCACGCTGTCGTCTGAAACGCTCTCCGCTTCGGAAGAGGCGGGCCGGATGCTCGGCAACCTTGTGCCGGACATCCAGCGCACGGCGGACCTCGTCACCGAGATCTCAGCCGCGTGCCGCGAGCAGTCGGTCGGGGTGGAGCAGATCAACCAGGCGATCCAGCAGCTGGATCAGGTGACACAGGCGAACGCCGGTGCAGCCAACGAGATGTCGGCGACCTCGGAACAGCTCTCGGCCGAGGCCGGGCGGCTTTCGGACAGCGCGTCGTTCTTCACGCTCGAAGACACCGCCTTTGCAACCACGACCCAGCCGGGACCGGCGACGGCGCTTGCGGGCCGGGACGTGCGCGCCCTGCAGGCGAGCGTCGCAGATTTCGTCCGGGCGCCGGCTGCAGACCGGTCGAAGGCGACCGAGCGCCCGCGCGACGACGGGTTCGATCTACGGACCCAAGCCAGATCCATGCGGGGCTGAGCCCGACGCCGATCCATGGCGGAGATCGCGATGGGTCGGCGTCACGCGAGAGGTGTCGAGCTCTCAAACGGCGTCGTCCGCCGGCGCGGACTTGGCACCCCGGGACAGACAGGTCATGCTTCCGGGACAAGAACCGGAGGAGGGCGAGGGCATGGCCAAGCCCACGACGATCGATCTCGCCATCGGCGAGCGCATTCGCGAAAACCGTCTGGCGCGCGGGCTTTCGCTGCAGGATCTGGCGCGGGCGGTCGGTGTCACCCACCAGCAGATCCAGAAATACGAGCGCGGCACCTGCCGCGTCAGCGCCGCAACGCTCTATCGCCTTGCGGATGCTCTCCTCTGCGACGTCGAGGCGCTGTTCGACGGGGTGCCCGAAACGGAGGTGCCGCCGGAAGCCCTGCCGAAGACGACGCTCGCCAATGGCGAGATGACCCTGTCGCTAGCGATCGACCGGCTGCCCGACGTGGAGGTGCGCCAGCGTCTGCGCGACCTTATCGAGGTTCTCGGACCCGGCGATCCATAGGGGCAGAAGATCCGCACGCCAGGGTGCCGGCGGGGCGACCCGGCGCAAAGTTCAGGATCGGGATGGCTTCGCGCCGCAGGATCGAGGGCCTCGTGACCGTGCGATACCAAATGGCAATCCATTGCAGGCAGGATCGGCGGACACCGTTTCGAAAGGCGCCGGAATGCTGACGAAAACCGCCAAGGCCGACTGGACGTCGCGGGCCGCGCCGCCGCGCCGCGGATGGAGCGCGCAGGGACGCAAGATCGGCTTCTTCGCGATCGTTGGCCTTCTCGCCGCGCTCTCGACCGTGGTGCTGATGGCCGCCATGGCGCTTGGGATGGGCCTGCAACTCTCGCGACGCGCCTGCCTCGCCGTGTCGAAAACCAGTTCGCGCTTAGGTCCGCGTGTGGGACAGTCTTCCGACATTTGAGGATCGCCGACGATCTTCAGTGTCAGCGGATCACGAGCACCACTATAAACGCATATCTCCCATGCGATCTCGATGGTTTCAAGCTGCAGTGCAGCATGCTTTAAGGAGGGTGCATCGTTTCCTCCCAGATTGATGCTTCAGACTTGAACCCGCTCGGTCCTCCCCCGAGCGGGTTTTTTCTTGCCTGGTCGAACCCGTCGTCTTGGCCGTGGCACGATCCCGATCCTCGGGGCGCATCGTCCCGGCGGGATCTTCATCCCATGAGCCCGCGGCGATCGACCTGGCGGCGCACCGTCATATCTATCGGTCGGCAACGGCGATCCCGGCGCCGCGTCCGCACCCGGTATCCGCATCCTCTGAAACCGTGCGAGCCCATGCCAGATCCGATCGAACCGCGCATCGGCCCGGCCGCCGCCCTCGCCTACCGGGCCTTGGGCGCGGTGGCGTTCGCGCTGGGCGTCGCGGGGGTCGTGCTGCCGGGTCTGCCCGCGACGCCGTTTCTCCTGCTGGCGGTCTGGGCGTTCGGTCGCGGTGCGCCCGAATGGGCGGCCCGGATCGAGCGGCATCGCCAGTTCGGACCGCTCTTGCGGAACTGGCGGGAGCGCGGTGTCGTCCCATTGCCCGCTAAGGTGCTGGCGGCGGTCTGGATGGCAGTCAGCTTTCTCGTCCTCTGGGCGTCCGGTGCCCCGCCCTTGGCGCTGGCCAGCGTCGCCCTGATCGCCTGCGCCGTTCTTGCCTTTCTGTTGAGCCGCCCCTCACACTGATCGTTTCACCTGCTGGCGCGTCAGCGTCTGGTAACCGCGATTTCGGCCCGGCTGGAACGATTTCGGGGGATCGAGCCTTTTCCCGCTGATCCAACACGGGAATCTCCATGCGCAGTCGCTCGCCTCTTCACATTCGTTTCGTCCGCTACGGCCTTCTGGTCGGCAGCCTTCTCCTCGTTGCCGGCATTGCCTTCGTCGCCATCGGCAGCGTCAACCAGGTCGAAGCCGACCCGCTCTCCGGCTACAAGACCGAAGCCACGCGCTAGGCGCATGACCGCTGGCCTCTACCCGTCGCGGCTGGCTTCCATGCCGCCACAGGTCGGCGTTGAAGCCGCCACACGCGTCCTGCGACCAGAAGAAGGCCCCGCGGCCCATTGCGCCAGTTCGCAGGATCGGTAGAAGCTGACAATCGCCTCCATCGTTCGACCGGACTCGACCTGCGTGACAGACGCTCCTTCAGCCGCTGAAATCGCAGGGTTCATCGAGTTTCTACATGGCTGCGGCCCGATCGGCGCCGACATCCTCGGCAAGGATTGGTCGGCCACCTCGCTCGGCCCGATCACGCGATGGTCGACCGCCCTGCGCACGACCATCCGGCTGGTGATGAAGTCGCGACAGCCCATCGTCTTCTTCTGGGGCCCGGACCTTCTTCAGTTCTTCAACGAGGTCTACGGCCCCGTGCTCGACGGCATGCCGCCCGAACCGGTCGGCGCGCCGTTCAAGATCTACTGGGGCGAAGTGTTCGAGGGCGTGCGCCCCTTCTTCGAGCGGGCGATGACCGGCGAAGGCACGTGGTCGGAGGACCTGCCCTTGCTCCTCACCCGCAACGGGCGCACCTGCCAGACCTATTGGACCTTTTCCTACAGTCCGCTCTACGACGACGCCGGTGTGATCGTGGGGTTCATGAACGTCGTGAACGAGACGACGCGCGACGTCGAAAATCGCGAGGCGCTGGCGCGCGCCAATGCCATCCTCGCGCTCGAATACGAGCGCACGAGCCACGCGCTGGAGCGCCAGCGCGAGGCCGAACGCCTGCAGCGCGTGCTGCAGCGAGAGCTGTCGCACCGCATGAAGAACACGCTGGCGATGGTGCAGGCCGTCGTGTCGCAGAGCCTGCGGCATGCCACGTCCCCTGCGGACGCCGCCACCATCGCCTCGGCGCGGATCCAGGCGCTCGGGCGGGCGCAGGACATGCTGACGGATGCCAGTTGGGAGGTCGCCGACATCCGTCCCGTGGTGGAAGCCTCGATCGCGCCGCATGCCGACCGCCCGAACCGCTTCGTCCTCGATGGACCCGACGCCCGCCTCACGGCGCAGCAGAGCATGGGCATCGCGCTCGCCATCCATGAGCTCGCGACGAACGCCGTGAAATATGGCGCGCTCTCCACCGACGAGGGCCGGGTCTTCATCACCTGGCGAACCGAACCCGACCACGGTTTTCGCTTCGAATGGCGCGAGACCGGCGGACCGCCGGTCGCCCCGCCCACGCGGCGCGGCTTCGGGAGCCGCCTGATCGAACGCGTGGTACCCGGCTACTTCGCGGGCGAGGCGCAGATCGACTTCCAGCCCGCCGGCATCCGGTTCGCCTTCGAGGGCCGGCTCGACTCGGAGCGCTGACAGGTCATTCGGCCGGGATCGGCCCGTCTCAACGAGAAAGGCCGGCAACAAGGTTGCCGGCCTTTCGCTGATCGGTCAGCCCACCGACGTCAGGTGGCGGAGAGTTCGGCGGACGGCTTCGATCCGTCGACGAGACGGCGCGACTCTTCGCGGCGGCGCAGGGCCGAGACGATCATGACGGTCGCGCCGTGGCGGATCGGATAGTGCATCGAGCAGATGATCATCGCGGTGTAGGCGGTGGTCTGCGACGCCGCAGCAAAGAGGAGGAGACAGCCGAAGCCGCTGATCGTATTCGAGACGAGAAGATGGTTGGAGTTGGTGTCCTTGTTGATCGCGTAGGCCTGCAGGTAGATCGCATCCACCATGGCGACGCCGTAGGACAGGAACATGATGGCCGTGACGAGCTTCGTGCCCTGGAACTTGTGCATGAAGGCGAGATTGTCGACGCTCCACAGAAAGGCGCCGGTCAGCGCCAGTCCGAAAAGCGTGAACACGACCATGACCGCCCAGAGCATGCGCACGGTCGGCATCTTCTCGACGAACTGGGCATAGTAGATGTAGAGCGCGGGTTTCAGCGCATTGTAGATGAAGCGGCCGGTGGAGAAGCCGAGCGTGTAGAGGCCGAGCGCCTCCAGCCCGAACACCGACCCAATGACGATCTTGTCGACATGCTCGAGCGAGCTCGGCAGGAGATTGGCGATCGACAGGACGATCGACTCACGCGACGGCTTGCTCTTCAACCGGCCGATGACGTCGAACGAGGCGCGCAGCGACTCCCACACGTCGCGCCCGATCCAGTTGGCGAAGAACACGAGGTGAAAGAGCACCATCGAGGCGATCTGCCAGAGTGTCGCCTGGAAGGCGGAAGCCCCCAGCCAGAGCGCCACCATGAAGACGACGAGCGCCATCAGGTACTTGGCCAGCGCCACCAGCGACATCGTCATGAACTGGCGCTTGGCCTGAAAGTACGAGTTGAAGATGTCGAGCGGATAGAACAGCGCGCTCATCAGCACGATGGGGATGAGGCCGGCCGGCGGAAAATCCCAGCCGATCGCGTCGGACAGGGCCCAGACGAGAAGCGTCGCGACCAGCGCCGCACTGGAGAAGACGAGGCGGATGAGGAAGATCGTCGCGTAGCTGTCGCGATCGTTCATCGCCGTCGAGCGGATGACGACCTTCGAGGATTCCTGCACCGAGACGAGACCGGCCAGCGCGAAGAACGACATGAGGATGCGGTAGTCGCCGACCTCCGCCGCGCTCGAGCGATAGGTCAGGTAGAGGATGATGAAGTAGTTCACGAAGCCCGGCAGCGACGAGGCTGCGATGGCCAGCGGTCCGTTGCGCAGGAAGAAACGAAGCACGCCGGCCTTGCCGCGTTTCTCCCCGTTTTCCAGGACGTCCGCCCCCACGACCTTATTCTTCGACATCGCGTTCGTTCCCCGACGAGGCCCCGGCCCCGTGTCTTCGATCGAGGGCTGCGAGCCCTGCGCCATCTAAAGGACGGCTTCTACCGATTAGCAGATATGAATGCACTGCAACATGAACCCATGCCAACCCCTGCTTGCCGACCTCTTTGTGTCGGTTTCGCGTCGCGACGGGCCGGGCCGCGCCGTCCGCCGATCCATTCGCGATTTGCCCTTTCCGGAGTGACCATGCTGCCGATTTCCCCGACCTCGACCTCGCGCCGCCGCGCCGCCGCCCTCCTCGTCGGGGTGGCGCTCGTCACGGCCGGCATCCTGCCGGCATCACGGGCCGAGGCGGCCACCTCGCCCGCCAATGGGCGCGGCCTGCAGGTCGGCGCCCGCATCGTCACCGTCTCGACGCTCGCCGACAAGGGTCCGGGCTCGCTACGCGCGGCGCTCGACCAGCGGGGCCCGCGCATCGTCGTCTTCTCCGTCGGCGGCTATATCGAACTGGAATCGGACCTCATCATCCAGTCCGGCCAGGTGACGGTGGCCGGAGAGACCGCGCCCGGCACCGGCATCGTCCTGCGCGGCGGATCTCTGAAGGTGCGCACCGGCCAGGTCGAACTGCGCAACATCGCCGTCTATGCGGGCTCGACGAACGATCCCAAGATCGCCGAGAACCGCGACTCCATTTCGGTCTACGGTTCGCCCTCGCGCAAGAACGTTATTCGCGACGTCGTGCTCTCGCATGTGACGGCGGGCTGGGGCGTCGACGAGAACATGGACCTGCAGGGGCTGGTCGACGGCGTGCGCGTCGAGCACTCGTTCTTCGTGCAAGGGTTGCGGAATGGCGGGCATCCCAAGGGCGTCCATTCGATGAACCTGCTGCTCGGCAATCCCGTGCAGCGCGCCGAGATCCTCGGCAACATCTTCGCCGGCAGCGAACAGCGCAGTCCGCGCCTGACGAACGGCAACCGCGCGGCGGTGATCAACAATTTCATCTACGGCTATGGGCGCGCCTCGACCCATATCGACCGCTCGAAGACCATCCTCAATCCCGGCGCGATCGACGTCGTCGGCAACGTCTACCAGGCGACCGGCGACAGCACCTGCAAGCAGCCGATCGTGCAGATGAGCAAGGATTTCTTCGACGGGGGGCCGCGCACCGACGTTCATCTCGCCGACAACCGCGCGATCGGCGACGACGCCGGCTGTATCGATGCGGCCAAGGCGCCGATCCCCGCCGGCCTCTCGGACGCACCCGTCCGGCCCGTGGACGACTGGCGCACACGCGCCTCGGCCTATGTCTATCCCGCGATCCTCGATCAGGCGGGCGCCCGGCCCGGCGCGCGCAATCCGATCGATGCCCGCGCCATCGCCGGCATCCGCGCGGGCACATTGCGCATCATCGGTACGGAGGCCGATGCCGGCGGCTATCCCAGGATCGAGCCGACGAGCCGGCCGGTGGACGCGCCGGTCGAGGGTCGGATCGCCGGCGAGGGCGACCTCAAGCGCCTGGCAGGCTGGCTCTGCGACGAGCAGAAGGCGGTCGGCGGCGTCTCGAGCGCCTGCCGTTAAGTCTTTCGACGCTCAGTTCGCCGGCCGCGAGGCAGCGGCCGGGATCTTGGCATCGCCGCGACCGAGCGAGGGGATCGCCGCGCGGATCCGGTCGAACTCGCGCTCGACATAGGACCGCAGCGAGTGGCGCGCGAGAACATGCGCGCGCGCCGCCGCCGCCACGCGCTCGCGGGCGGGATCGCTTCGCGCCCGGTCGATCGCCGCCGCGATCGTCGCCGGTGCGAGATCGGGTGCGAGATAGCCGGTGCGACCGTCCTCGATCATGTCGACGATGCCGGGCACCGCCGTGCCGACGCAGATCATCTCCGCCGACATGGCTTCGATCAGCACCTTCGGCAGGCCCTCGTGGACGCTCGGCAGCGCGAACAGGCGGTGCGTGCGATAGAGGGCGGCGATCTCGGTGTTCTGCAGGCGGGGGATGATCGACACGTCGGCGCCCAGCCTCGTGATCAGCGCGTCGACCTCGCCGCGCAAGGGGCCGTCGCCGACGATGGTCAGCGGCACGCCGGCGATCTTCACGGCCTCGACGAGGGCCAGGACGTTCTTCTGGGGCGTCAGGCGCCCGACGAAGATCACGGCGTCGCTCTGCGGCTTGTCGCGCACGTCGCCCTTGAACAGATCGGTGTTGACGTAGGTCGGCGCCACGAAGACGGGCCGCCGCCCGAACGTCATCGAGCGCACGGTCGCCGCGGCGGCATCGGTGGTGACTGAGATGACGCGCGCGGCGTTGAACAGGGCGAACTCGAGTGCCCAGGAGATCGCAGCCTGCGGGATCTTGCGGTTCTTCCAGTGGCGGCGCGACAGGATGTAGCCGCAGCGTGCGAAGATCGGAATGCCGGCGGCGGCAAAGAGCAGTGCCGTCCAGCCACCGCTCGCCTGGTTCGTCTTCACCACCGAAACGCCGGACCGCGCCATGCGACGTACGAGCGCCCGGTCGAGCGAATGGCGCAGCGCGCCCATCCGCCCGCGGCGCGAGGGCTGCGGCACGATCACGTGCAGGCGCGCGCGGATCGCCGGTTCGCAGTCGATCAGCGCCAGCGACGCGGCATCGTCGGGATCGTAGGAGAAGATGTCGATGTCGCTGAAGAGATCGAGGCGCAGATACTCGAGATAAAGCTCGATCTCGCGCGACAGGATACCGGCCTCGTGCCACTTGCGCAGGGATCCGCCGAACGACAGCAACAACAGCATTCTCAAGGCGCGCTCTCCATCGATGGCCGGCGACCGGCGTGGAGGGACGGGGCCGTCCACCGGTTGCTGAAGTCCTACAGAGCATCCCACCGCGCCGCAACATCGCCGGCCGCCGCCCCGATCCGCCCCGCGGCCCGACACGGTTAAGGCAGCGTCACAACATCGCTGTCAAATTTCTCCTCAATTGATTCGACGTTTCGAAAAAAACCATGAAACGTTTCGACGATTTGAAGCAACTCTCCCGACGTGTCTTTCATTTCTACAGCATAACCTGCGAACTAGTCCACATTTGCAGGGAAACCCCATGTCCAACGAACTTCTCGCTTTCGAAGGTGCTGAAGGTTACGGCGCCCACACGGCCGGTGGCCGCGGTGGCCAGATCGTGAAGGTCACCAATCTCAACGACTCCGGCGTCGGCAGCCTGCGCTGGGCCTGCGAGAACGTGGACGGGCCTCGCATCGTCGTCTTCGAGGTGTCGGGCGCCATCGAGCTGAAGTCGCAGATCCTCATCGAGAACCCGAACATCACCATTGCCGGACAGACGGCGCCGGGCGACGGCATCACGATCGAGGACGGTCGCATCCGGGTGAAGACGAGCGAGGTCATCATCCAGGGCATGAAGTTCCGCCCCGGCGACGATGCCGACGGCCAGCCGGTGGCCGATCGCGACGGCCTCATGGTCGGCACCACCGACTTCACGATCAAGAACGTCGTCATCGACCACAACACGTTCACCTGGGGCGTCGACGAGAACCTTTCGCTCAACGGCTACATGCAGGACGTCACCGTTTCCAACAACATTATCGCCGAAGGCCTCAGCAAGAGCGTCCACACCAAGGGCGAGCACTCGAAGGGGCTCCTCGTGTCGAACTGGGAGGGCACCGATGGCGGGCTCTCCAGCAACATCACGATCACCAAGAACCTGATGGCCGACAACATGGACCGCAACCCGGAGGTCCGGGCCGGCCAGAATATCGAGATCGTCAACAACTATATTTACAACTACGGCCGGTCCGAGCGGGGCATCGCCATTGGCGGCGGTACGAACGGCACGCTGGAAACCACGGTCCATGTCATCGGCAACGTGCTCGATCCCGGCCTCAGCACGGTGGGCAGCCGCAAGCCGATCATGCTCTCCGCCATGGGCGAGGGAAGCGGCGTCTATCTTGAGGACAATCTCTTCACCCCGATGAAGACCGACGAGAACGGCAACCAGACCCAGACCGCGCTGATCAGCGAGAAGGGCCTGAAGACGGGCCTCTCGGACACCCATCTCTTCGGCGGCAGCAACGTCATCATCCTCGACTCGCAGAACGTCATCAACCACGTTCTGACCAATGCCGGCGCCAACCCCTACAGCCGCGACACCGTCGACACGCGCATCATCAACGAGGCGCTGACCGGCACCGGCACGATCGTCAACTCGGTGGCCGAGGCCGGCGGCAAGGCCGTCAACGTCAGCGTCGCAGCCGCGCGCGACACCGACGGCGACGCCCTCCCCGACTGGTTCGAGGACATTTTCGGCATGGATGCCAAGACGGCGGACAGCCAGAAGGATTCCGACGGCGACGGATACGACAACATCTCCGAATATATCCAGGGCCTGCTGACCGGCTTCACGCTCAGCGTCACCAAGCAGGTCGCGCATGTCGCCGCGACGGCCGGCAAGGCCGATACCTTCGCCTTCCTCGACACCAAGCACGCCACCTTCGTCACCGGCTTCAACATCGCCGAGGGCGACATGCTGAACTTCGGCGGCGTCCTGCCGAAGTTCGCCCTGCCCGGCGCCAACCTCAACGGTGCCGATCTCGCCGACTTTGTCGAGATGACGCGCGCCAACGGCAACACGATCATCTCGATCGACCGCGACGGCGCCGGATCCCTCTACACGATGGAGTTCGTGGTCGAGCTCGTCGGCGTCGACATCACCTATCTCCAGCAGAACGCGGCGCAGGTCTTCCGCTTCGCCGCCGCCGTCACCGCCCCCGTCGTGAGCGGCCTGACGATCGAGGGTACGGACGGCGACGACCGGCTTGCGGGCACCGGGAAGGACGACATACTCTGGGGCAGAGACGGGAACGATCGACTCTCCGGCGGCATCGGGGCCGACACGCTCGAAGGTGGCAATGGCAACGATCAGCTCGACGGCGAGCTGGGTGCGGACTGGATGGCCGGCGGATCCGGCAATGACGCCTATGTCGTCGACGACATCGACGACCGTATCTCCGAAACGGCAGCCGACGGCTCCGACACCGGCGGCATGGACACGGTTCGCGCTTCGGTCTCCTACGCGCTCGCCGACAATGTCGAGCGGCTGATCCTCACGGGCTCGAATGCGATCGACGGCTTCGGCAACGCGGGCGTCAACGAACTGACCGGCAACGACGGGGCCAACAAGCTCTACGGCGAAGCCGGAAACGACACGCTGCGCGGCATGGGCGGCAACGACCAGCTCTTCGGCGGTAGCGGAAACGATCTTCTCGACGGCGGCACGGGCGCCGACCGCATGGAAGGCGGCGCAGGCGACGACGTCTACTCCGTCGACAATGCCGGCGACGCGGTGATCGAGACGCTGGCGGACGGAAGCGATGCGGGCGGCAACGACCGCGTCACCGCCTCGGTCGACTTCGTACTGGGCGCCGGCATCGAAAACCTGACGCTGATGGGCGCAGCGAGCATCGGCACCGGCAACGGCCTCGACAACCGCATCATGGGCAACGCCAACGCCAACATCCTGTCGGGCGAAGCGGGCGACGACATGCTGTCGGGCGGCGACGGCCGCGACCTTCTCTTCGGCGGCGCCGGCAACGACCGCCTCGACGGCGGCACGGGAGCCGACGTGATGACGGGCGGCGCAGGCAACGACACGTACACCGTCGACAACATCGCCGACATCGCCATCGAGACCTCGGCCGCCGACGGCGTCGACACCGTGATGTCGAGCGTCAGCTACCGCCTCGGCACCTATGTCGAGAACCTGACCCTGAGCGGCACCGCCGCCATCGACGGCACGGGCAACGCGCTCGTCAACCGCCTGATCGGCAACGTGGCCGCCAACGTCCTCGACGGTGGTGCGGGCGACGACTCCATCTCCGGCGACGCCGGCAACGACACGCTGCTCGGCGGCGACGGCAACGACAAGCTCGACGGCGGGACCGGCTCCGATCGCATGGAAGGCGGCAACGGCAACGACATCTATTACGTCGACGGCGTCGGCGACACGGTGGTGGAAAGCAGCGCCGGCGGCGGCACCGACACGGTTCAGTCCAGCGTCTCCTTCGTCCTCGGCGCCTTCGTTGAAAACCTGACCCTGACCGGCACGGCAGCCCTCAACGGGACGGGCAACGCGCTCGCCAACGTCATCGGCGGCACCACCGGCGCCAACATCCTCAGCGGCCTGGAGGGCGACGACACGCTGCGGGGCCTCGCCGGCAACGACACGCTCATCGGCGGCACCGGCATCGATCGCCTCGAAGGTGGCGAAGGCAACGACCGTCTCTCCGGCGGCGCCGGCGCCGACCAGCTCACCGGCGGCGCGGGGCAGGACATCTTCCTCTTCGACAGCCCGCTCGCCGGCGCCGGCCTCGACCGCATCACCGACTACAACGCCGCCGACGACACGATCGCGCTCGACCACACGGTCTTCACGGCCCTTCAGGGATCGATCGGCTTCCAGCTCTCGGCCTCGCAGTTCACGATCGGCACGGTGGCCACTACGGCCGACCAGCACGTGATCTACAACGCCAAGACCGGCGGCCTGTTCTACGACGCGGACGGCGCCGGCGGCGCGGCGGCCCAGCAGATCGCCACGCTCTCGTCCAACCTCGCGCTGACCGCTGCCGACATCCTGATCTGGTAGCGCCCAGAGTGCGCTCCCCGCAGGGACGGTCGTCCCGCGGGGAGCCCGACAGAAAAGGCCCCGGCTCGCGCGAGCCGGGGCCTTTCTCGTTTCATCGCAAGGACGGCGATGTCAGTTGACGTGCGCGCGATACCATTCGACGAAGGCGGGAATGCCGACCGAGAGCGGCGTGTCCGGCTTGTAGCCGATGACGTGCTGCAGGAGCTCGGCCGAGGCGTAGGTGCCCACGACGTCGCCCGGCGGCAGCGGCTTCAGCACCTTCTGCGCGGTGACGCCGAGCGCCGTCTCGATCTCCTCGACGAAATCCATCAGCTTGACGGGATGACCGCCGCCGATATTGACCATGCGATAGGGCGCGACCGGGCTCAGCGTATCGATCGCCGGAGCCGGCTCGCCGCTGCGATCGGCCGGGAAGGCCGGAGGCGCGGCGACGAGGCGCACGATCGATTCCACGAGGTCGTCGATATAGGTGAAGTCGCGGTAGCTCTCGCCGTTGTTGAAGATCTCGATCGGCTCGCCGGCCAGGATCTTCCGGGCGAAGATGTAATAGGCCATGTCCGGCCGGCCCCAGGGTCCGTAGACCGTGAAGAAGCGGAACGCCGTGGTCGGAATCGCGAAGAGATGCGCGTAGCAATGCGCCATCAGTTCGGTCGAGGTCTTCGTCGCCGCGTAGAGCGTGATCGGATGGATCGACTTGTCGGTCTCCTCGAACGGCGTCTTCTCGTTGGCGCCGTAGGCCGAGGAGGTCGAGGCAAGGACGAGGTGCTTCACCGGATGGAAGCGGCAGGCCTCCAGGACGTTGAACGTGCCGACGACGTTGGCGTTGATGTAGGCGCGCGGGTTCTCGATCGAATAGCGAACGCCGGCCTGCGCGGCCAGATGCACGACGATCTCGGGCTTGGTCTCCTCGAACACCCGTATGACCGCCGCCTCGTCCTCGAGCATGAACTCATAAGGACTGAAGCCGGGAAATTCCTGCAGAATGGCGAGACGCCGCTGCTTGAGCAGCACGTCGTAATAGGTCGTCAGACCGTCGATGCCGACGACTTCGTGGCCCTCGCGCAGCAGCCGCCGCGCCAGGTGGAAGCCGATGAATCCGGCCGTGCCGGTCACGAGATAACGCATGGCCTCGGGCCTCCTCGCATTCGTCTGTTGTGGCAGAACGGCAATCCAGGCGACGAAAAAACCGGAATCGGCGACTTCGCCTCTCCTTAGCCGCTTTGTGTTGCTCTGCACAATTGGCTATAGGACAGGTTGGATAGGTTGATTTCAGTCCTCTGCCGACCATCTTGCAGACGCCGTTTTGGATGGCTTGCAGGATCCACGCAGATCGCCGGGTCACCCGTGCCCTTCGGCCGTCAGGGCCGGCGGGTCTGGCAGCCATCAATGGAGCGGAACTCGAATGGACGCCTTCGGCAGCGTTGCACCCGCCCCCTCGCCGGGCTCGGCCCGGCAGGTGGAAGCGCCGACCACCACGATCCTCATTCCCACCACGGGCGACGGACGGGCCGAGGAGATCGTGCGCACCTATCTCGCCGATCCCGCGGCCCACGAGATCCTGGTCGTGATCGACAATCCCGCCGCGGACCTTGCGGCGATGTCGGCGCCCTTCGCCGGCGAGGCGCGTGTGCGCTTCCTGCAGAACGAGCGCCAGATCGGACTGACGCGCTCGCTCAACAAGGCGATCGCGGTCTCGACCGGGGATCTGATCCTGCGCAACGACGACGACGACCTGCCTGAGCCGACGCGCGCCACCGAGACGATCGCCCATTTCGTTGCGCATCCCGAATGCGATCTCCTCTTCACCTACGCCCTCGGCCTCGACGTCACCTCGGGCAAGACGTGGACGATCGGCGGCCCGACCGACGATGCCGGCATCAAGCGCGAGCTGGCGAGCCGCAACTTCATCGTCCATTCCTCGCTGGCCTTTCGGAAATCCTCGACGGCGCCGATCGGGCATTACGACGAGACCTTCCGCTACGCACAGGACTACGACCTCTACCTGCGCGCGATCCGCGCCGGGCTGACCTTCGGCGCGATCCCGAAGATCCTGGTCACGCGCACCTATCATGGCAATTCCATCACCGTGAGCAAGCGGCGGCGGCAGATGCTGTATTCCTTCGCCGCCCGGCTCATCCACGATTCCGAAAGCCAGGGGCCGGTGTCGCCGTGGCGCACGATGGTGACCTACACCAAGCTGCTGCTCATTCCCTCTTGGTTGCGATCTGTAAGGCGGAGACTGGGACATGGACGATAGACACCGGCTCCTGATCGTCGGCCCGCGCAGCGTCTCGGGCCACGAAGGCGGCGTCGAGAAGTTCGCCGAAGAGTTCGTCAACCATGCCGCCGGCGTCGCCGACATCAGCGTCATGGTGCTGACCGGCGACGAGACGCGCCGCGACGTGCGCATCCTCAAGGTTCCCGCCTCGAAGCTGATGCGCACCGACAAGGCGCTCTATCTCGTCCACGCCTTCTGGCGGATCCTGACGGGGCGCTACGACCGCGTCTTCATCCTCGGCATCAATTTCGCCATGCTGGCGCCGCTCGCCCGGCTCATGGGCCCGCGCGGCACGCGCGTCGTCGTGCGCTCGGGCTCGATCGACCACATCCTCGCCAAGTGGGGACCGGTCATGTCGACCGTGTTCCAGGTGTCCGAGAAGCTGGCGCGCTTCGCGCACCGCGTCGTCGCGGTGACGCCGAGCATCCAGAAGCATCTGGCGACCCTCGGCATCGAGGCGAGCGTCATCCGCAACGGTCTGGCGCGCGCGCAGCGCGAGGCACCGGTGGCGCTGGCGGAGCGCTCGCGCTCGGTTCTGGCGGTGGGCCGCCTCACCGTCCAGAAGAACTACCGCGTCCTCGTCGAGGCCGCCGCCCTCCTCGGCGACGACTGCCCCGACATCGCGATCGTCGGCGGGGCCGACAATTCGCCGGAAGCGCCGATGCTGGCGGCGCTCGCCACCGAACGGGGCGCGAGCCGCGTCTCGTTCATGGGCGCCCGTCCGCGCGAGGAGGTCCTGAAGGAGATGCGCCGCCACGGCCTCTTCATCAACTGCTCGCATCACGAGGGCATGTCGAACGCGGTGCTGGAGGCGATCCAGGAGGGGATGCCGCTCATCCTCTCGGACATCGACGCCAACCGCGACCTCGCCTTCCCCGATCGCTTCTACTTCGATCCCGACGCGCCGCAGGGGCTCGCCGACAAGATCCGTGAGGCCATGCTCGACCCGCAGGCCTTCGTCGTCTCGCGTGAGCTCTTCGACGACTGGCAGACCACGATCGGCCATTTCTGCGACGTGCTCGACATTCCCCGCCCGGCTGCCGGCCAGCAGCCGGCCGTCGCCGCGGTGCCCGTCTCGCTCGGCGACGGCATCCGCGCCAGCGCCTGAGGCTGACGGCGGACCGTCCGGGTCCCTGGCAGACCGCCCCGCCGGACGATCGGGGACGCCGGAGCTTCCGGGCTCGCGAAGGAGACGATGATGGCCTCGCAGACGATGCACCGATCGATGTCCGGCGCCCGGCGACGCGCCCGGAACGCCGCGCCGCCGGCCTCGCGCGACGGGATCCGGCGCGACTACCTCTACTACAGCTGCGCCGCCCTCTTCTTCATCACGCTGCTGCTGTCGATCGCGCTGGTGAAATACGGCTTCGGCGGCCTGCCGTTGCGCGCCATGACGGCGATGGCCATCCTCGGCCTGATCGGCCTCACCTCCCCCGGCCTTCTCGTGCGCGCCGTGCAGGATATCCGCACCATTCTCGGCATCATCGCCGCGTGCGCGGCGATCGGCATCATGTCGAGCCTCATCAACGGCATGCCGGCCGCCGATCTCGGACGCCAGATCCTCGAGATCCACGTCCAGGCCGCCGTCAGCGTCGTCGTCGGCGCCTGCCTCGTGCGGGTCTGCGGACCTCGCATGGTGTTCTACATCTTCGCAGCGGCCATTGGCCTGACGACCTTCGTCGCCTTCCTCCAGTTTCTTCACTTCAACCCGGCCTGGGCGCTGCGTGATACGCTGCAGCGCATGCAACCGCTCGACATGGGCGACGAAAGCGTCTTCCTGACCCGGCGCCTGCGCGCCATGGGACTGTCCTTCAGTCCGGTCCACCTGGGAACCCAGCTCTGTCTTCTGTTCGCGGTCGGCTTTGCCGCTCGCGCCGTCGAGCACAAGGATCTGCTGCGCAGCTTCGACAAGCCGACCGCGCTGCTGCTCGCCTTCTTCCTCTTCGGATCGATCGTCTCCGGCAATCGGTCGCCGCTGATCGGCGCCGTCCTGTTCATCGTCTTCTACCTGTTCCTCGTCCGGCCGGCGATCGCGGTGATCCTCACCGTCACGCTCCTGCCCTTCGTGGTCTTCCTCGACGACATCATGCTGACGCTCGCCGACCTCGGCTGGCGCGTGGCGCGCACGGACGACGGCTCCTCGGCGGGCCGGGCCGTCCTTCGCGCGTTCGGGTCTCTCCTGTTCCTGGCAAGACCCTACGGCTATGGCCTGTCCTTCGACAGCGTCGAGTATTGGCACAGCTATTGGGACACGTTGAAGAACTACGAAAACCCGCTGGCCATGACGCTGCATGCCCTCCACAACTATTATCTGATGATCCTGAACAAGTATGGCGCGCTGATTCTCGTGCTCGCCGGCTTCGCGATCTACAAGATGCGCAGCAAGACCTTGATCGCCTTGGCCTTCACGCCCTACGCCGCGCACATTTTCTATCACAATGACGGCCCGTTCCAAGGCGACTTCATCATCTGGTACATCATGCCGATCTTCACGCTGCTGTATCCGCGCTTGACCAACGACAGGGCTCGCCGCCCGCGACGCTCGCCGAAGCCGGCTCGGCGTCCCCTGACACAGACCCGCGGACCCGCCGCGCTCGCGATCGAAGAGAAGGCCGGACGATGAGCGTGAGACCGTCAGCCCCGACACCGTCGTTCCGGATCGATTCCGTCCAGTACCTTCGCTTCTTCGCCGCCTTCATCGTCCTGTTCGGACATGTGATGATGATGATGCACGAGGCCGCACTGATCCCCGATGCCACCTACCGGTCGATCGACCTCGTCCCGTGGGGCAGCGGCGTCGACATCTTCTTCATCATCAGCGGCTTCATCATCGCACATGTCGTGCGGCACCGGCCTCGCGGCCTGAAGGCGGGCGTCTCGTTCAGCCTGCGTCGCCTCATTCGCGTGGCACCCGTCTATTGGTTCTACACGGCGCTCTTCTTCGCGGCCGCGATCGCCATACCCCGCGGCGGCGGCATACCGCCGCTGGCCGACCTCCTGCGCTCGCTCCTGTTCATCCCGTTCGTCCCGGCCGGGGAAGAGCTCGTCCGGCCGATCCTCGGTCAGGGCTGGACGCTGAACTACGAGATGTTCTTCTACGCGATCGTCGCGGCCTGCATCCTGTTCGGCGTGAGGCGGATCAAGATCGTCGCCTCGGCGGCCATCGTCCTGTTCGTCGTCGCCAACAGCCTTTTCGGCAGTGCGACGGTCCTCTCGAGCTTCCTGTCCAACACGGTTCTCCTCGAATTCATCGGCGGCATGGTCGCCTACCATCTGTTCGTCCGCGGATACCGGCTGAACCTGGGTTCGGCCGTGGCTCTCGTCGTGTTGGGCCTAGCGGGCTTCATCCTCGGCAACATGGTCCTCAGCCCGTATTGGACCCCTGCCTTCGACATGAATTACCGGTTCCTCTATCGAGGACTTCCGTCGCTGGCGCTCTTTGCAGGCGTCGTGATGTCGAAAGATCTGAACGATACTGTGCGCTCAAGCCGCTTGTTCATCCTGCTGGGTGACGCCTCTTACTCGCTCTACCTCAGCCACCCGTTCGTGATTGTGCCCTCGATCATGATCTTCAAGGGATCATCGCTGCCGTGGCCCGTGCTCGCGACGATGATCATTGCTGCCGCGATCGTCGTTTCTATCATCAGCTACCTGACGATCGAACGTTTCTTCATTCATCTGTCCCACAAGCTGACCGAGACGAAACGGGTCTCCACAGCGGCAGTTGGCACCATCGCCAGCCTGCCGACGCGATGACAGAATTATTTTACTTTATTAAAATCCGAGCGATCCGGGGCATTCACCATTAATTTTCACCAGAGGGGTATTTTCACACTACGGTAAGCTTGCCAATTTCTTAACGTAACGGTAGGTCTCGCTTCGGGAATGAACGCTGAGAGGCTACGATGGCTAAGATCACTGGTACGGCAGGCGCAGACAACGATCTCGCGGGCACCGCGGGAGACGACTTCATCTACGGTTACGCAGGTAACGACCGCCTCGAGGGCGGCGCCGGCAACGATCGGCTCTATGCCGGTGCCGGCAACGACACGCTTCTCGGCGGCGAAGGCGACGATCAGTTGAGCGGCGGCGAGGGTGCCGACTCCATGGTGGGCGGCGTCGGTAACGACACCTACTACGTCGACGACCGCGGCGACCGCGTCGTCGAGTTCTCCGGCGAGGGCACCGATACGGTCGTGTTCGCTGGTTACACGAGCGAGATCACCTTTGGCGAAGGCGGCGAGCCGCTTTACAGCAACCAGAGCTACAAGCTCTCGTCGAACGTCGAAGTCCTCCGTCTCCTGTCGAACGGCGTCTTCACGTCGGCCACCGGCACCGAAAGCGACCTGAACCTCAACGGTTCCGGCAACGATCTCGACAATCGCATTCTCGGCAACGGCGGCAACAACAGCCTGCGCGGTCTCGTCGGCAATGACGACATCAACGGCGGTGCCGGCAACGACATCATCTCCGGTGACCAAGGCAACGACACCATGAACGGTGGCGTTGGCGTCGACGAAGTCACCTACAAGTTCTCGACCGGCGGCGTGACGGTTTCGCTCGCCACCACGGCAGCGCAGATCATCGGCGGCGATCAGGGCATCGACCGTCTGGTCGGCTTCGAGAACCTCGAAGGCTCGAACTTCGCCGATCGTCTGACGGGCGACGCTGGCGCCAACAAGATCTCCGGCCTCGGCGGCAGCGACACCATCATCGGTGGCGGCGGCAACGACGACCTGACCGGCGGTGCCGATGCGGACCTGTTCGTGTTCAGCGCTCCGACCGAGAACGGCCTCGACCGTATCCGTGGCTTCACGTCGGGCTCCGACAAGCTC
The DNA here is from genome assembly GCF_001463705.1 of Aureimonas sp. AU12. Classification (GTDB taxonomy): domain Bacteria; phylum Pseudomonadota; class Alphaproteobacteria; order Rhizobiales; family Rhizobiaceae; genus Aureimonas. The sequence goes on along the minus strand of NZ_BBWH01000026.1, from coordinate 24,392 downwards.
GGCTTTGTCCCCTCCGACTTCGGTGGCGCCCCGGGCTTCAACCTCGACAACGCCGTGGGCAACGGCCCGCAGGGCATCTACGACACCAAGACCCACATCCTGTACTATGACGCCGATGGCGTCGGTGCCGGTCAGGCCATCGCGATCGCGCAGTTCGACAACAACGTGAAGCTGTCGGCGAACGACTTCCAGGCTCTGTAATCTGCCAAGGCAGGATCCCAACGAGATGAAGACTGGGCGCCTCTGGCGCCCAGTCTTTTTTGTGCAGTACCCGCGTTAACGCGTCGTCGGGCGTCGCAACCCGGTGACCGGAGCGCCCTTGGCGCCCAGCCTCTTCACGGCCTCCGCCAGCGGCTCGATCGCCGTCATCATGTGGTGGGCGTTGGCATGCAGCAGCCTGACCCCGTCCATCATGATCCCGACATGACCGCGCCAGAAGACGAGGTCGCCGCGACGTGCGGCGGTGTCGGCGGACAAGGGCTGCCCGAGACCGGCGCACTGGAGATCCGTGTCGCGCGGCGCGGGTATCCCGCACTGCGCCAGTGCGAGTTGCACGAGGCCCGAACAATCGATGCCGAGCATCGACTTTCCGCCCCACAGATAGGGCACCCCGAGAAAGCGCTCGGCCACCGCGACGAAATCGTCGGTGGTCTCGGATAAAGGGCGCAGATGCTGGCGGACGACGGCGCCGAAGGGTTCGATGAGCGCGTAGGCCGCGTTGTGATCCTCGGCCTCGCCGCGCACCGCGACCACCGCCCCCATCGGCAGGTCGTGCATCGGCGGCTTCTTGATGTCGGGACCGGGAAAGACGAAGGTCCGCGGCGCCGCGACGCGGTGGGTCGCCGTGGGCGGCGCGCCGCCGACCAGCGCCACGGTCGGCATCCAGCCGACATAGCCGTCGCCGTCGAGTTGGACCCAGGACCAGCCCTCCTCCCCGTCCTCGAAGACGCGGACCCCCTCGCCGTGCAGTGCCTGCGTCTCCAGCGGCGCATCGGCACCGGGCCGGCGGCGCAGGTCCGCCAGCGGCACCGCGACATGGGCCGCCCGCCCCGCCACGAAGGCGCGCGCCTCGACGCGGCCGCGCAGGCGCTCGTCGGCGAGGTCCGGCCGGACGGCGTGCAGGCGAGGATCGAGCGGCAGGGTCATCGCGACAGGGCTCCGGCTTCATCGACGAGGCGGTCTGCCATTTCGGAGACGAACTGGCTTCCCTTCACCGTGCGTCGCACGAGAACGTTGCGAAGGTCGGCCGGATCGCGGCGACGCTCCAGGAGTTCGAGCCGCCCCATCGTGTCGAGCGCCCGCGTCACCACCGGCTTGGCGACCGCGAGGCGGGTGGCCAAGCCGCGCACCGTGTGCGGTGGCGGCTCGAGATAGACGGTGAGGAGGATCGCGGTCTGGCGAAGGGTCAGGTCCGGGCTGTCGTCCTTCGTCTGGCGAAGGGCGTTGCCATGGAGAAGACGCAGCGCCTGCGCCGGTTTCATCTCGATCCCCATACGGTCTCCCCTGCCCGCGCCCGCCATCCGGCTCGGCGATCGGGTTCGTTCCGGCTCCGTTCCGGACACTGAACAGGAGAGCGGCGACGGATTCAAGATGTCGGCGGGTAGCGCCCGGCAAAAACCGCCGACAGGGCACGGATGCCCTGCGCCTCGCCGCCGGCGGGACCGAGCACCGAGGCTTGCGGCCGCCAGCCGAAGACGTCGAGATGCACCCAGGCGCCGGCCTTCTCGACGAAGCCCTGAAGGAAGAGCGCCGCGGTGATCGAGCCCGCGAAGCCGTCGCTCGTCACGTTGTTGATGTCGGCGATCTTCGAGGTGAGGTTGCGGGCATAGGGCTGCCAGAGCGGCAGGCGCCAGAGCGGATCGGCCAGCGCGAGGCTCGACCGCTCGATCTCGGCCGCGAGATTTGCGTCGTCGGTGTAGAAGGGCGGCAGGTCCGGCCCGAGCGCGACGCGGGCGGCACCCGTCAGCGTCGCCATGTCGACGAGGATCTCGGGCGCTTCCTCGTCGGCCAGCGCCAGCGCGTCGGCGAGGATCAGGCGCCCTTCGGCGTCAGTGTTGCCGATTTCGACGGTCTTGCCCTTGCGGCTGCGCAGGATGTCGCCCGGCCGGAAGGCATCGCCGGCAATCGAGTTTTCCACCGCCGGGATCAGGACACGCAGACGCACGGCAAGCTTGGCGCCCATCACCAGGCGCGCGAGACCGAGGACATTGGCGGCCCCGCCCATGTCCTTCTTCATCAGCAGCATGCCGGAGGCCGGCTTGATGTCGAGCCCGCCGGTGTCGAAGGCGACGCCCTTGCCGACGAGGGTGATGCGCGGCGCGTCCTCTCGGCCCCAACTCATGTCGATGAGGCGCGGCGCGACCGCCGAGGCGCGGCCGACCGCATGAATCAGCGGGAAGTTGGCGCTCAGAAGCGCGTCGCCGGTGATGACGGACACCGTTGCACCGAACTCCTCGGCGGTCCGTCGCGCGGCCGCCTCGATGCCGTCGGGGCCGAGATCGTTGGTCGGCGTGTTGACGAGGTCGCGAACGAGCGCGATCGCCTCGGCCTCGCGCAGGACCCGGGCCGCATCGGCGCCCTCGGGGGTGAGAAAGCGCGGGAGCCCGTCGCGCGGCTTGGCGAGATAGCGATCGAAGCGGTAGCTGCCGAGGAGAAGGGCGAGCGCGACGAGATCGGCATCGAGCCCCTGCTCGTTCGGCGCCGCAAGGCGCCAGGTTCCAGCGGGAAGCTGCTGCGCCAGCGCACCAGCAAGAAGCGCCGTATCGGCACCCTGCCCGCCCTGGCCCGTTGCGCGCTTGCCGAGGCCCAGCAGGGCGCCGGCGAGAGCGCCGTCCGTCCCGGGCAGCACGAGCACGCTGCCGGCGCCTGCCTTGAAGCCGTTGGCGCTCGCCCAGGCCTGCGCCGATGCCGGCCAAGCGTGCCCCTCGCCCTCGAAGGCGAAATGGACGGGCAGACCGGCGGCTCCGGCCTCGGCTTCGGCGATCAGCGGCTCGATCATGACGGGATCCTCGGCTAGCCACGCTCCAGAGGATTAACGGAGCGTTAGGGTTAACAACTTATTGTCCCCGGCATGCCCGCAATGGCCGTCACCGGGAACGAGATGCGAATGCGCCGACACCAGACATCCCCGTACGAAGCCGCCCGTTCCGAGGACGGCGCCGCCGGCATCGGCAGGGCGCCCGCGCGGTGCTACGCCCGCCGGCCCGGCGGCGCAACCCGTTCGGCCGTCGCGCTCGCTGGCCTCGCCTCGCTTCTGGCGTTGAGCGGCTGCAACCAGACAACGCGGATGCACACCGGCTCGATCGACCGTCCGCAGGTCGCCTCCTCCACGTCCTCGCCGGCCCCGCGCGATCTCTCGACGCTGTCGGCCGGGGACCTCGCGGGCGTCGTCAAGGTCTACGGCGCGAACTACGAGCGCCAGCCCAAGGACAAGGCGACGGGGCTCGCCTATGCCTCGGCGCTGCAGGCGACCGGCCGCAACGACCAGTCGCTCGCCGTCATGCAGCAGGTGGCGATCGCCAACCCGACCGACCGCGATGTCCTCGCAGCCTACGGCAAGGCGCTGGCGGCGGCGGGCGAACTGCCCAAGGCGCTCGAAACCGTGCGCCGCGCGCAGACGCCGGACCGGCCGGACTGGCGTCTGCTCTCGGCCGAGGGCGCGATCCTCGATCAGCTCGGCGAGCGCGACAAGGCCCGTGTCCTCTACGAGAAGGCGCTGGTGATCGAGCCGAACGAACCCTCGGTGCTCTCCAATCTCGGCATGTCGTCGATCCTCGCCAACGACCTGCCATCCGCCGAGCGTTACCTGTCGCGCGCAGTGGCGCAGCCCGGCGCCGATGCGCGCGTGCGCCAGAACCTGGCGCTCGCAGTCGGCCTGCAGGGGCGCTTCGACGAGGCGGAAAAAATCGCCGCCGCCGTGCTCTCGCCCGCCGAGGCCGAGGCCAACATCGCGTATCTTCGCCAGATGGTCTCGCAGCGCAGCACGTGGTCGGAACTGAAGACGGAGGGGCGCGGCTGACGCCCCCGGCGATGCCGCAGCACGAAGCTCCATCAACTTTGGTCAGAAGGCCCGCGCCCCTCCAACGAGGGCGCGGGTCTTTTTCATGCGGGAGCCATGGCTCGACTTCGTGCGACGTCCGATCAGTTGGCGCGAATGGCCATGATGTCGATGACGGCGGGGCCGATGATGACGGCGAAGAGCACCGGCAGGAAGAAGAGGATCATCGGCACCGTGAGCTTGGGCGGCAGGGCAGCGGCCTTGGCCTCGGCCGCGGCCATGCGCACGTCGCGGCTCTCCTGCGCCATTGTGCGCAGCGCCACGCCGAGCGGCGTTCCGTATCGCTCCGCCTGGACCAGCGCCGTCGAAACCGAGCGCACCGATTCCAGACCCGTGCGCGCCACGAGGTTCTCGTAGGCTTGCTTGCGATCGGGAAGGTAGGAGAGCTCGGCGCAGACCAGCACCAGTTCCTCGGCCAGCGCGATCGACTGGATGCCGATCTCGTTGGCCACCCGGCGGAACGCCGCCTCGATGGAATTGCCGGACTCGACGCAGATCAGCAGGAGATCGAGCGCGTCCGGCCAGGCCCGCGAGATCGACTGCGCACGCTTCGACGATGCATTCGAGACGTAAGCGTTGGGCGCGTAGAAGCCGGCATAGGCGGCGACCACGCAGACGAAAATCCGGATGACCAGCGACTTGTCGGCGAGCACGCCGATGCCGAAAATGTAGAAGGCGCAGAAAATGCCGAAGGCGAGCGGCAGGGTCAGCCGGCAGAAGAGAAAGAGCGTCAGGGCGCGCTGCGTCCGGTAGCCCGCGATCTTCAGCTTGACGAGCGTGGCATCGTCGACGAGCGCCTTGCGCAGGTCTAGCTTCTCGACCACCTTCGCGGCGAACCCCGCATCGACCTCCTGGCGAAGACCCTTGCGACCCTGGTCCCGGTCGCTCGCGAGACGAGCCCGTTCGCGGGCCCGAACCTGGTCGCGCTCCAGCGCCACCGCCTTCATGCGCGTCTTGAGTTCGCGTCCCGACATCATCGGCAGCGCGATCGTCAGGAAGGTCGCGAAGACGGCGACGCCCACCAGGATGCCGAGCGCGGCGTGGCTGGAAATGCCGAGCGAGCGGAAGAAGAAGTCCATGTCGGCGCCGCCTTGCTCGTCAGAAGTCGAAATTGATCATGTTGCGCATGACCATGATCCCAAGCCCCATCCAGAACGCCGATGCGGCGAGGACGATGTGGCCGGTCGAGGTCGTGAACAGGACCGAGATGTAGTCGGGCGAGGTCAGGTAGACGAGGAAGCCGACGATGATCGGGAGCGAGCCGATGATGTAGCCGGACGCCTTGGCTTCCATCGACATGGCCTTGATCTTGCCCTTCATGCGCCGGCGCTCGCGCAGGACGCTCGACAGGTTCGACAGGGCTTCGGCGAGATTGCCGCCGGCCTGCGACTGGATGGAGACGACGATCGCGAAGAAGTTGGTCTCCGGCAGCGGCATGTTCTGGTAGAGCCGCTCCACCGCTTCGGCGATCGGCATGCCCATCTGCTGCGCCTCGACGATGCGGGCGAACTCGGACCGCACGGGTTCGGGCGTGTCGGCGGCGATCATCCGCAGCGTGTCGTTGAGCGGCAGGCCCGAGCGGATGCCGCGTGTGATGACGTCGATGGCGTTGGCGAATTCCAGCGTGAAGCTGGCCTGCCGGCGCTTGCGCAGATAGCCCAGCACCCAGCGCGGCAGGCCGAAACCGGCGACGACGCCGATGCCGAGAGCGATCACCAGAGACAGCTGAAAGACGAGCGAGGCGAGGAAGGCCGCAGCGCCGACACCGAAACAGACGAGGACGAAGCTGCGCATGGAGGTCTTCAGACCGGCCTGGGCGATCCGGCGCTCGAGCGACAGCTTCTTGGTGTGCCGGTCGCGCGCCTGCGTCTTTTCCTCCAGATCCTTGAGCGAGTTCTGGAGCGTCTTGCGGCGCTTCGAGACCTCGTTGACCCGGTCGCGCGCATGCTGCCGGGTGGCTCGATCGGTTTCCGCCGACTTGTACTGGCTGATCCGGCTCTTGGTGTTCTTTTCGAGCTGCAGCCTCGGTTCGAGAATGCCGTAGACCAGCGCCAGCGTTGCCAGGGTGATGAGGAGGACGAAGCCGACGACGATCACGCCCGTGCCTCCTCGCCGATATTGGCGGCGTCAAGCGCGCGCGCGAGGCGCTGCTCCTCGTTGTAGTAGCGGGCCCGGTCCCAGAAGGCGGGACGCCCGATGCCGGTGGCGCGATGACGGCCGACGAGGCGCCCGCGCGAGTCCTCGCCGAGAATGTCGTAGAGGAAGAGGTCCTGCGTGATGATCACGTCGCCCTCCATCCCGATCACCTCGGTAATGTGGGTGATGCGGCGCGAGCCGTCGCGCAGGCGGGCGGCCTGGACGATGACGTCGACGGACCCGACGATGATCTCCTTCACCGTGCGGGCGGGCAGCGTGAAGCCGCCCATCGCGATCATCGCCTCCATGCGGTTGAGGCATTCGCGCGGCGAGTTGGCGTGGATCGTGCCCATCGAGCCGTCGTGGCCGGTGTTCATCGCCTGCAAGAGGTCGAAGACCTCGGGTCCGCGAACCTCGCCGACGATGATGCGTTCGGGACGCATGCGCAGGCAGTTCTTGACGAGATCGCGCATCGTGATCTCGCCCTCGCCCTCGATGTTGGGCGGACGGGTTTCCAGACGCACGACATGGGGCTGCTGCAGTTGAAGCTCGGCCGAGTCCTCGCAGGTAATGATGCGCTCGTCCTCGTCGATGTAGCGCGTCAGGCAATTGAGGAGCGTCGTCTTGCCCGAGCCGGTGCCGCCGGAGATCACGACGTTGCAGCGCACGCGGCCGATGATCTCGAGGATCGTCGCCCCCTCCGGCGAGATCGCGCCGAACTCGACGAGCTGCGGCAGGGTCAGCTTGTCCTTCTTGAACTTTCGGATGGTGAGGACGGTGCCGTCGATCGCGAGCGGCGGCGCGATGACGTTGACGCGCGAGCCGTCGGGCAGACGCGCGTCGCAGATCGGCGAGCTTTCGTCGACGCGGCGGCCGACCTGGCTGACGATGCGCTGGCAGATGTTGAGAAGCTGCTGGTTATCACGAAAGCGAACGCCCGCCTCGATGACCTTGCCGTTCACCTCGATGAAGGTCTGCTTGGCGCCGTTGACCATGATGTCAGCGATGTCGTCGCGCACCAGCAGCGGCTCGAGCGGCCCGTAGCCGAGGACGTCGTTGCAAATGTCGGCGAGCAGGTCCTCCTGCTCGGCGATCGTCATCGCGAAGTTCTTGATGGCGATGATGTCGTTGACGATGTCGCGGATTTCCTCGCGCGCCATCTCGGTCTCAAGACGTGCGAGTTGCGACAGGTCGATCGTGTCGATCAGCGCGCCGAAGACCTTGCTCTTGGTCTCGTAGTAGCTTTCCGGGCGTGTCCGCACGGCGACCGGGGGCGGCGCCTCCTCTCTGGCGACCCGCGAGACGGCGGCAGAGACGGGCGCAGCGACGGTCGCGGCGACCGCGACCGGGGCCGACCGCATGGGAGCAGGGATGGGAATCGCCTTGGGGCTGGTGACAGCGCCCTCGTTGCCGCGTTTACCGAACATCGAACCCGGACCTCGTCATGATGGGAGAGGCCGCCGGTTCAACGGCGACGCATGAAGGCGCGAAGTCCGCCCTTGGCTGGCTTGGCAAGGCGCTTGGCCGGGTTGCGCCCGGTCAGCGCATGGGCGATCTCTCCGAAGGCGAGAGCCGCGGCATGCTTGGCATCGCCTTCGGCGATCATCCGCCCGTTGTTGGCGGCGGTGCCGAAGGCATGCGGATCGAAGGCGATCGTCGCCAAGGCCTCGACGCCGAGCGGTTCGGCGAATTCGGCGACGTCGATCTCGGGACGCTTGGCCATGCCGACCTGATTGAGGACGAGACGCGGCGGCGGATCGTTCGGCCGCGCCTTGCGCAGCGTGTCGATGAGGTTCTTGGCGTTGCGAAGGTTCGCCAGGTCCGGGCTCGCTACCACCACAACCTCGTCGGCCTGCTGCAGCACCGAGCGCGTCCAGTCGTTCCAGCCATGCGGCACGTCGAGCACGACGCAAGGCGTGCCGCGCTGGGCGGCCTCGATGAGTGCCGAGAAGGCCTCCGGCTCGAAGTCGTAGGTGCGATCGAGCACCGAGGGCGCCGCCAGCAACGTCAGATGGTCGGCGCACTTGGCGAGCAGGCGGTCGAGGAAAACGTCGTCGAGGCGATCGGCGGAGAAGACGGCCTCGGCGATCCCCTGCGCGGGGTCCTTGTCGAAATTGATGTTGGCGGTGCCGAAGGGCAGGTCGAGATCGGCCAGCAGCACGTCGCTGGCAAAGAGCTTCGAGATCGACCAGGCGACGTTGTGGGCGATGGTCGAGGAACCGACGCCGCCCTTGGCGCCGATGAAGGCGAGCGAGCGACCGAGCGGCTCGACGCCTTCGGCGACGAAGAGCTGCGAGACGATGGCGATCACGTCGGCCAGATGCACCGGCGCCACCACATATTCCGAAATGCCGCGCCGGGTCAGCTCGCGATAGAGCGAGACGTCGTTGTAGTGTCCGACCACCACGACCTTCGAGCCGGGATCGCAGACGTCGGCAAGCGACTCCAGTTCCAGGAGGAGTTCGGCCGGCGGGTATTTCGACTCGAGGATCACGAGGTTGGGCGTCGGCGCTGCACTGTAATGCTCGACGGCAGCCCGGATGCCGCCGGTGTTGACGCGCACATGCGCCTTCACCATGCGCCGGTCGGCGGCTGCCGCCTCGATGGCGGCGGCCACCTCGGCGGTCTCGCAGAAGGCCTGGACCGTGATGCGCGGAATGGGGCGCAGGGCATCGAGGCGGGAGCGCATGTCGCTGTCGCTCGGGTGGTAGGCGCCGTCGCCGTCGGGAGCTTCGATCATCGGTCCGGTCCCTACCATTCGTAGTTGGATTCGGTGCGCGGGCGATCCGATGCCGTGTTCGCGCCCGTCCGATAGTCACCGATGACGGTCGTGCGGCGCTCGGCATCGATCTCGCTCATGCCGCGGGGCCCGAGGAGATCGCGCGGATCGGAGATCTGGGCCGCGAGATTGCTCTGCGAGGCGCAGCCGAAATTGTAGTAGTTGCGGTTCTGGTCGGTGTTGCCGAGATCCTCGGGCCAGCGCCCGCAGGGCTCCACCTCCGCGACGACGGCATTGTAGGACAAGCGCACCGGCGGCGCGTCGGCAAGGCTCGCCGCCTGATAGGGCGTGACAACAACGCGCGAGCGGGGCACGCCGTGGCGCGCCAGCACCTTCACGATGTTGTCGGCGACAAGCCGGGCAGCGGCGCCGTTCGACGTGCCCGAGGGCAGTTGAACCCGGATGACGGCGGCTCGCGAAGCGCGAAAGCGCGTCGTGAACTCTTCGACGCGGGTCTCGTCGGGCAGCGTCAGCCGCGTGTCGGAGGAGGCCACGAAGATGTCGAGGTCGCGCGTCGCCTCGCGCACGGTGATCGGATGGCGCGTGCGGTAGTCGTCGGGAACGGTGCCGACGGTTTCGGGCGGCGTGGCGCAGCCGCCGAGGCCTGCCGTTCCCGCCAGGAGCAGGGCGGCCAGGACGGTGAAGCAAGGGGAGAAGTAGCCCGTCTGCGCGCTCATTTGTAGATGTACCCGACAGTGCCGTGATACCGGCCGGAGGGAGGAGCGGTCTCGGCGGCGCCGTAGACGCGGTTGATGCGGCCGAGGAAATTGCCGGCGCCGTCGGAGGTAAAATTCAGGTTGTCGTCCGGCCGTGCCAGATCCTGCCTCGCGACAGGGCGCACGAGATAGGGCGTGACGATGACCACGAGCTCGGTCTCGTAGCGCTGGAAGTCGCGCGAGCGGAACAGCGTCCCGAGGATTGGGACCTTCGAGAGGCCGGGGAAGCCGGAGATGACCTGACGGACCTCATCGCGCACCAGACCCGCGATCACCAGCGAACCGCCCGACGGCAGTTCGACGGTCGTATCGGCCAATCGCTTGCGGATGCCAATGATGTTCATGCCGGCTCCGACGCCCTTCGGAATGTTGAACGGCGTCTCGAAGGTCGGCTCTGAAACGCTGGTGCGGATCTTCAGGCTGATGCGGCCGGGCGACAGGACGACGGGCGTGAAGTCGAGACCGATGCCGTAGTCGATCTTCTCATGCTCATAGCCGACGCTCGCAGGCGTCGTGTCGTAGCCGACGATCTGACCGGCCGCGTTGAGGATCGGCGTCGATGTTTGCGCCTTCTCCTCCTTACCGCTTGCGATCGAGAACTCGCCGCCGACCTTGAAAGAGGCGCTCTCGCCGGAGATTGCCGTCAGGCTCGGTTCGGCCAGGGTACGCATGACGCCGGCCTGCTCGAGTGCCCGGAGTTGGCCCGAGACGCCGTTAAGATCGTTGGCACCTGACAGGTTCGTGAAGTCGGCGCCGGCCTCCGCGATCGCCTTGCCGAGACCGAACGGATTGTCGGTCGCCGCCGCAAAGGAGACACCGTCGATCGTGCCCTTGACGAGACCATCGAGTCCGAGCTGCTTGACCACCGAGCGCTGCACTTCTGCGACGGTGACCTTCAGCGTCACTTGATCTTCGCCTTGGATCTGCAGGAGGTTGACGATCTGGCTGACCCGCCGCTGCTCCTGCGCCTGCGACACGCCGCCGATCGCGACGCCGCCGGCCGCCGACGAACTGCCGGAGGTTGCCGTCTGGATGTACTGGCCGGTGGTGCCCTCGCCGCCCGTGACGAAGATGGTCGCGAGATCCTCTGCCCGCTTGGCATCCTGCGCGTTCTCGACCGTCCCCGTCAGGATGACGTTGTCGTTGAGCATCTCGGCCTTGACGTCGGCGGTCGGGATGTACTTGCGGATCGTCGAGGCAAGACCGGCGATGTCGCGCTCGATCTTCAGATCGAGGACCGCGATCTCGCGACCGGCGGCATCGAAGACAAAGATGTTGGTCTGGCCGATCTGCTTGCCGAAGATGTAGATGCGGCGCGCCGTGCGCGTCACGGCATCGGCCACCTGCGGGTTGGAGACGATGATGTCATGGGCATCGCGCGGCAGGTCGATGACCTTCGACTTGTTGAGCCCGAGCCCGATGGTCTGGTTGGTGCGGCTGACCCGGATGACCGGATCCTCGGCGTGCGCGACGCCGGCCGCCAGGGGGCTGGCGATCGTCGCGACGACAAGCGTCGCGTTCAGGAATGGCCGGGCGACGGAGCGCAGAAGGCCGGAACGGTTGCGAAGGGCCATCCGTCAGTTCCTCGTGGTGATGTCGGTGGACTTGCCGTAGCGAACGAGCCGGATCTTGGTATCCGTCGGCGCGTTGGCCTGCTCCAGCAGGAAGGCTGCGTAGCCCGGCGAACCCGGCACCGAGTCCGACAGCGAGCGCAGCGACAGGACCAGCTTGTCGGTCATGCGCTGGGCGGCCGTCAGCGCCTCGGCCTGCGCGGGGTCGACCTCGAGCGTCGCGGTCGAGCCGACCACGACGCGCTCCCCGTCCTTCTCCTCGATGGCCTGATCGATCGCGAGGACCCGCAGGTTCTTGAGGACGGTCTCGGTGACGAAGCCGGCTGGCTGCGAGTTGCCGACGGCCGGCCGCTCGCGGGACATGATGACGTCGACATGATCGTTGGGCAGGACGAAACCGCCGGCCGAGGTGTCGGCGGCGATCTGCACGGCGATGGCGCGCTTGCCGGTCGGCAGGATCGCGGACATGAAGCCGTGGTCGGACTTGATCAGCTTGGCTTCGCGGATCGGTTCGCCGGCGAAGAAGCTCTGGCGGGCGATCGAGCCCTTGAGCTCGTTGATCGCATCGGGGCGGGCATCACGGCGCAGCAGCGTCGCCGATGCGCCGTCTTCCGGCCACTTCATCCAGTCGAGTCCGTCATCGACGCGAGCGCCCATCGCGATGTCCGTCGACGCGACAAGGACATCGACGAGCCTGATCGGCGGTTCGGCCGGCTGGGCGGTGATGATGATGGGTTCGGGCGGCGGCGGAGCCGCCAGGTTCAGCGCCAGAAGGCTGGCGCCGACCGCGGCCACCGCCGCGACGCCGAAGATTGCCACCCGCGCGATCCGCATTCCCAAACCCCTGCCAGAGGAGGTCCGCCATGGACCCGACGGGGCTTTATCCCCCGCAAACCCTCAAGGCATGGTTAACGGAATGCTGACGATGGTTGGAATTCGTCAGACTCTGGCAATCATCAGATGTCGAACATCGTTCGAAGGGGAAGCGACAGGCCCGACTGGGCGAATGTCGCGAGACCCGCAATGCCCAAGGCCACGCCGTAGGGCACGCCGTTGGCACGATCCAGAAGGCGATCGATCGACCCATGGCCGGTCGTCGGGCGCAGCAGCGTGCGGGCGAGCAGAACGACCAGCGTGAGGACGCCGCCGAAGACGGACGAGAGCAGTGCGAACTCTGCCAGATCCGGCGACAGGCCGAACCACAGGGCGACCGCCGCGATCAGCTTGGCGTCCCCGCCCCCCATCCAGCCGGCGGCGAAACATCCGATGCCGACCGCCAGCGCGCCCAGACCGGCCGCGAGATGAAACGCGACAGCATCCCACTGCCAGTCCGCCGACAGCGCATAAAGAACGAAGATCCCGCCCAGCCCGAGCACGAGCCGGTTCGGGATGGTCATGCTGGTGAGATCCGTGGCCATGGCAGCGAACATCGCGAGAGGAAACGCGAGCAGCAGCAGCGGTGACAGCGAAGGGATCATGTCAGACGCCGGTCCTTTGGTAAGACGATGGTGGTTCCCAAAACGCCAGCGGTTGCCGCCAGACGAGCACAGGACCCGCCATGACGACAACCACAGGCTAGACCGAGGCCAGTCTTCCGGAAGAAGAGCTTACTGGGTCTTCGTTGCGGTGCCGACCGTCGTGCCGATCGTCGAGAACGTGGTGCCGAGCTTGGTGCCCAGCGTCGAGGCGCCGGCGATGATCGCGGTGCCGACGAGCGCGGCGATCAGGCCGTATTCGATGGCGGTCGCGCCCTTGGAGTTCTTCTTGAAGCGAGCGAGAAGCTTGAACATGGGGTGATCTCCTGAGTGGTAACTCTGCCGACGACCCAAGTCTTCCGTCGTTCGGATGCCAAAGGAGTATCGCGGCCGAATTGCCGACGGCTTAAAAATCATCGTTAAGCTTTCACTACCGCACGCCGGCGATAACTTAAGCTTAACAAACCGGTAAACGCTGATTTAAACATCTTTTAATTCAGCGGGCGTAAACCTTGTTGCCGAGCCATCCGATATGGGAAGCGGCGGAGTTTCAAGGTGTCCATGCGCGTATCCCTTCTCCTCTCCCTGCTTCTCATCGCCGCCGCTACACCGGCCGCAGCCGGCACAAGCGACACGCTGGAGGTCGCGGTGGATCATGCCCGCATCCTCAAGATCCCCCAGGCGGCCGAGACCATCATCATCGGCAATCCCTCGATCGTCGACGTGACCGTCCATGATGCCGAAACGCTCGTCCTGACCGGGCGCTCCTACGGGGTGACGAACGTCGTCGTCATCGGGGCCGGCGGCAATGTCGTCTTCGATGACAGCGTCATCGTCACGAGCTTCGAGGATCACTCCGTTCGGATCTACCGACAGGCGGCGCGGACCACCTACGCCTGCGCGCCCCAATGCGAGCCGAAGGTCGTCATCGGCGACGAAGTCGGAGCGTTCGCGCAAGCCGCCGGCCAGTTTGCCGCCCGCGAAGGCATGATCAAGACCGACAACTGAGGCGGATCGAGCGGCGGCGACTGTGACCAGGATCACCGTTTTCAGCGATCGCGACAACGGCCTTTGACCGGTCCCGCGCCGGGAGGCACGAGCACGCTGCAGCTTTGGCCGTATGGGCACGCCTGTCTCGTCGGTTTTCCTGACCATCAACGACCGGACCGCGCGCAATCCCCAGCACCGCTTTGAGGCGAGCGAGAAGACGTGCGAAACTCTCGCGGCGTCGTCAGAAGGAAGTCCGCTTGCCCCGCGCCATTCTCATCGTCCTCGATTCCTTCGGCATCGGACATGCGCCCGATGCCGAAGCATTCGGTGATCGCGGTGCCGATACGTTCGGCCATATCCGAGCGGCCTGCGCGGCCGGGCGCGGCGACAGCGCAGCCTTGCGCGCCGGGCCGCTCCATCTGCCGAACCTCGAACGTCTGGGCCTCCTCGCGTCCGCCGGCCTCGACGGGGGGCCGACACCAGCCGGCCTCCATGGCTCGGCGGCGGAGGTCTCGCGCGGCAAGGACACGCCGTCGGGCCATTGGGAGATCGCCGGGGTGCCGGTACTGTTCGACTGGGGCTATTTCCCGCGCACGGTGCCCGCCCTCCCCGCGGAACTCGTCGCCGCCATTCTCGACGATACCGGCCTACCCGGCATCCTCGGCGACTGCCATGCGTCGGGCACCGAGATCATCGCCGCGCTTGGGCAGGAGAGCATCGCAACGGGCCGGCCGATCCTCTACACCTCCTCCGACAGCGTCCTGCAGATCGCCGCGCACGAGACCCATTTCGGGCTCGATCGCCTCCACGACCTCTGCGAGGCTGCGCGCCGGCATGTCGACCCGCTGAATATCGGCCGCGTCATCGCGCGGCCCTTCACGGGCGATGACGCGGCGAACTTCCGCCGCACCGCGAACCGGCGCGACTATTCGGTGCCGCCGCCGGAAGCGACGCTGCTCGACCGCGCCGTAGCCGCCGGCCGACGCGTCATCGCCATCGGCAAGATCGGCGACATCTTCGCCCACCAGGGCATCTGCGAGGTGCGCAAGGGCGACGGCAACATGGCGCTGTTCGACGCGATGATCTCCGCCCTCCCCGACGCCCGCGACGGCGATCTCGTCTTCGCCAATTTCGTCGATTTCGACATGCTCTTCGGCCATCGCCGCGACGTGCCCGGCTATGCCGCGGCGCTCGAGGCCTTCGATCGCCGCCTGCCCGAACTCGAAGCGGCGCTTGGCCCCGATGATCTCGTGATCCTCACCGCAGACCACGGCTGCGATCCGACCTGGCCGGGCAGCGACCACACCCGCGAATGCGTGCCCATCCTCGGCTTCGGGCCGGGCATCGCACCCCGCGACATCGGCCGGCGCTCGACCTTCGCCGACATCGGCGAGAGCGTCGCCGCCCATCTCGGCCTCGATCCCGGCCGGCACGGCGCGAGTTTCCTGTGACGCTCACCGAGCGCCTGCGAACCCTCGCCGAGGCCACCCGGCCGCCCTTCCCGCTCGCCGAACTGCACTGCCATGTCGAGGGTACGGCGTCGCCTGCGCTCGCCCGCAGCCAGGCGCGGCGCTACGGCGTCGAGATCGACGATCTCCTCGACGGCGAGCGCTATCGCTGGAGCGACTTCGGCAGTTTCCTGCGGGCCTACGACCGGGTCGCGACCCTCTTCCGATCGGAGGACGACTACCGTCGCCTCGCCGCATCGTATCTGAGCGACATCGGCCGGGCGGGCGCGCTCTACGCCGAACTCTTCGTCTCGCCCGATCATGCTGCGAGCGCCGGGCTCGATCCCACCGCCTATGTGCGGGCGCTGGCGTCCGGCGCGGCGGAGGCCGAGGCCGAAACCGGCATCGTCTCGCGGCTGGTGGTGGTCGGCATCCGTCATCTCGGGCCGGATGCGGTGGAAGCGGCAGCGCGCTTTGCCGTCCGCTCCCCTCACCCGGACATCGCCGGCTTCGGCCTCGCCGGCGACGAACGTGTCGGCCGCCCCGCCGATTTCGCTCGCGCCTTTGCCATTGCCGGCGAAGCCGGCCTTGGGCTCACCGCGCATGCCGGCGAGTTTGCCGGGCCCGCCGCCATCGCCGAGACCCTGGACGCGTTGAAGGTCACGCGCCTCGGCCACGGCGTGCGGGCGATCGAGGACGCGAGCCTGATGGCGCGCTTGCAGGCCGAGCGCATCACCCTCGAACTCTGCCCCACGTCCAACGTCGCGCTCGGCCTCTATGCCGCCCCGAGCGACCATCCGCTCAAGCGCCTGCGGGACGCAGGGCTGCGCCTGACCGTCTCCTCCGACGACCCGCCGTTCTTCGGCACCAGCCTGACTGAAGAGTACGCGTTCACTGAACGGCACGGCTTCACCGAGGCGCAACGACTGGCGCTGACCCGCACCGCGATCGAGGCCGCCTTCGTCGACGAGGCGACGCGCCAACGCCTGCTGGAACGGCTCGCGGTCCTCGCCATTTCGCTTGGCGCGCCCGGCGCCAGCGACTAGAGCTTGGCCTTGAGGCTCGAAGCGCTTGAGCAACCCTTCCTGGAGGTCCCCCGCATGGACGGCGTCACCGTCATCGATCATCCGCTCGTCCAGCACAAGCTGACGCTGATGCGGCGCAAGGAGACCTCGACCGCCAGCTTCCGCCGGCTGTTGCGCGAGATCTCCACTCTCCTCTGCTACGAGGTGACGCGCGATCTCGACCTGACGACGATGCCGATCGAAACGCCGATGGAAGCGATGGACGCGCCCATCCTCGAAGGCAAGAAGATGGTCTTCGCCTCGATCCTGCGCGCCGGCAACGGCCTTCTCGAAGGCATGCTCGACCTCGTGCCGGCCGCGCGCGTCGCCCATATCGGCATGTATCGCGACCACGAGACGCTGCAGCCGGTGGAATACTACTTCAAGGCTCCCGAGGATCTCGGCAACCGGCTGGTGATCGTCGTCGACCCGATGCTGGCGACCGCCAATTCCGCGACTGCGGCAATGGAGAAGCTGAAGGAGCGCGGTGCGAGGAACATCCGCTTCCTCTGCCTGCTGGCTGCGCCCGAGGGCATCCAGCGGTTCCGCGACGCCCATCCCGACATTCCCATCTTCACCGCCTCGATCGATCGCGGTTTGAACGAGAAGGGGTACATCATGCCCGGCCTCGGCGATGCCGGCGACCGGATGTACGGCACGAAGTAGGCGGGCGCGAGCGAACTTCATCGCTCGTTCACCATGCGCGGCGTGCAGCGCCCACGCGTTGAGGATGCGGAAACGACTGGCAGGCGACAGTTGATGAGCTGACGTCCGTCCAGCGGCGATCTCTTCGCCGGGCAGGCGACAGGTCCTTGTTTTGTCCGCATTGTCCGATGGCGAAGCCGAACCGCTTCGACGGGACAGGCTTTGAGAGACGCGCGGCCGTTGCGGCCCGCCAGAGGCTCGCCGCGCCATGTCGAAGATCCTCAACATCCTCACCTTCGGCGCCCTGCTGATGCTTGGCTTCCCCTCGCTCTACGAGCGCTACCGGGCCGATCTCGTGACCGGCGAGAGCGAGCAGCTCGATCCCGCGCCCAAAGCCGTCGAGGTCGCCGCGCCGCCGAGCGGGCGCTCGCTGCGGCTCGACGCCGATGCCGACGGCCATTTCCGCGCGCAAGCGCGCTTCAACGGCCGCCCCGAGCCGGTGCTGGTGGATACCGGCGCGACCTACGTCGCCGTCAGCGACACCACGGCCCGACGCCTCGGCGTGCGCCTGTCGCCGGCCGACTTCCGCTACACCGCCGAGACCGCCAACGGGCCGATGCCGGTGGCAATGGCGACGATCGACCGGCTGTCGATCGGCGGTGTCGAGGTGCGCGACGTCGAGGCGATGGTGGCCAAGGGCAATGGCCTCGGCACCACGCTGCTCGGCATGAGCTTCCTGAAGAAACTGAAGCGCTACGGCGTCGAGAACGGCCGGCTGACGCTCGTCCAGTAGGTCAGGCGAAGCGCTCGATCACGCCATGCGAGGGCGAGGCGACATCGCCGACGGTGATCGCACCGCGCAGCGCGGCGACGGCGCGCTCGGCTGCCGCCTCGTCGCGGGCGTGGACGAAGGCGAGCGGTTCTCCCGTTGTGACGTCCGTGCCGAGCGGCAGGATGCCAGTGATGCCGACCGCCGGGTCCACGGGATCGCCCGGCCGGGTGCGCCCGCCGCCGAGCGTCACCACGGCAAGCCCCACGACGCGCGTCGCGATCGATGCGACGCATCCGTCCCGATCGGCGGGAACCGGGCGGACCACGGGGGCTCGCGCGAGATGCCGGTCCATCCACTCGACGAAATCGTTGGGGCCGCCAAGCGCGGCGACCATGCGGGCGAAGCGCTCGGCGGCGTGGCCCTCAATGAGCGCGGCGAGCGCCATCCGCTCGCCCTCAGCCGCGCTGACGGCGAGACCCGCGAGCACGAGCATCTCGGCCGCAAGACTCAAGGTCACCGCGAGCAGGCGGGGATCGCGGCGCTCGCCGGTGAGAAAGCGGACGGCGTTGCGGATCTCG
The DNA here is from genome assembly GCF_001463705.1 of Aureimonas sp. AU12. Classification (GTDB taxonomy): domain Bacteria; phylum Pseudomonadota; class Alphaproteobacteria; order Rhizobiales; family Rhizobiaceae; genus Aureimonas. The sequence goes on along the minus strand of NZ_BBWH01000026.1, from coordinate 6,161 downwards.
ACGGCATTGCCGGCATCGCTCGCCAGCGGCTCGTCCATGCCGGTGACGAGCGCCGCCGCGCGCAGGCCCGACCCGCCGGCGACCTCGACGAGGGCGCGGGCCAGAGCCCGTGCGTCGTCGATGTCGGCCATGAAGGCGCCCGAGCCCGTCTTCACGTCGAGAACGAGACCCTGGACCCCGGCGGCCAGCTTCTTCGAGAGAATGGAGGCGACGATCAGCGGTATCGATTCCACGGTGGCGGTCGTGTCGCGCACCGCATAGATGCGCCCGTCCGCCGGCGCCAGCCGGGCGCTTTGGCCGACGATGGCGCAGCCGATCTCGTCCACCACCCGCCGGAAGACAACGGGATCGGGCACGACCGTATAGCCGGGAATGGCCTCCAGCTTATCGAGCGTACCCCCGGTGTGGCCGAGGCCGCGCCCCGAGATCATCGGCACGGCCGCGCCGCATGCGGCCAGGATCGGCGCCAGCATGAGCGAGACATTGTCTCCGACGCCGCCGGTGGAATGCTTGTCGATCACCGGCCGGTCGAGCCATCGCCAGTCGAGGACATCGCCGGAATCGCGCATCGCCACTGTGAGCGCCACGGTCTCAGATCCATCCATGCCGCGCAGGAAGACGGCCATGGCGAAGGCGGCGATCTGCGCGTCCACCACCGCGCCGGAGGTGATGCCGGCGACGAGATCGGCGATGTCGGCGCCGCCGATCGTGCGGCCGTCGCGCTTGTCGCGGATGATCTCCTGCGGCAGGCGCATCAGTAGCCGGCCTTCGCCCCGTCGCGCCCCTCGCCGCGCGCGACCGACAGGAGATCGGTCAGCACGCCGGACGCCCCGAGGCGAAAGCGTTCAGGCGTCGGATAGGCCTCGCCGCAGATCTCCGTCGCCATGTCGCGATAGAGCTTGGCGTCCTCGAAGGACTTGATGCCGCCGGACGGCTTGAAGCCGACGGTGCCGCCATGGGCCCGTATGGCCTGGAGCAGGATGCGCCCGGCCTCCGGCGTGGCGCTGACGGCGGTCTTGCCGGTGGAGGTCTTCAGGAAGTCGGTGCCACCACCGAGCGCCGCCTCGCAGGCCGAGAGGATGAGGTCGGGATCGGCGAGTTCGCCGGTCTCGAGGATCGTCTTCAGCGTGGCCGAGCCCGCCGCCGCCTTGACGGCTCGCACCTGCCGCTCGATGAAGCCGGGATCGGCGGCGACGCGGCGCCAGGCGATCACGAGGTCGATCTCGTCGGCGCCGTCCGCCACCGCTTGGGCCGTCTCGGCGACGCTCGCGTCCACATCCTCGCCGCCGGCCGGGAAGTTGACGACGGTGGCGAGCCGGATGCTCGCCGGCAGACCGGCGCGCGCCTGCGCCACGAAGCGCGGCCAGATGCAGATCGCGGCGACCGCGCCTTCCGGCGTCGCGGCGCGGGCGATGAGCGCGTCGATATCGGCTGGCGTGCAGTCGTCGTTGAGGTTGGTGAGGTCGAGCGCGGCGATCAGCTGTCGCGCTTCGTGCTGAAGGTCGATCATGTCAGGCGAACTCCGGCAGGGCGGCGGCGAGGATGCGGGCGAGCTTGGCGCCGCCGCGCGGGGCGACGTCCTTCGTCTCGGCATGGGACAGTTCATCCCCGGTCATGCCCGCCCCGTAGTTCGTGACAACGGACGCGGCGACGACGCGAAGGCCGAGAAAGCGGGCGAGGATCGTTTCGGGCACGGTGGACATGCCCACCGCATCGGCGCCGAGAACGCGCGCCATGCGGATCTCGGCCGGCGTCTCGAAGGAGGGTCCGGAGAACCACATGTAGACGCCGCGATGCAGCACCTCGCCGATCTCTGCCGCGCTGGCGACCATCGTCTCGCGAAGGGCCGCGTCGTAGGCCGTGGTCATGCCGGTGAAGCGGGCGTCGCTTGGCTCTGAGATCAGCGGGTTGCGGCCGGAGAAGTTGATGTGATCGTCGATCAGCATGACCTCACCGGGCGCGATGGCGGCGTTGACTGAGCCTGCAGCATTCGTCAGCACCAGCGTCTCGATGCCGACCGCCTTCAGCGCCTCCAGCGCCGGGCGCATCGCTGAGGCATCGCCGCTTTCGTAATAGTGGATGCGGCCCGAGAGGATCAGCACATCAATGCCGGCGAGCCGACCCGCGACGATCTCGCCGGCATGGCCGGACACGGCCGAGACGGGAAATCCGGGGATCTCGGCATAGGGAAGGCGCAAGGGGTCTTCGACCGTCTCGACCATCGCGCCGAGGCCCGAGCCCAGCACGAGGGCGATACGCGGCCGGCGGGCGCCCAGCCGCTCGAGGAGAACGCTCGCGCTGCGGCTCACGAGAGCGAATCCGTCGGGAAGGCCTTCGGCAGCAGATCGTCCATCAGGATCGTCTCGATCACGCCCTCGGTGGCGTCGCAGAGGAAGACGCGGGTGTCGGGCCGCGCGAACTCTGCGATGCGCTGGCGGCAGCCGCCGCAGGGCGAACAGCCACGCAGGCGCTCGGCCACCACCGCGATCTCGGCGATCACCCCGCCGCCGTCCATCACCATGTGGGCGATGGCCGTGGTCTCGGCGCACCAGCCCTCGGGAAAGCTGACGACCTCGATGTTGCAGCCGGCGTAGATGCGCCCGTCCTCGGTGCGCAGCGCCGCGCCGACCGGGAAGTTCGAATAGGGCGCGTGGCACTTTTTCATCGCGGAGCGGGCTTTGGAAAAGAGGTCTTCGGACATGAGCGGGGCCTTTCCGGCTCTCGTGGGTCGGGCGCGAGGGCGAGCCCTCAGCGCTCCTTGACGTAGGGTACGCCGCCGGCTTTGGGCGGGGTGGACTTGCCGACGAAGCCGGCGAGCAGGATCACCGTCAGGATGTAGGGCAGCGCCTGCACGAATTGCGGGGGAATCTGGCCGATGCCCGGCAGTTCGGTGGTCTGCAGCCGGATCGAGGCGGCGTCGAGGAAGCCGAACAGGAGGCAGGCGAGCATCGTCGGCACCGGCTTCCAGTTGGCGAAGATCAGCGCGGCCAGCGCGATGTAGCCGCGCCCCGCCGTCATCTCGCGGGCAAAGCCGGCCGATTGCGCGATGGCGAGGTAGGTCCCGGCCAGCCCGGTCAGCACGCCGCAGATCAACACGGCTCGATAGCGCAGCCACGCCACCGAGATGCCGGCCGTGTCCACCGCCGCCGGGTTCTCGCCGACAGCGCGAAGGCGCAGGCCGAAGCGCGTGCGAGACAGCACCCACCATGTCAGCGGCACGGCGAGGAAGGCGATGTAGACGAGGAGGTTCTGGCCGGACACGAGGCCGGAATAGACGAAGCCGAGCACCGGCACGTCGCGCAGGGCCTCGGCGCCCGGCAGGTCGATGTCGAGGAAGCGGCCGGAGGGGCCAAGCGTCGGCGTGCCGCCGCCCATGCCGAACCAGGCCGAGCCGAGAATGATGGTGAGGCCGGAGGCGACGAAGTTGAGCGCGACGCCGGAGACGATCTGGTTGCCGCGATAGGTGATCGACGCCAGCCCATGAACGAGCGCGAAGAGGATGGCGACCGCGATGCCTGCGCCCAGCCCGGCAAAGGCCGAGCCGGTGACGCCGGCAGTCGCCGCCGAGGCGAAGGCGGCGGCGAGCATCTTGCCCTCCAGCCCGATGTCGAAGACCCCGGCGCGCTCGGAATAGAGCCCGGCGAGCGCCGCGAAGATCAGCGGCGTCGAGAGGCGGATCGTCGAATCGAGAAGGTTGAGGAGCCCGAGCGAATCCATCAGCGCGCCTCCTCGGCCGGCACGGGCTTGGTCAGGCGCAGCGCCATCAATCCGTAGGCGCGGCCGATGCCGGGGCGCAGCATGTTCTCGAGGGCGCCGGCGAAGAGGATGACGAGACCCTGGATGATGACGATCATGTCGCGCGAGATCGACGGCATGTCGAAGGCCAGTTCCGCGCCGCCCTGGTAGAGAACGCCGAAGAGCAGCGCCGCCGGCAGGATGCCGAGCGGGTGGCCGCGCCCCATCAGCGCCACGGCGATGCCGACGAAGCCGGCGCCGGCGGGGAAGTTGAGCTGCAGGCGGTACTGGTCGCCCATCACCGAGTTCAGCGCCATCATGCCCGCAAGGCCGCCGGAGATGACCATGATGGTGACGATGAGCCGGGTCTCGCGCATGCCGGCATAGCGCGCGGCCTGGGGGCTGAAGCCGAGCGTGCGGATCTCGTAGCCGAGGCGCGTGCGCCAGATCAGCACCCAGACGGCGAGCGCGGCGAGCAGGCAGACGAAGAAAGTGACGTTGAGCGGTGCGCCGCCGAGGTCCCAGCCGAAGCGCTCGAACATCGACCCCAGCTTGGGCAGTTGCCCGCCTTCGGCGAACTGGCGGGTCTCGGGCTGCATCGTGCCGAGCGGGCGCAGCGGCCCGACGAGGAGGTAGACCATGAGAGCGGCGGCGATGAAATTGAACATGATCGTGGTGATCACGACATGACTGCCGCGCTTGGCCTGAAGCACGCCCGGCAGGAAGGCCCAGGCCGCGCCGAAGACGAAGGAGGCCAGCATCGCCAGCGGCAGGTTCGCCCACCAGGGCAGGATGGTGCCGAGATTGAGCGCCACCAGCGCGACGCCGAGGCCGCCCACATAGGCCTGCCCTTCGCCGCCGATGTTGAAGAGCCCGCCATGGAAGGCGACGGCGACGGCAAGGCCCGTGAAGACGAAGTTCGTCATGTAGTAGAGCGTGAAGCCGACGCCCTCGCCATAGCCGAAGGCACCTCGGATCATCAGCCGCGCGGCCTCGACCGGGCTCTCGCCGACCGCCAGCACGACGAGCCCGGCGACCAGAAAGGCCACCACCACGTTGACGAGCGGAATGACGCCGTGATCCACCCAGCCGGGCAGTTTCGCATAGGGGCGGCTCATGCCGGCTCCTCGTTCGGGGTCAGGAGGTCGAGGCGGCCCGCCGCGTCGAGCGCGAAGAACGGATTGTGGGCGAGTTCCCAGAAATGGCCGTCGGGATCGGCGAAGTAGCCGGAATAGCCGCCCCAGAAGACCGCCTGCGGCGGCTTCACAGGCTCGGCCCCGGCCGTCACCGCGAGCGCGAACAGACGGTCGGTCTCGGCCTCGCTGGCCAAGTTGATCGCCAGCGTGATGCCGCGAAAGCGCGGCAGCGGTTCGGCCGCATCGAGCCCGGCATCCGCGGCGAGATCCGCCTGCCCGAAGAGCGAAAGCACGATCCCCTCCCCTTGCAGGAAGACGACCTTTTCGTTGCCGGCCGCCGTGCGGCGCCAGCCGATCGCCTCGTAGAAGCGGGCCGATCGCTCGAGATCGACGACGCCGAGCGTGACCAGCGTGATGCGAGCGTCGATCATTGCGCGGCGTCCTTGAGACCCGCGCCGGCCATGAGCAGGCCGAGATCGCCCTCGTCGGCATCGGCGAGCCGTTCACCCACCATGCGGCCGGCGAACATGACGAGGATGCGGTCGGAGAGCGCGCGGATCTCGTCGAGCTCGACGGAGACGAGCAGAATCGCCTTGCCGGCGTCGCGCATCTCGATGATGCGGCGGTGGATGAACTCGATGGCGCCGACATCGACGCCGCGGGTTGGCTGGCCGATGAGGAGCACGGCGGGGTCGCGCTCCATCTCGCGCGCCAGCACGATCTTCTGCTGGTTGCCGCCCGAGAAGTTGGCGGTCTTCAGATCGCAGGAAGGCGGCCGGATGTCGTAGGCGGCGATCTTGGCCTTGGCGTCCTCGCGCATGGCGGCGATATCGAGGAACGGCCCGGCGGCGTAGGCGGGATCGCGGTGATAGCCGAGAATGGCGTTCTCGCATTCCTGGAACTGCAGCACGAGGCCCATATGGTGCCGGTCCTCCGGCACATGGGCGAGCCCCCGCCCCCGCATCGCGGCAGGATCGAGATCGCCGGTCGGATCGAGCGCCTCGCCTTTCAGGCGGATCGTGCCCCGCTCGGCCCGGCGGATGCCGGCCAGCGCCTCGAGGAGTTCGGACTGCCCGTTGCCGGCGACCCCGGCGATGCCGACGATCTCGCCGGCCCGCACCGAGAAGGACACGTCGTCGACCATGACGACGCCGCGGGCGTCGCGCACCGTCAGGCCGGCGACTTCGAGCGCCGGGCCGGCGGGGGCCGCCTCGCCCTTCTCGACCCGCAGGAGCACGCGGCGCCCGACCATCAGCTCGGCGAGTTCGCCGGCATTGGTCTCCGCCGTCC
>NZ_BBWH01000025.1 GCF_001463705.1 Aureimonas sp. AU12 | reverse complement strand
AGTTCGCCGGCATTGGTCTCCGCCGTCCGGCGCGTCGCGACGATCTCGCCCCGCCGCATCACCGAGACCTCGTCGGTCACGTCCATGATCTCGCGCAGCTTGTGGGTGATGAGGATGACGGTCTTGCCCGCATCGCGAAGGTGCCGCAGCACGGCGAACAGCTGGTCGGCTTCGGGCGGGGTCAACACGCCCGTCGGCTCGTCGAGGATCAGGATATCGGCGCCGCGATAGAGCGCCTTCAGGATCTCCACGCGCTGCTGCAGGCCCACCGGCAGCGTCTCGATGACAGCGTCGGGATCGATCGCCAGCCCGTGCTCGCGCTCCAGCCGCTTCAGTTCGGCCCGCACGCGGCGGATGCCCGGCGACAGGAGGCCCGACTGCTCGGCGCCGAGCATGACGTTCTCGACCACGGTGAAGTTCTCCACCAGCATGAAATGCTGGTGGACCATGCCGATGCCGGCCGCGATCGCCGCGTTCGAATCGGGGATCGACACGGGCTGCCCGCCGACGCGGATTTCGCCCTCGTCGGCCTGATAGAAGCCGTAGAGGATCGACATCAGCGTCGACTTGCCCGCGCCGTTCTCGCCGACGATGCCGTGGATCGTGCCCTTCTCGACCCGGAGATTGATGTTCCGGTTGGCGCGCACGGCGCCGAAGCTCTTGCTGATGCCGATCAGCTCGATCGCAGGCGCCATGCCGATTCCGGTATCCTTGCCGCTGGTTCGCTCACGAGACTATCGACGCCGTCGCATGAACGCCAGCGGGGGCCAGCGGCGGGAGCGCTCGAAATGCACCCTTGCCCTTTCGCCGCGCCCTGCTTCATGTCGGCCTTCGAGACCCCGAAGCCCACCGAGACAAGACGAGACGCCGATGCCGACCCTTGCCCGCCCCGCGCCGCAGCGCCGGACCGACTACCGCGCCTTCGTCGAGGTCACGACCCGCTGGTCCGACAACGACATGTACGGCCACATGAACAACGCCGCCTATTACAGCTTCTTCGACACGGCGGTGACGAGCTGGTTGATCTCGGTGGGCCTCACCGCCGATCCCGCCGAGACGATGTTCTTCGTTGCCGAGACCGGCTGCCGCTATCTCTCCGAGATCGGCTATCCCGACAGGGTGAGCGTCGGCCTTCGGATCGCCCGCCTCGGCACCTCCTCGGTCGGCTACGAGATCGGCCTCTTCCGCAACGAGGCCGAAACCGCCGCGGCCGAAGGGCTTTTCGTCCACGTCCATGTCGATGCCAGCACCCGCCGTCCGGCGCCGCTGCCGGCAGCGATGCGGACGGCGTTGGAGGGAATTCTCGCATGAGTGACACCAGCATGAGCAACGCGGCCACCAGCGAACGCGAGCGCATCACCGAACTGGAGATCGCGCTCGCGCATCAGGGCCAGACGGTGGAGGAGCTCTCGGCCGAGATGGCGCGGCAGGGCGAAATGCTCGACCGGCTGCAGAAGACGCTGAAGGCGCTGGCGGGGCGCTTTCTCGAACTCGAGGAAGCCGCCGCGCCCCGCGCCGAGATCACCCGGCCGCCGCACTATTGAGAGGCGGGTCTCAGGGCAGGCGAGCGACCCGCTCCGCCAGCAGCGCGAAGACGGCATCGGCATCGCCCGAGCGCACGAAGACGGCGTTCTTCGCCCGGTCGGTGACGCCCCAGTAGTCGGCGACCGTCATGCCGCGCGTCAGCGCGCTGGCGGTCTCGATCTCGACATTGATGTGCCGGCTCTCGAACAGATCGGGCCGCAGCAGGAAGGCGGTGACGCAGGGATCGTGCAGCGGCGCGCCGTCCCAGCCGAACTTCTGGAGATCGTAGGTTTCCGAGAAGGTCAGCATCGCCGTGACCGCCGCGCCCGCCTTGTTGCCGATGCGGCGGAAGGCGTCGATGCGCGAAGGCGTCGCGCGCATGCCGTGCGTGACGTCGAGCGGCAGCATGGTGATGTCGGCGCCGCTGGCGAAGACCACGGCCGCCGCCTCGGGATCGACATAGATGTTGAACTCGGCGGCCGGCGTGATGTTGCCGACCTCGAAATAGGCCCCGCCCATCATCACGATCGCCTCGAGGCGTTCGGCGATGTCGGGCGCCTTCAGGATGGCGAGCGCGACGTTCGTCAGCGGCCCGAGCGCGGCGATCGTCACGCTCTTCTCGGGGTTTCGGCGCACCGTGTCGATGATGAAGTCGACGCCGTGCCCCTCGCGCAGCCTCGCGCTCGGCTGGGGCAGGTCGGGTCCGTCGAGGCCGGTTGCGCCATGCACATGCTCGGCCGTCACCAGCCGGCGCGTGAACGGCCGGTCGGCGCCCGCGAAGACGGGAATGTCGTCGCGATCGGCCAGTTCGACGAGACGCAGCGCGTTGTTGGCGGTGTGATGCAGCGGAATGTTGCCGGCGACCGCGACGATGCCGAGGACGTCGATCTCACCGGGCGAGCCCAGCGCGGCGAGGATCGCAACGGCGTCGTCCTGCCCCGGATCGGTATCGAAGATCACCTTGCGCATCGTCGTCTCCCTCCATCGCCGGAGCCCGCCGATAGCATCCGGCCGGCCGGCGGTCGAGACGAGGTGCGGCGACGTGAGCGCCGTGCGGGCCATCGTCCGCCCATCGGCCCATGCATGAAAAAGCCCCGCCGGACATTGTGCCCGGCGGGGCTTCGTTCAGCTCGCGGTCACGCCCTCAGGCCGGAAAGGCCCGGTCCCCGATCAATAGGGGCAGGCGTTGTCGGTGTTGTAGTTGTGGACCTTCGTGGTGCCGGCGATGATGTCGGCCTTGGCCTTTTCGGCCGCCGCCAGCATCTCGGGCGTCAGCAGCGCCTTGTTGTTGTCGTCGACGGCGTAGCCGACACCGTCTTCCTTCAGGCCGAGGGTCTGCGTGCCCGCGGTGAACTTGCCGTCCTTGGCGTCCGCGAAGGTCTGGTAGACGGCGACGTCCACCCGCTTCACCATCGAGGTCAACACATGGCCGGGATGCAGCATGTTCTGGTTGGAATCGACGCCGATCCCGAACTTGCCGGCATCGGCCACCGCCTGGAGCACGCCGACGCCCGTGGCGCCCGCGGCATGGAAGACGACGTCCGCCCCCTGGTCCATCTGCGAGCGGGCGAGTTCGCCGCCACGCACCGGATCGTTCCAGGCGGACGCCGTCGTGCCCGTCATGTTCTCGAGATACTTGGCATCGGCCTTGGTGGCGAGGATGCCGCCCTTGTAGCCGCAGGCGAAGTTGCGGATGAGCGGGATGTCCATGCCGCCGACGAAGCCGACCGTGCCAGTCTTCGACTGCATCGCCGCGAGCAGCCCGACGATGTAGGAGCCCTCCTCCTCCTTGAAGAGGATCGAGCGTACGTTCGGCAGGTCGACCACCGTGTCGATGATGGCGAACTGGAGGTCGGGATATTCCTTGGCGACGTTCGTCAGCGCCGCCTGCTGGGCGAAGCCGACCGCGATGATCGGCGAGTTTCCGTCGCGCGCGAAGCGGCGGAGCACCTGCTCGCGCTGCGTCTCGTTCTGCATCTCGAACTCGCGATAGGCGGTGCCCGTCTCGGTCTTGAAGCGCTCGGCGCCGTTGAAGGCGGCCTCGTTGAACGACTTGTCGAACTTGCCGCCGAGATCGAAGATGACGGCGGGCTTCAGTTCGGCGGCGACGCCAGCGCCGGCCGTGGAGAGGACGCAGGCGGCGAGAAGGCCGGCAAGAACGTGCTTCATGGGTGGTGCGGATCCCTGTTGCAGGGACGGCCCGTCGCGGCCGCCCGACTCGCCCGAACGCGACATCGCCGGGCACACGCGACCGAGACTGGCACGGCCCGCCCCGTTCCGCACCTAAAATCCGCTGGCGCCCCCTCGGCGATCATCGGCCTTCGAGTCCGGGCCACGGCCGAACAATCGCCATGCCTGCACCGACGCCATCGCCTTCAGATCTTACGCGCCTGGTCGGAGCGCCGGTCCGCGGCACGGCGGGGCCTGCGCCCCAGCACCAGAAGCATGGCCCCGC
>NZ_BBWH01000024.1 GCF_001463705.1 Aureimonas sp. AU12 | reverse complement strand
GCATGGCCCCGCCGAGCCCCAGCACCACGGAAGCGGGCTGGAGGGCCACGACGGCGAGCGGATCGGCGCGGCGTCCATCGGCGGCGAAGACCCCGGCCTCCGAAGCCGCGGGGGCCGCAGCAGCCTCCGGCGACGGCCCGAACCCCGCGACGGTCACCGCCTCGCCGATCGTCATCAGCCGCATGCGGTCCGAGGCGAGCGAGCGCGCGACATCGCCGACGGCCAGAACCGTCGTCGCAGCCAGCACGATGCAGCCGAGCAGCCTCAACAGTCCCGCGATCCATCGCATACGCTATCCCTTCCGCCAGACGCCGCCCCGAAGTGGCCTCCAATCCATCCCGCTCGTCGCCGACCGTTCACCGCTCAATCAAACTTCCGCGTAAAAGCATTGGTCGCCCGACCATCCTCCCACAGTCGATCACCGGCTCATCATATGGCAAACCCGCCGTCCGTCTTCAACGCGGCCAGGCATTGGGACACCGCCGTTCAGAGCGGCGTCCGCCCTGACGAGAACGGTATGCGCTTTGCCCGGCCCGCACCGTGCGCAGCGTCCCAACCGGACTCCGGCACGCAAGGCCGCTACAGCGCCCCGGGAAATCACCCGCCGTCGCATTTAGGCGCTTGCCACGCGAGCCGTTCCGACGATAGAAGGCGCCGACCGGTCCGGGGCGCACCTCGGCGCGAAGGCTCGGGTTCTTGAACCCCGCGACGCGACGGCATGGAGGGGTGGCCGAGTGGTTGAAGGCGCACGCCTGGAAAGTGTGTATACGGGAAACCGTATCGCGGGTTCGAATCCCGCTCCCTCCGCCATTTAGCTCTAAGCTGTAATACTCCCGACGATCCGCTGATCGTGCCTGCCTTCCCTACGATACTAAGCTCGGAGAAATCGAACTCCCTGTCCTTTGTTCGATATTGTGTCAATTTATCGATCTTGAGAACTACGGAGGCGTGGCCCTTCATTCTGCGTAGATGAAACGGCACGGACGCATTTACTTTGACCCCCGCGTGTATGGCCATGATCGGTTGTCATCGCGAAGCGGCGTCGTTCGTCCCTCGCACGTTAAGAGTTCAACCCGATTTTTGCATTCCAAATCGGCTTGCAGCGATTGCGTTGCGGTCTACATTCCTTGTTGCCTCGGGTGCCAATGCACGAAGCGGAGCCGGATTTCGGTGAGGCAGGAGGGTCAAGGATGGCGATCTTTATCATCGGTCAGAAGAGCGATCAGGAGCGGCTTTGGATCGTCGATACTGAGAACAAGACGGTTGAACCCTTCGTCGCCGACGAAAGCGCTGACAACGAAGGGTCGGCCAGCCTGAGTGCGATCCCCACGCTGCGAGGGAACGGGTACACCGTGATCAGGGATATCGATGTCGCCGTGGTCGTCAACGAGTCCGAGGGCCCCGTCAGCCGCCAGTTCAGTTGAGGTCTGGCAGTCCGCACCATAGGATCCGAGATCGACTTCAACGCCGCATCAGGCGGCGTTGAAGTTTGTCGTACTGGTCGGTGCAAGTCTTAATCGCGCCACAAGATCTGACAGCCGTTCCGATTGAATGAAGTCGCTAGAGTTCCCTGGTTTCTAGCGTCTTGATCCAAGCAGGCGTTCTGGAGAGGGACCATTCGGGCTTCACGTCGGACCGCCTGTCGGGCAGACCTGTCATGACGTTCACCAGGCTCAAGGCATCGCGGCGCTTCAAGCCTGGCCCGCCCTGTTCGAGGATCGCGCGCAATTCTGCAGCTTTCGCCCCGCTGTAGCCCGCCTGTCGGATGACGGCACGCCAGGTTCGCAACTTGAAAAACAATGACCTGGCCGACGCCAAAAGCGCGGACGCTTCATCCCTCTGAAGTCGGCCCGACGACGACAGTGCCTCGATGGCAGCTTCGCAGTCGACCAGCGCCTGCGTCAGCGGCAGAAACCCGAGTTCTGCGGGAGCATGCAACTGCGCGACGGCGGCATCATCGTCGAGAAGGCCGCGAGCGTAGCGCTCCGCGATCTCGCCGATCGGCATCATCCCGAATGGCTTGCATTCAGCGGCGCGCAACGCGCCCATGGACGCCGCGCCCAGAACGACGACGCCTTGCGAGAGGGCGAAGAGGATTTCCTTGTGCCAGACGGCGGCCACCGTCTCGAACACGCCGTCGACGAGGCCAATGACGTTTGCGCCATCCAGAACGGCCGATTGCAGATCTCCCTGCCGGGCGGGCGGTCGAACGCGGATGCCCGTTCCCGCGAGATCGCAGCCGTGGAGGCTCGGGCCCGCAAAGAGGATCTTCACCACAGGCGCATCATGGCGTTGGCGGCTCGCGGCCCTGGTCTCCAGAACCGGTTCGTCGGCCGGTCCTCCAGCATCGGTGCGAACGCCTTGATGACCGAGATGTCCTGCCTTGCGCCTCCCAGGAATACGATCGGCAGGTCGACGATGCCGGTCCGGCGTAGCCGCATCGAGATGGCCTCGATCGTCTCCGTTGGAGTTGCGGACGCGCCGACGATCGACGCCGGGGCCATCGTGGCCGCCGGCGACCGCGATGCGTCGAGATAGACGTCGAGGGTTTTTCGAAGAGGCTCATGATAATCCCGGGGATCGAAGTCGTCCCTCGCGCCCGAAATGTTGGTGACGCGAGTTTGGACGGCTTCGGTGATCGCCCGCACGGCCGCATGAGGCGCGAAGGGATGGCAGCCCGATCCCGCCGCAAGGTCGAACTGTCGGTGGGGTGCAACCCGGGTGTCTCGAACCACCGCATGAATCACGGGAACACCGATCTCCGTGGTCAGGTCGAAGAGGTCGAGTTGAACGTCCGCATCGGCGAGATGCCCGCACAGCTGATGGATTGTGTGGCTCTCGAACGATGACGGATCGAGCCGCGAGCCAAGGATATGGCGGGGCGAGCGCAAGCTGAGGAAGGTCGTGGCGTCCCGCTCGATGAGTTCGCAGACCCCGTGCAGGACGGCTTCGTCGTCGTTGTTGCCGGACGCCAATCCGTTCGACGAGCGCACCAGACCGCCGAAGACCTGCGTCGTGTGATCCAGCCGGGCCGCCTCGAGAGGCACCCAAACCGGTCCGCCTCCGATGAACTGGCGCCCTCGAAGCCATTGCAGTTCGCGGTCATCGGGAATCGATGCCCCGTTCGCCATCTGGCGATGGGGCTCGAAGACACGATTGCCGCGGGCGATGAGATCGGCCTTCGTCGCGAGGTGGATCGGTGCGTCCGGTCGCTCCGCGATGGCATATTCCGCGGCCTCCATGATCGCGGAGGCGCGGGCTGCATCGTCGTCGATCCCCTTCCCCTGATTGACGGCCAGGGATCGCGAATTGGGGCGCATGGCGGCCCAGACCGGAATGCCGATGCGATCGAGACCGGTCTGCCTCGCAAGTCGCGTGATCCCGAGTTCTCGCCAATGCGGTTGGAGACGTCGGACGGTTTCGGCGGGGTCGCAGGTGCGGCCGAAATGGGAAGGATGGCCAATCGCGATCAAGCGTTTGCCGACAATGCGCGGTTCGTCGGCGCGCTCCTGCCGACAAGAGAGACGCAGAATTCACGGCTGGTCCAAGCGTCTAGGGCGGGCACCGCGATCACGACGTCGATGTTCCCCGAGATGTCGAGCCCGCCAACCCGAATGTTCTGCACTGGGTCTCGAAATTCGATGTCGGAGGGTCTGCCAACCCCGTCCGAAAGCGGACGAAGCATGATCGTAGCGGCGACCACGAGCCGGGGTTCGGCCTGATCCCTTTCAACGGTGAGGAGAACCGACCCCAAATCATGTCTCCATTTCGCCGACCATACAGGGGAATCGCTCCTGCATGGCGGCCAGCAAGGTCTCGGTGTCCCTAAGACAACACAGCATCGGGAAGGAGACTTGGCAACGGGTCGCGACAAGGACTGCCAAGCTTGAGGCCGACATCCTGGGTTGCGCCGACCTCGGCCGACGATCGCTTCCCGAAGGCCGGTCCCCCTTCTGCACCCGTGGGGCAGGAACTTATCGAGGGAGCAGCGTGCCCGATGAATCGCGATGGCTTCGAAGCCATTCAAGGAACGTCTGAACCTTCTTGTGGCGCAGGTGGTCACGCGGACAGACGATCCATTGCGTCACGATCGCGATCCGGGGCGGCTCCGCCACGGGGCAGACGAGGGTGCCGGACGCGAACTCGCGTTCCATCATCGTCATGCTTTCCAGGGCGATGCCCATGCCGCCGCAGGCGGCGTCGATGGCCATGTGGCTGCGATCGAAGAACAGGCGACGCCAGCGCTCGGCCGGAAGGACGCCGACCTCGGAGAACCAACGACCCCATTGGGCCTGCGACTTGACGGAGTGGATGAGCCGGTGGCGCGTCAGATCCTCGGGCATCAGGCTGCCGGCCGCCGCCAGTTGGGGCGCGCAAGCCGGCACGAAGGTCTCCTCGCCCATGCCCTCCACGAACAGGCCGGGCCACCGTCCGTCGCCGTGCCGGATCTCGACATCGACGATTTCGCGGTTGAAGTCCGTCGGCTCGTTCGTCCCGTCGATCCGGATCTCGATGTCGGGATGGAGGTCGAGAAACGTCTGCAGTCGGGGCAGCAGCCATTTGTTCGAGAGCGTCGGGGTGGCGCGCACGGTCAGCGAGGTGACGGACCGATAGCCGCGAATGGCCGACGTCGCCTCGCCGATCCGCCCGATCTCGTCGCTGATCGTCGCGAAGTACCGCTCCCCGGCTTCCGTCAGCGCGACACGGCGACCGGTCTTGTGCATCAGCGAGAGGCCCAGTTGTACCTCCAGCGCCTGGATCTGCTGGCTCACGGCCGATGGCGTGACCCCGAGTTCCTCGGCGGCCCGCGAGACGCTGCCGGCCTTCGCCACGGTATGGAACACCCAGATCGCTCTGACGGGAAGCTGCATGGCCTGCTCGGGAATCGGAGAAGGGAACGGGGTGATGGCGCCACGTGGGCGCCAACCTGAACCTTTAGGCAGACCAACAGACCGCGCAACACATCCGACGCTTTTCTAACGACGGGCGTGCCCGGCTTCGGCCGAACGGAGCCCATCTGCTTTGCACGGCGGCCGGCGGAGTCGCCAAGGTTGGAATGCCGTCCTATCGCTCGCCAAGCGCGAACGTCTGCCAGGGTTAGGCCACGGCTTCGACAGCCCTGCCGGGTGGAGTATCCAACGACTCCAAGGTTCTGGTCCCGCATATCGGCGCGATTGAAGCGTCGCGAATATGTAGCTGCGCTAAACGAATCCGAAAAAACTCTAAATTGCGCTAAGCGGTCGCCGCGTCATAGGTTCGCTGCCAAGGCCGACACCAAGTCTCGGCCATCAAGACCGGCGCAAGAGCCGGCGGAGGAAACCAGATTGCTGCCGTTTGTCGCCGTTCGCACGGCGCCGGAGCAGCGCGCTTGCGCCAAACCCTTCCACTCTTCGAACCCTGCCGCAGCCGGCGCGTGGTGCGAAGGCTTGTTCGAACCCGGCCCGGATCGCGTCCAGCGCGGACCGGATGACCCGTTCCCATGCTTCGAGGACCGTCATGAATCTCTACTCCCTGCTCGCCGCCCGCGCCGCCGAGGGCCGCCCTGTCCGCGTCGGCCTCATCGGCGCCGGCAAGTTCGGCTCGATGGTTCTCAGCCAGGCCCAGCGCATCGCCGGCTATCACATGGTCGCCGTCGCCGATCTCGACGTCTCGAAGGCACGCACCTCACTCGAGCGTGTCGGCTGGCC
This sequence comes from Aureimonas sp. AU12, assembly GCF_001463705.1. GTDB lineage: Bacteria > Pseudomonadota > Alphaproteobacteria > Rhizobiales > Rhizobiaceae > Aureimonas. The sequence goes on along the minus strand of NZ_BBWH01000024.1, from coordinate 209,624 downwards.
GGCGGAACGCTATGCCGCGAAGAGCGCCGGCGAAGCGGTTCGCGAGGGCACGACTTTCGTCACCGACGACGTCGCGGCCATGCTGGCCTGCGACGAGATCGACTGCGTCATCGAGGCGACGGGCCACCCCATCGCCGGCACGCGCCATGCGCTGGCCGCGATCGAGGCCGGCAAGCACGTCGTCATGGTGAACGTCGAGGCCGACGTCATGTGCGGACCGATCCTCGCCGAGAAGGCGCGCCAGAAGGGCGTCGTCTACTCCATGGCCTATGGCGACCAGCCGGCGCTGATTTGCGAACTCGTCGACTGGGCGCGCGCCACCGGCTTCGAAGTGACGGCCGCCGGCAAGGGCATGAACTTCGAGCCGCGCTACCGCTACTCGACCCCCGACACGGTCTGGGGCTTCTTCGGCTGGACCGACGAGGAGGTCGCGGCCGGCGACTTCAACCCGAAGATGTACAACTCCTTCACCGACGGCACCAAGGCCGCGATCGAGATGGCGGCTGTCGCCAACGGTACCGGGCTCGACTGCCCCGACGACGGGCTGGCCTTCCCGCCGTCCGGCCTGCATGATCTCGCCCGCGTATTCCGCCCGGTGGCGGACGGCGGCCGCATGGCCCGCTCCGGTCTCGTCGACATCGCCGCCAGCCAGGAGCCGGACGGGCGCGAAGTCTTCAACAACATCCGCTACGGCGTCTTCGTGACGATCAAGGCGCACAACGAGTATTCCCGTGCCTGCTTCAAGCAGTATGGCCTCCTGACCGATCCCTCCGGCTGGTACGGCTCCATGTGGCGCCCGTTCCACATCATCGGTCTGGAGACCTCGATCAGCGTGCTGTCCGCCGTCCTGCGCGGCGAGGCGACGGGCTCTTCGAAGGAGTTCCGCGGCGACGCGGTGGCGACCGCCAAGAAGGCGATGAAGCCCGGCGAGATGCTGGATGGAGAGGGCGGCTACGCGGTCTGGGCGAACGCCATTCCGGCAACGCGCAGCCTGTCGCTGAAGGCCCTGCCGATCGGCCTCGCGCATCACGTCAAGCTGAAGCGCCCGATCGAGAAGGACCAGATCGTCAGCTTCGACGACGTCGACCTCACCGCCGACCTCGACGTCGTCGCCCTGCGCAAGGAGATGGAGGAGAGCGATCGCCCGGCGCAGGTTTCGGCGGCGGCCGAATGAGCGAGGCGAGCACAACCTTCCCCGGCGCCTTCGTCGTCATTACCGAATTCCACGTGAAGGCGGACTCGATGGCGGCCTTTCTCGACGCGGCCTCGGACGACGCCCGGCATTCCATCGCCGACGAGCCCGGCTGCCGCCAGTTCGACGTCGTGGCGGTGGAGGGCGAGGCGAATGCGGTCGTCTTCTACGAGGTCTACGACGATCGCGCGGCCTTCGACCGGCATCTCGACGCGCCGCACCTGAAGCGGTTCCAGGCTGCCTTCCCCGCGCTCGTCGTGGACGAGCGCCCGGTCCGCTTCGCGGCAAGGCATCATCCCCATGGGTGAGACCGTCCGCCGGATCGGCTTCGTCGGCACCGGGATCATGGGCGGGCCCATGGCCCGCCGCCTCGCAGACGGCGGTTTCGAGGTCACCGCCTGGAACAGGAGCCAGGACAAGGCGGACGCGCTCGGCCGGTTCGGCGTCCGCCGCGCCGGCACTCCGAAGGACGCGGCCTTGAACGCCGATGTCCTCGTCTGCATGCTGAGCTCCGGCCCGGTCTGCGACGACGTTCTCTTCGGGGACGATGGCGCCGCGAAGGCGATGAAGCCGGGCGCGATCCTCCTCGTCATGAGTTCGATCGCACCGGACATGGCTCGGGATCAGGCTTGCCAGGCCGAGGCGCTCGGTCTTCGATACGTCGATGCTCCGGTATCGGGCGGGGAAGCCGGCGCCCGTGACGGGACGCTCGCCATCATGGCGGGCGGGCTGGACGATACCGTCTCGCAGCTGTCGGGCGTCTTCGCAGCGCTCGGCCGGCCGACGCATGTCGGGCCGGTCGGCGCGGGATCGCTGACCAAGCTCGCCAACCAGTTGATCGTCGCCACGACGATCGGCGCCGTGGCGGAGGCGCTCGTTTTGGCCGAGAGCGGCGGAGCCGATCCCGCCCGCGTCCGCGAGGCGCTCCTCGGCGGCTTTGCCGATTCCACCGTACTTCGCCAGCACGGACTGCGCATGGTCACGGGAGACTTTCGTCCCGGCGGCCCCGCCAAGTACCAGATCAAGGACACGGGGGCCGCGCTCGACGTCGCCCGTGCCTACACGCTCGACCTGCCGCTGGCGCGGACGGTCGATGCACTTTTCCGCTCGATGGTGGACAAGGGCGGGGGCGACCTCGACCACAGCGCCCTCATCAAGGAAATCAAACGCGCGAACGGCTTGGGAGAGACGGCGTCGCGCATCTGAGACAGAAGACCAACCGGGAGGAACCGCCATGATCCACAAGCTTCTCAGCGCATTCGCCGCTGCCGCGATGCTTCTCTGCTCGTCGACGATGCTCAAGGCCGAAACGCTCACGCTATCGACGCCGGACTCGGACATTTCCGAGATTACGATCGCCGCCAACCACTTCGCCGACCTCGTCTCCAAGAAGACCAACGGCGACCTGACGATGAAGGTCTTCGCGAACGGCACGCTCTACGGCGGCGATCCGTCGGCGGCGGTCAAGCAGCTTGCGGGCGGCTCGCTCGATGCGCTCGTGCTCTCGACCTCGCTCTATGCGACCTTCGAGCCGAAGTTCTCGGCCATCGCGATCCCCTATCTCTTCAACGACGTCGACCAGCTTCGTGCCTATCTTGCCGGCGCGCAGGGAGACATGTTGCGCACCGAGCTCTCCGGCATCGGCATCGAGGCGGTCGACCTGTGGTCCCGGCCCTTCCGGCAGATCACCAACTCGAAGCGGGTCATCCGCGCGCCCGCCGACATCAAGGGCCTGAAGCTGCGCGTGCCCAACAACCCGCTCTGGGTGAAGTTCTTCGGCGCGATGGGCGCGGCGCCGACACCGATGGCCTTCGCCGAGGTCTACAACGCCCTGCAGCTCGGCGTCGTCGACGGCCAGGAGAATCCGGTCAACGTGCCTGTCAGCGCGCGGCTCTACGAGGTCCAGAAATACCTCACCATGAGCAACCACATCGCCGATGCCTGGGTGCTCGGCTTCAACCCCGCCCGCTTCGAGGCCTTAAGCGAGGCGCACAAGACGGCGATCCGGGAGGCGGCGGTCGAGACGGAGACTTGGAAGGCCGAGAACGATGCGGCCGACATCGCCAAGTCGCTGGACACGTTGAAGAGCAACGGCATGGAGATCACCGAACTGCAGCCCACCGAGCGCGACGCCTTCGTCGGCGTGGCGCGGACCCTCTACGGGGACTTCGCGGGCCTCGTGAAGGACCAGGCGTTCTTCGACGCCACGCTGGCCTTCGTCGGCAAGAACTGACCGCCGTGATGATCGGACCGGACGGGCGTGCGTAGCGCCTTCGCCCGGTCCGCCCCCGGTCGATGTCGCGAAAGGACCGCCTCCTCCATGTCTTCCAGACTTCCCAATCTCGGCACGGCCGTCAGGATCGTTGCGGATGTCGCGGCAGGTCTTGCCTGCGCCGGCATTCTCGTCGTGGTGCTGATGCAGGTGGCCGGGCGCCTCCTCGGCCATCCCCTTCCGTGGACGGAGGAAGCCGTGCGCTTCCTGTTCATCTGGATGGTGTTTCTTGGCCTCGCCGCCGGTTTCCGCACCGTCGAGAGCGCGCGCGTCGTGGTGTTCCTCGCCTATGGCCGCCGCGTGTTCCAGCATCTCGCCGTTCCAATCTATGTCGGATCCTCGGTTCTCTTCTTCGTCCTGATGGGCTGGACCGGCATGACGCTCGTATGCCAGCAGATCATGATGCGGGAGACCGCGGCGACCGTGCCGATCCCGATGTGGATGATCGGACTGATCATGCCCGTGTCATCGGTGGTCGCGATCCTCGCCATCGTCGATTCCCTTCGCACCCGCTACGACCTCATCGCCCTGCCGGAACCCGGCCTTCCGCAATCGAGCGAGGCGATGTCCACCCATGCAGACCTGAGCGCGGAGATCCGTCCATGATGAGCCTTTCTCTCCTCGTCGTCTTCCTCGTGCTTGCGGTGGTCGGCGTGCCTCTGGCCGTGGCGCTCGGCCTCGCCAGCGTCCTCGTCCTCGCCCTCTTCACCTCGATGCCGCTCGACCTCCTGTCGCAGACGATGTTCTCGTCGATGAACTCCTTCTTGCTCGTCGCCGTGCCGCTGTTCATCCTCGTCGGCGCCGTCATGGAGAAGGGGCGCGTCGCCGAGCGCATCTTCGACTTCGCCGAAGCGCTGGTCGGCTGGCTTCCGGGCGGGCTCGGCCATGTCAATGTCGCCTCGTCGGTGATCTTCTCGGGCGTCTCCGGTTCGTCCGTCGCCGACATCGCCTCGGTCGGCGCCATCGAGATCAAGGCGATGGAGCGCCATGGCTTCCCGAAGGGCTACGCCGTCGGGATGACGCTCTGCACCGCCACGCTGTCCTCGATCATCCCGCCCTCGATCCTCGTGGTCATCGCCGGCTCGATCGCCAACGTCTCGATCGGCGCCTTGCTGGTGGCGGGCCTGGTGCCGGGGCTCTTCATCGCCTTGGCCTTCATGGTCTTCAACCACTTCTACTCCGTGCATTACGGCTACAATCCGCCGTCGCCCTTCGTGCTGCGCAGGGTCCTCGTCACCGGCCTCGGCGCCATCCTGCCGATGCTGACGCCCGTCATCCTCATGGCCGGCATCGCCAGCGGCCTCTTCACGCCGACGGAAGCGGCGGCGGTCGCGGTGGTCTACGTGCTCGTGCTCGGTCTTCTCGTCTACCGGACGATCCCGCTGTCGGAGGTGCCGGAGATCCTCATTTCCACGGCGCGGATTTCCGGCACGATCCTCTTCATCGCCGCGACCTCGCAGGTCGCCGCCTGGATCTTCACCTACGAGGATCTGCCCTCGAAGGTGGCCGTGCTGCTCGACGCGATCAGCTACGGGCCGGTCTCCGGCCTTCTCATCATCTTCGCCTTCCTCCTCCTCATCGGCATCTTCATGGAGGCGATCCCGGCCATGTTCATCATGATCCCGGTGCTGATGCCCTCCGCCCTGTCGCTCGGCATCGATCCCATGCACTTCCTGATCGTGACCGTGATGACCCTGACGCTGGGTCTCGTGACACCCCCGGTCGGCGTCTGCCTCTTCGCGGCGGCCCAGGTCTCTGGCATGCGGGTCGAAGACGTCATTCGGGGGTCGCTGGCGCCGATGAGCGTCCTGACGATCGCAATCTTTCTCCTGGTCCTGTTCCCAATTCTCACGGTCGGGCCGATCCGCTGGCTGGGACTGTACTAGGCGGGATCGATGATCGGCCTTCCCGGTTGACGTGATCGTTGGTTCAGAGGGCTCCGGGTCGAGACGCGGAGCCCTCGGTGCCGCTTGAGCGCAACGAACGGATCGGCAGGCAATGGAAGAGGATCTCGGTGGAGTACGGTGCATCCCCGCTCCAGCCGTTGGGGCCATGTCCGCGTGTGGGAGTACGTGTTCGAGCACTCATCGCCGACCGCGAAGACAACACCTGATGCTCGGCAGCACCATCGTTCGAGCCCGCCAGCCGGCAGCCCGCGGAAAACGGATCATGCCCCCTGGCGTTCACCCAGGGTGGACTGGTCGCCACGTTCTACAGGCTCGCCGACGCCAAGCCGGCGATCCGACCCGGGCCCGCGCTGGATCGACGGCCAACAAGGGCAAGCCGTCGGGGCCGACACGGCGTCTGACAGCCGCGCCCGGCCATGGCCTCGTTCGAAAAGGCGTGCGCCGACCACCATCATATCGCAGGGTGAACTGTTACAGTCCGATGGTATGGAACAGGTCTGACCGGACAATCACGTCCGATCAGCCGTATCGAGATGCGGAAGCGATCTCCGTCACGCCTATGGACGATGGCCGCTCGCATGTGGCCATCATGGAGCCGATTCATGAAGCTGGTCTACCTCGTTGCTGCGCTGGTCTTGAGCTTGTTGCCAGTGCAACTCCACGCTCAGGAAACACACTGGCCGTTGGACGAAGGCGTCAAGTCTCCGCACAAGGCGCTCTCCGTGCCGTCGAACCTGTCGCCCGTATCGGAATCGCTCACCGCCATGCTGAATGCGGGCGGGACCGTCATCAGTTCCTACGTCGCCACATCGGGTCCGGTGGTAACCTTGCGCCTGCGCGAGACCTATCTGATCTGTCTGTTGCAGGGGGTCAATCCTGCGACCGATCAGACCGTCGCCACATCGGAATGCTACGCGCTGAATTGAGCGTCGGGCGGCAAGACGAAGTGACGTGCGGCGACCGCTCGTTCGCTGACGCCCTACCCATCCGGCCTGAGCCGCTTTCCGAACCGTGCGGCTAGTCCGCGTGCCGACGGGCAGCCATGAGCAAAATGCCTTCGATCGATCGGAGATCGCGGAAACAGGTCGGCGTCATCGCTGCCCCGAGGATCAGAAACACCGGATCGTGTCCTTGCCGTCGGCAGCGGTGGCCTCTGGCTCGCGACGAACCGACGAGGTCGGCCGTCTCGGGTCAGGCTCCATGGATCAACACCGTTCGATCCGCTTCAGGCTCCGGCAAGGCAGTTCAAGCGGCTTGTGCCGGCTGGCGGGGCGAGCAAATCGCACCGCTGCCGCCCGCCGTTCCTTGCCAGCGACCACGGCAAGCTGTGGGTCGATGACCGCGAGATGCCGAGCGAGATCATCGTCGTCATGCGCAACGGGCTGCGTTGGCGAGATCCGCCGAAGGACTACGGGCCGCAGAGACGCTGCACAGCCGCGGGAAGCGCTGGGGAGAGATGGGAACGTCCGTGCGCAAGCTAAAAGGGCTCGCCGCCGCGGTTGCCGAGCCGAAGACGGTGATGATCGACGCAGCCGCCCTGAAGGCGCAGCGCCTGCCCTCGAACCTTCGGGGTGAGCGGAGGCGTCGTATGGCCGATCGGCCATGCCAAAGGCGGCTTGATCATCAACGATCCACAGCGTCGCCGATGCCGATGGCGGCGCCTTGAGGTTTTTTCAGACCTGCCGATCAAGTCAACGATGCCCCCGGACGGCAGCGTTTCTGGACGATTTGCCCTAGGCGCCATGGTTGCTCGGCGACCGCGGCTCGGACGTCGATCGGTTCCGTGACGCCGTGCATGAGAAGAGCATCAAACGCTGCATTTCCAGGCGAAGGCCTCGCAATTCCCGATGCGCCACGACAAGCATCGCGACTTACATCCCAACCGCATCGAGATCCTGCTCGGCCGCCTCCTGGACTGCCAGCGGGTCGCCACCGATACCGACCGATGCACCGATGGCCTTGTTCCCCCCGTCGCATTCGCAGCCATTGCCCCGTTGCGAATCCGACCAAAGCGCCAGATCCTAGCGAGCCAACCGAACCTGGTTGATGGCTCGCGCAATTCCCGAGAACGCGCTCAGCAACTTACTGCTGTTTGAAGCATCAAAATAATGTTTGGCGTCGCTGGCGCATGTTTCCAACATGGATTTGGCGACCGTGTTATCGACCATGAACGCGACTGTAAAAATCTCGATCTTCTTGGACTTGGCGTATGAGCAGATCGAAAGCGTATCGCTATTGGTCTGGTTCACCTGCGTGGTGGCCGTGGAAGCGTTTGAACTCAAGGAAATGTGCCGTCCGTCACCGGAGTTGAAGCGAAGCGTGTTGTCCCCATCCGTCATCAGGATCAGAACCTTGCGCGGATCGACATTCTCGTCATCGTAGTCGGCAGCATCCGTCAAAGGTTCGGGCGGCGACAAGACATTCTGGCCCCAGATCATACCGGCAGGGATATAGGTGTATGGCTTGTAGCCGCCGACATTGATGACCATCCCATCGATCGCCTTGACGAGCGCGGCCCGATCTTTCGTGAGGGTGACAATGGGGTTCAGGCACTTCTGGCTTGTCTCCAGATAACCGGGATAGCGGATACCCGGCGAGAGGTCGTTGAGCCGCGAAGTCCCCGTTTTTCGAGATCCAATGCAGCCGTACCACTTGTAGTAGGTCGGATTTCCACCACCAGAGCATGACTCATACGGTGTGACCGTCTTGTCCACTTCGGCGACCGGACACCCGCCCCCACAGCTTCCGGTCTCAGCAACTCCATCCACGTATCGCGTGCACGAATACGTTGGATTCTTGTCGACCGGACAGCTTCTTTTCGTTGACAAGATAACGCACTTGCGCTCAGCCGGCACCACAGAATAATCGCTGCCCACATCCAGCCAAGACGCATTCCGATACTGTGTGCCGACATTGACATAATCGGCATACGGGACAAGTCCGATTCTCACAGGACTGTCTTCGTCCGTGATCAGCGCATTGACGAGTTCGCGTGCCGCCTGCTTGAGCGTGTTGATCTTCGTGACGCCACCGGCGTCCGTCTCCGACATCGACCAGGTGTTGTCGAGAACGAGAGCGAGTTCAACGTTGCGAACAGGCGAGCGCATCGCCTTGGTCTCGGTTCCCAGTGTCATCGAAGACAACCGAGCCAGTTGCATGAACGTGAGGGGCATGGTCCCGGACGCCGCGAGTTCGATCTCTTCCGGGGTCGCAGTCGTGACTTTGACGGCGATGTGGTCGACATTGGTGTTCGACATGTTGGCCAGAAGATAGGATGTGGCCAGTTTCGCGAGCGTTTGACTGTCCTGCTCCGTGGACGCGGCCAGCGCAAGAGCGGCCATGTCGGTGGCGTTCTGGAGTTTGGCCTGCGCCGAATAGTACCGTGCCGCGTCCACTCCGAAGCCGACGGCCAGGATGAGGGGCACCGCCATGAGGGCTGTCAGGATGGCGAAGTTGCCGGATTGATCGGCGAGAAAGCGGCGCAACATCGATGCGGCGTCCTGAGAGTGAGTGTGAGGGCGGCCCTAGCAGTTCGGGCACAGGATGGCCGCCCGCCCACGAGGCCGGGCGTAGACGGTTTCGCTGAGGTTGAAAGTCCCGGTGGTGACGAAACGTGTCAGCGGGGCATAGGCATAAGTCGACTCTGCGATGACCAGCGACTTTTGCTCCGGCGTGGTCAGTCCCGGAGGAAGCGAGAAGGTCGAGCCGGCCTTTCGCTTCGTCATTCCGCGTGCCGACGACCAGGCCACCTTGGCAAGACCGTTGGCATCGATGGTTAGGACAGAGACCGAGATCGCAAGCGGCTTTGACTTGTAAGGCTGCAGCACGGCATCGGCCGCCGTGAAGTACTCGACCACCTCTTCGGGATTGAGCTTGACCGACTGAGCGACGAGATCGGCGACAACACCCGTTGCGTGCTTGATCTTTTGATTGCAGGTCAACGCGAGGGTTAAGTCGACACCACCGAAATACAGGACGATGAGCACGGGCGCGATGATGGCGAACTCGACCGCTGCAGAACCCGAACGAGTCCGAAGGCTGCGCGACACAACCCCATCATGAAGCGACTTGACGATACTCTTCATTGGAAAGGTTCGGTCTTGAAGACATCGACGGCAACCAGCATGTGGTTGCCGTCGGGCACGTTCGACAGATACGTGCGCATGAGGTCGGTATGCACCGGCCATTCGTAAAAGACCCTCAAGGCCATGATCTGACCGGGTGTCCCCCACTCATAGGTGAAGCTTCCGACGTCAAGCGCGTCGTCTTTCATGGGAATGACGGTTGGAATATCCGAGAACCGACTGTAACTTCTGAGGTCGACGCTGAGCTTCTGACAGTTGATCCGAAGTGGAACTGCCTGACACACGCGCTTCCGCAAGTCATCGGATGAAAGTTGTGCGCCGGCAACCTCGCCGGTCCGCACCGTGCGGCCAACGCGGGCCACGGCATTCTCAAGCGTCAGTTCCCCGATGAAGACCGAGGCCGTTTCGAGAACGGCAAACGTCAGGAGAAAAAACGGCAACGCAAGGAGAGCAAACTCGACCGCGATGGCGCCCCCTGTCTCGTGAGCTGTAAATTTGAACAGCCCGCGAAAACGGCCGATAGCCTTGACAGCACCTTGGCGACCATTTGTGCGCCGTTGCCCCATTGGATGATAATCCACCTTCGTTTCGAAGTGGACCATATATTATGGGTATGAATCATATTGTAATACACAATGAAACCATGTCGTTTTATTCGACTTTTTGCCGCGACAAAAGTATATATTGGTTCACATTATAACCTTAGATTTTTGAATATAACCTTTGGTTATTTTTTGTCTCTGCGTTGCCAGCACATGCTCGCAGACGTCGGTATGACGCCACCGGCTGAAGGTCGATGGACCGTCTTCCTTTTGCCGGCGCGCTCCAGCAGATGGCGTTCGCGCACCGAGACGCACAACCGACAAACATCCATTGACGACCAAGAGGTCGTTGGAGATCGTTCGGCCGGTATCTCCAACCTCGCCCGGAAGCGGCCGCGACATCCTCTTCCACGGCTCGGCATCACACTCGTCGCGCTGGGCCGCCATGGACGGCTCCGCGTTTCAGCACGCAGCCCTCTCCATCAACGATCAAGGCGAGTGCGAAGCGCGAATGTCGATCCGTCGTGGATGTGGAGCAGCACCACGAATGGCAATGACAACAGTCTTGCTGGGCCTGATCATTCAGGGGACACAATGCGGCATCGGTCCGTCAGCGATTGCTGCGCGTCCCGGCACGAAAGCAAAAGCCGAGCGCGTCCGTTCGGCATCCTTTGTGCCGCATTCGACTGCAACGATCGAGGCCGTGGATCGCCCGAAGATCTTCTCATGGCCACGCGGGCGACTAGTCCTCAAACGTTCTCAGCCGAAACCGAGGTCTGCTGCGCGCCGGGTCCACTCCTCCTTCGACCGCGTCTTGATGTCGAACTGGTCGCGGGTTCGCGCATAGGTGTGGCCGCCCATGCGGCCGACGACGTCCATCAGTTGCTGGTCGATGTGGAGGTTCGACGGGTCGATGGCATCGCTGCGCACGAAGAGGCCGACGACTTCGCCGAGGATGATTTCACGGGCGGGGCTAACGCGCAGCACCGTGTGGAGGCGGCATTCGAGGGCGGCGGGCGCGGCCAGAATGCGCGGGCTGCGGACCATCTGGCCGGGCGCCGTTTCGAGACCGGCTTCCGCGAGTTCGTCGACCTCGGGCCCGAACTTGATCGCGCAGATCTCCATCTGGTCGACGAGGGCATTGTCGACGATATGGACCGTGAACTCCCTGGTCTCGTCGATGTTGCGGGCCGTGTCCTTGAAGCTGAGATCGGCCTGATTCTCGACCCCGATCGCGACGATCGCGGGATCGTGGGTGAGAACGTTGAAGAAGCTGAACGGGCCGGCATTGGCGCGGCCCTCCCGGCTCATCGTGGTGACGAGGGCGATGGGGCGCGGGATCACTGTGCCGATCAGGAGCTTGTAGCGCTCGCGTTCGGTCAGCTTGGCGAAGTCGAAATGCGTGTGAGGCGTCGGCGTGTTCATCTCAGGCTCCCGTCGCGACGCGGTGGGTTTCGAGCGGCGTGTGGCGGCTGAGGTTTTCGAACCCGTCCGCGGTGACGACGTAGAGATCGCCGATGTTGCAGCCGGCCGACAAGGGCTCGAGCCATTGCGTGTGGAGGACGAAGACCATGCCTTCCTCCATCCGGTCGTAGTTGTGCGAGGAGATGTTGAAACTGTTCTGCCCACCGGCCATACCGACGGAATGGCCGAGATTGGGATTATGGGGCCCGTGCGTCGCCGGATAGACGTGCATGAGCTTGCGGCCCTGCGCCTCCCAGTCGGCGTCCTCGACATACTGATGCGGGATCAGCCGGGCTCCCCCGTCCGGCATCGGCGCCCAGTTGTAGGGCATGGTCCGTGCCTCCGGCGAGGTGAGCAGTCCCCGTTCGATCATCGGCTCGAAGGCGGCGTTGTTGACGTCGCGCATCAGGGCGCCCGGCCGGATCAGCGTCTCGGCGCGCTTGACCCCTTCCGTGCAGGCGGCCAGCACCAGTTCCTGCCGATCGGTGATCCCGCCGACCGCGATCATTCGGGCGGTCTGCGCGGTGTAGCCGCGATAGGTGACGTTGGAGATGTAGAGGTTGACGAGGTCGCCCGGCCGAACGACGTGGCCGTAGGGTTTGCCGCAATGGGTGCCGAAGGCGTTGATGCCGATCTGGTAGCCGTCGCCGGTCTCGCCGCCGAGCGCGAGTTGGGCTGCGGTGAAGGCGGCGTAGATCTCGTGGTCGGTCACGCCCGGGCGCGTCACGTGATAGGCGGCCTGCGTGCCGATGCTGATCAGTTGCGCTGCGGCGCGGAACATTTCGATCTCGCGCGGCGAGCGGACCTTCTGCATGCGGTTGAGAATGGCGTTGTCGGTGACGAACTTCGCCTTGGGCAGCATCTCGTCAAGGGCCGCCCAGAAGGTCAGGGCCGTGCGATCGCCGAGCCGGCCGATCTGGCCCTTCGCCAACCCGAGCCGATCGAGGATCTCCGCACATTTTTCGGCGGTCTTCACGACGGAATCGCCGGGACGATCGGCATATTCGCGGCCGATCGGGCCGATCTGCCAGATCTCGTCGACGAGAACGGGCTCGCCGCCCGGTGGCAGCAGCACGGACTGCGTGAAGAAGGACAGGAGCACCAGCGCCTTGTCGGCGTCGGTCGGGATGATCAGCACGCCCTCGCGCATCCAGTCGCAGATGTAGCGAAGATACGCGTTCGAGGCATGGAACCAGCCGACGCTCCCGGCATGCACGACGATGGCGTCGTGCCCGGCCTCGACCGCCTGACGCCGGACGCGGCGAAGGCGGTCCTCGAACTCCTCGACGGGCAGCGGCATGGGTGCGGAAAACGGGAAGTCCGGCTCGAAGTCGGCCAGCAGCGATCCGATGCGCAGGGCGCCTGCGGTCGTCGAACGCGTCGTCATGAAAGTCGTATCCTTGAGGGTCATGCGGTGGGTAGGTTGGAGCCGGCGGTCGGCGATCAGGCCTGTCGCGGCGGGGCGAGAACGCGCCGGGCGACGAGCATTCCGACCAGCGTCAGCGCGATGAGGATGCCGGAGATCGCGGCGACGCGAACGTCGAGCGACTCTTCGATGAGCGCGAACATGCGCAGCGGCAGCACCGTGGTCTGGGCGTCGGCCAGGAACAGCGAGACCGAGACGTTGTCGAGCGACTGGATGAAGACGAGGAAGGCGCCGGCGAGAATGCCGGGCATGAGGAGCGGCAGGGTCACCCGGCGCAGCGTCGTGAACCAGGTGGCGCCCATCGTCGTCGAGGCCTCCGCGAGCGACGGGTTGAGCCCTTGCGCGACGACGGAGGCCGCGCGGTACATCAGCGGACCGAAGACCACGATATGGCCGGTCACCGTCAGCCAGAGCGAGGGCTGGACGCCGACGAAATTGGCGACGATCAACGCCGCCAGCCCGTAGACGAGGCTCGGCAGCACGAGGGGCGCGAGCAGCAGGGGTTCGATCGTTCCGACCGCGCCGCCGCGCATGCGCGTCATTCCGATCGTGGCGGGAACCGCGAAGAGGAGGGTTCCCAGAACCGCGAGGCCGGCGATCTTCAACGAGTTCCAGGCCGCCAGATGCTCCGTCGCGGACCGGACGGGATCGAGCAGCGCCTGGTACCAGCGCAGCGAGAAGCCCTCCGGCGGGTATTTGAGCGTCTGGCCTGAGGTGAAGGACATCGTCAGCGCTATCGCGATCGGCGCGATGAGATAGAGGAGGCACAAGGCGCCGAAGCCGTAGACGAAGGCCTTGTACAGCAGCACCGGGACCGGATTCTCGCGGGCATCACGCATGGCCGACCAACCTTCTGTGGCGGGAAATCATCGTCATCGCGACCAGGAGGCAGCCCGTCGACAAAAGCAGGACCACGGCGATGGCCGAGGCCAGCGGCCAGTCGAAGAGCGTGCCGACCTCGCGATAGATGAGCTGGGGCACGTAGACGTTGCGGGCACCGCCGATGACAGCCTGGGTCACGAAGGAGCTGCTGGTGCTGGCGAAGACGAGGATCCAGCCCGCCAGCAGGCCCGGCAGCATCAGCGGCAGGAGCACCGTCGCGGCGATGCGCCAGGGGCCGGCCCCGGACACCTCGGCCGCCTCGGTCAGGGGGACCGGTGTGCGCGACAGGATCGCGATCAGCGGCAGGATGATCAGCGGCAGGTCGATCTGCACCATCGCCATCACGAGGCCGAGCTCGGTGAACATGAGGCTGATCGGTCGCCCGGTCAGGCCGAGGGCCAGAAGCGCCTCGCTGATCGGTCCCTGCCGTCCGAGAATGACGATCCAGGCGAAGGTCCTGACGACGTTGCTGGTCAGCATCGGGATCAACGTCAGGAAGACGATGACCTGACGCACGGTCCGGCCGCTGTGCCAGTAGAGCAGCGCGATCGGCACGCCGAGAAGGGTCGTGCCGGCGACCGTTTCCAGGCCGAGCCGGGCGGTGTTGACGAGGACGCGAAAGTTGAACGCGTCCCCGAAGAACCGGACGTAGTGAGCGAGGGTCGGCCCGTCCGGGCCGGTGAAGCTGAAACCGACGAGAACGGCGAGCGGCGTTGCGAAGAACGCCACCGACAACAGCAGCATCGGGACGACGTAGGGAAGGCCGCTCGCCTTCATCGTCCGACCTCAGCCCGCGACCAGCGCGTCGAACGTCCGGATCCAGCCCGCCCGGTTCCGGTTGATCCCGGCCCAGTCGGGATAGGTCATGCCGGCGAGCTGATCGCGCGTGACATAGGCCTCGATGCCGGGCGTCAGAGCAACCTCGCGGTTGGTCGGGAACATCTCGGTCGGCGGCATCTTCAGCTTGTCCTGCGCCGCCTTCGAGATCGCCGCGTCCATGTAGGCATAGGCGGCGTCGAGGTTCCTGGCGCCCTTGGTCAGGTGGATGTTGACGGGGGCCGCCGGGGCGCCCGTCTCCGGATGGACGAACTCGGCATTCAGCCCCATCGATTTCAGGCGGGCGACATTGCCGGTCGAGCACATGAAGACGGCGATCTCGCCCTGCTGGAACAGCGTCATCTGGTGGTTGGTCGAGTCGACGACGCCCTTCAACTGCTCGGGATGGTCCTTGAACAGCTTGAAGACGGCATCCATGTCGCTCGGGCCCGAGCCGTAGATCTTGGCGATCTCGGTATAGGCCATGACCGCGGTGTTCGAGGCAAAGCCCGTCCACGACACCTGGCCGGCATAGGCGGGGTTCTCGAAGAGGTCGCGGTAGCCCTTCGGCCGCGGCACGAGATCGGGATTGTAGGCGATGCCGTTCACCTCGATCGTGACGGTCGGGCCGTACTCGCCCTGGAAGGCGGAATCGAGCAGGCCCCAGTTCTTCAACCGGCTGGGATCGATCTTCTGGATGATGTCGTTCTCGACCGCGATCGCCATCTGGCCGGGCGACATGAGCAGCGTGTCGTAGGGCGGGTTGCCCGGGCTCGCCATGACCTTGGCCAACTGGTCCTGCGCCATGGCCGGCGCGACCGTCAGCCCGTAGCCGGCCTCCTGCACGAGCGGCGTCAGGACCGTGCGATAGCCGTCCTCCCAGTTGCCGGGGAAGGTGGCCGCCACGGCGGTTTCGCCCGCGGCCCGTGCCGCGAACGGCAGGCTCGACGCGGCGGCCGCGCCGGCAAGGAGCCAGCCGAAATTGCGGCGGGTGATGTTGAAGTCATGCGTCATGGGGAGCACCTCGGGTTCGTTGGCGTCGTCGGGGAAAAGCGGGTCTCAGGCATCGGCCGGGAAGGCATGGCAGCGCGCGGCATCGATCTCGGCGAAGACGCGGGTTCCGGGCTCGGGAATGAACGTGCCGGGCCCTCGCGTCTCGGACGCGCGCAGGCCGGTGCCGTCGTCGAGGACGAGGTCGTGGACGAGCGAGGGGCCAAGCGGCACCGAAACCGTGACGCGGGCCGGCAGCGCACCCGGGCTGGGCTGGGCGGAGAGGCGAACCTCCTCGGGCCGGAACGTGATCGCGACCTTCGAGCCCGCCATGAAGTTCAGGCGGTGCGGCAGGCGCAGGCTCGTCTCGCCGGCAAGACCGATCAGCGTGCTCTCGCCGTCGGTCTCGACAACGGTTCCATCGATGCGGTTGGCCTGCCCCATGAAGGTGTTGACGAACAGCGTCTTGGGCTGGTCGTAGACGGCCATCGGCGTGTCGATCTGCTCGACATGGCCCTTGTTCATCAAAACGAGGCGGCTCGCCAGACTCTGTGCCTCCTCCTGATCGTGAGTGACGATCAGTGTCGTGATGCCGAGGGTGCGCTGCAGATGGAGCAACTCCACCTGAAGGTCGAAGCGCAGGGCGCGGTCGAGGGCGCCGAAGGGCTCGTCGAGGAGGAGAAGCGAGGGACGCCCGGCGATGGCGCGGGCGACGGCCACGCGCTGCTGCTGGCCGCCGGAGAGTTCGCGCGGCAGGCGGTTCGCATATCCGTCCAGCCGGACGAGCGCCAGCATTTCCTCGACGCGGGCCTTGCGCTCGGCTCGCGGCATCTTCTGGCAGGCAAGCGGATAGGCGATGTTCTCGGCGACGGTGAGATGCGGAAACAACGCGTAGTTCTGGAACACCATGCCGATGCCGCGCGAGCGCGCGGAGACATGGGCGAGGTTCTCGCTCCCCAGCACGATCGTTCCGGATTTGGGCTGAATGAGGCCCGCGACGGCACGCAGGACCGTCGACTTGCCGCATCCGCTGGGGCCCAGCAGCGCGACGATCTCGCCGGCTTCGATGTCGAAGGCGACATCGGTAACGGCGTTCTGTCCCCCATAACTATGACTGAGACCCTGAACGCTCAGCCGCTTGCGATGGATCGTGTTGGCGGTTTGAAGCATTCGGCTTGTCCCATCCTGGGGCCCGGCCGCGCACGGTGCCTCTGGCCGCGCCGTGAGGCGGGAAAGCGGCTGACCGGATTGTGCTGCGGCGATCGTGTCCATGCCACACACCCAGCAAGGAGCGTGCCAAACGGGCCTCCTCAGCCGATCTGGCGATGCATCCTGCTGAAATCACTAGATATAATATAATACCGTCATCTTCGATATTCATTTTCGAAACAGATTGCGCATGGAAATTCGAATGATCTAAGTGATAAAAGCATCACCAGATGCGTCATTTTTTGAGCAATCTCGGCGAACCCGTCATACTCGCGATCTCCGAGACAATGTCGTCACCCAAACAAGCCCAAACCTGATCCGGAACGAGATGCTGTCTTGATCACCGAACTGTAGAAATTATGTGCGAAAGCAGATACGGACGATTGCAGGGGCCAGAATTTCCGATCTAAAGCAGCGGTTTATCACGATCCGGCAGATTGGCATGGCTCTTGCGTAGAAGATCTCGACACTTCCGTCGGAACGAGAAGGCGAGATCCCATGACGAGCATTCAAGTGATGCAGACCCGCTGGCTGGCCACCACCCTCATGGCGCTCGTGGTAGCCGCGCCCCTGGTCATCAGCCCATCCCGGGCCGCAGAACCAACACCGGCTGCTGCTGCCATCGACATTGCCAAGCTGCCTGGCGTCGTCCTCACCCCGAAGCTCGCCGATGCCCTCCCGGCATCCCTCAAGTCGTCGGGCGTCCTCAAGGTCGCGACCGATCTCACGCCGCCGATCAGCTTCCACGCCGATGACGGCGGGCTGGTCGGCATCGACGCCGATCTCGCCGAGGCGATCGGCATCATCCTCGGGCTGAAGATCGAGATGACCGATGTCGGCGCGGGCGCAGCGATCGTGCCCGCGATCCTCTCCAAGCGGTTCGACATCTCCATGTCGGGGATCAACGACGATCCCGAGCTGGAAAAGCAGGTCGACGTCATCGACTACATGTACGACGCGACGACGATCATGACGATCAAGGACAACCCCTTGGGGATCAGGGGCATGGCCGACCTCTGCGGCAAGCGGGTCGCCGTGCCGGTCGGCACGTTCCAGGCGCGGCTGGTGGATGCCGCCTCCGCCAGGTGCTCGACGCCGATCGAGATCCTCTCGATCCCGAAGATGCCCGACGTCCTCCAGGCCGTGCGGACGGGACGCGCCGACGCCACCGTCAACGGCTATGCGACCAGCGTCTACACCACGCAAAATCAGATCGGCAAAGGCAAGGGCCTGGAGGCGCTGGCCGATGTCCGCCTCGCCGTCGGCTATCTCGGCATGCTGACCGCCAAGGACAATCCGCAGCTCCGGGACGCCGTGACCGCCGCCCTTCAGCAGATGGTCGATGCCGGCGCCTACGGATCGATCATGACCAGATGGGGCCTCGGACCGCTGGCGGTGACGACCGTCAAGGTCAACGATGCCGCCAGCATGCCGGTGGAGTGAGGCCATGTCGCTCTCCGCCGCGTCCTCTGCGAGCTTCGCCGCCGCGCCCCCAGTCCCCCGCGCCCTCCAGCGGGGGCAACTGGCCACCGGCGGCGTCGCCCTCGCGATCCTTGCAGGGCTGGCTTTCGTCCTGACGCAGAGCCAGAGCGTCCAGTGGTCCGAAATCCCACGATACCTGGTTCACCCCTCGATCCTGGCCGGGGTGGTTATGACCCTGCAGCTGACGATCGCAGCCATGGTCTTCGGGATCGTCCTCGGGTGCCTCGTCGCATTGATGGCGACGTCGCGGAACCTCGTCCTGAAGATCCTGGCCGCCGGATTCGTCTGGTGGTTCCGAGGCGTTCCGCTCATCGTGCAGGTGTTCTTCTGGTTCAACATCGCGCTCTTCATCCCGCAGATCGGGTTCGGGTCCTACGCGATCTCGATCAACGACCTTGTGACGCCGGCGCTTGCGGGGTTCCTTGCCCTCGGGCTGCACGAGGCCGCCAACATGGCGGAGATCATCCGGGGCGGGCTTATCGCCATCGACCGCGGCCAGCGCGACGCCTCTGCCGCTCTGGGTCTGAAACCCCGGCAGACCTTCCTCGCGATCGTGCTGCCACAGGCCTTGCGGCTCGTCGTTCCTCCGACCGGCAACCAGGCGATCGGCATGCTGAAGGCCAGCGCGATCGTCTCCGTTATCGGCATGCAGGATCTGCTGACGCAGGCCCAGCACATCTACGCCCGCAACTTCCTGGTGATCGAACTCCTGTTCGTCGCCTCCATCTGGTACCTCGCGCTGACCACCGTCGCCTCGCTCGGCCAGCACGTCCTCGAGCAGCGCCTCCTGCCCGCCGATCGCGGCGCCGCGCCCAAGGCGAAGGCGCGCCGCGATGCGACCTGAGCCCAACGCCGCGCCGTTTCGCGGCCGCCCCCCGGCATCGCCCCGGCCGCCTCCGACCGGTGCGCATGACGCGCCGTCCCATCGTCCCCTGCGAAAGACACTGACATGAAACTCGGCATCGACGGGCTGAAGCTGCCCGAGGCGAAGAAGCGGGGGCCTCTCGCCAGCCTCGACCACGTCAAGGCGCTCGGCCTGTCCGGCATCTTCTTCAGCACGGTGCTCGACATGAGCCCGACGCTCGACCGCGGCCTCTTGAGGGAGATCCGGTCGAAGGCCGACGAACTCGGCCTCTACCTCGAAAGCGGCGTCGGCAAGATCAACCCCTATTGCAGCGCGGAGGCACCGGAGTTCCGGGCGATCGGCGGCGGCGACATCATCGCGGGTTTCACCCGCATGATCGAGGCGAGCGCCGCCATCGGCTGCCTCGAGCTGTGGGTGTCGCCGGGCAACTTCAAGCCGGCCTATCCCGGCCGCCTCGCCAACGACCGGTTCCGGACCGACGTCGGCTGGGACGAGCAGCTGGCTGGCATCGAGAAGGTTCTACAGCGGCTGGCGCCCGTCGCCCGCGACCACGGCGCCCATCTCAACATCGAGACCCACGACGAGATCACCTCCTTCGAGATCGTCCGGCTGATCGAGGCGGTCGGCCCCGACTGCGTCGGAGCGGTCTTCGACACGGCGAACGGATTGCAGCGTGCCGAGCATCCGGTCTTCGCCGCGCGGCGTCTGGCACCGTACATCCGCCAGACGCACATCAAGGACGCCTATGTCGGGCGCGCCCCCGGCGGTCTCGACTTCCAGACCCGGCCGTGCGGAACCGGCATCGTCGATTTCGCCGCGATCCTGCCGATTCTGGCAAAGGCCAACCCGGCGCTGAACCTCTCGCTCGAAGTCGCGCAATCCACCGAAGACAAGCGTCGCGCGGCCAATCCGCGCCAGTGCATCGAGATCGACGATCCCGTCTGGCGCGCCGGGCATCCCGATCTGACGGCCGAAGAGCTCGCCGCCTACATGGCGATGATCGACGCCTACGAGCAGCGGGTCGCGTCGGGCGCGGTTCCGGACTGGGAAGCCTTCGAGGCCAGCCAGTACGGCTACCCGACCTACGAGCACCAGTCCTACGGTTTCAATGAGGCCGTCGGGTTCATCCGCCGGTCCGCCCAGCACATCGAGCGCCTCTGCGCCGACCAGGGCATCGCCCTCTCGGCTGCCGACGGGCAGCGGAAGGCAGCTTAGAGATCCTCAATCCCGCGCGCGGCGTGCCGATCGTTTCGCACGCCGCGCCGCAACCGACTTGCGCAGGAGTGAAGCAATGGAAAGAAAGGGGTCGCGACAGGCTCGAAGCGATCGACGAATGCCGTCGATCGTCGCACGTGGATTGAAGACGCCCATGAAGAAGACACGCGGCCCAACCAACAAGACGATGCCGGCCGGCCCGACCGCGGCGGATGCGACCGACGGCAACGACGACATCTCCGAACGCATCCGCGCGACGCTTGCGGGGGCCATCGGAGAGGGCGCGTTGAAGCCGGGCACCAAGATTCTCGAAGAGGCCATCGCGGAGCATTTCGGCGTCAGCCGCACCGTGGTGCGCGGCGCGCTCGGCGTTCTGGAAAGCGACCATCTCCTCGATCGCAAGCGGAACCGTGGCACCTTCGTCGCGGAGCCCAGCATCGAGCAGGCGAGGAACCTCTTCGAGGCCCGCCGCAAGATCGAGGGGCTGCTCCTCGACCTCGTGGTGGAGCGGGCGACGCCGGAGCAGTTCGAGCATCTCCAGCGGCTCACCGACGACGAGGAGCACATCCATCACCATGGCGACGAGAAGTCGAAGACGGTCCTCTCCGGCAAGTTCCACATCGCGCTCGCGGAGATCGCCGGCAATCCCGTCCTGACCGAGGTCCTCTCCAAGATCGTCGCCCGTCTCTCGCTGGTGATGTCGCTCTACGAGGACGAGCGCAAGGACGACTGCGGCGCCGACCACCACCGCATGATCGTCGCGGCGCTTCGGGCCAAGGACGTTGGCAAGGCGCGCGAGCTGATGGACTTCCATCTCGCGGACATCGAAAGCCGCGTCCGTCTGACCGAAGGCCAGAGCGACCGCCACGCCTTCATGGCCGTGCTCGAAACCTTCTCCTGAGGCGCGGGCGATGACGATTGGAGAGGCGTATCGCCCGAAATGGCGCCTCACCCGTTCTCGATGTCCGCATTCGAGGAAGCACCGATAATCGCTTGACGGCGTGGATGAGGCGAACCCTGCCGCCGCTCCGGTGCGAGATGATGGATCTGCCTACGCCTTCGGATCCAAAGCCTCTCACCGAAGCATGATCGGGCATGGGATCCGGCAAGCAGGCGCCCGGCGTCGTCATCAGCCTGGAATGACGGCAACGCCGCGCTCGTAGAGTCCGATGCCGACATCGCTGTGAATGCTGCGCACGTTCTCGACGGCCGGGTCGATGACGAACAGCGTGCCGACCGCAGTCTCGACTTCATACTCGACATGGTCGCCGAGATAGGCGGCGCTGAGGACGCGTCCGTTCAGCGCCTGCGTCGACGAGGTCTGAAGGAACATCGCATTGGGGCGGATCGCGAGCCGTGCCGTTGCGCCGAGGGGCTCGAAGAAGGGCAGTTCGTGCTCCAGGCCGCCGACGCGAATTCGGGCGCGGCCCCGATCCTGGCCGAGCACCTCGCAGGGAACGACGTTGGCCTCGCCGATGAAGTCCGCGATGAAGGCGGAGGCTGGCCGCTCGTAGAGTTCGCGGGGCGAACCGGCCTGTGCGATGCGGCCTTCGTGCAGGACGACGATCCGGTCGGAGACGGCGAGCGCCTCCTCCTGATCATGCGTCACGTAGACGGCGGTGAAGCCGAGGCGCTGCTGCAACTCGCGGATCTCGGTGCGCACCTTGCGCCGCAACCGGGCGTCGAGGTTGGAAAGCGGTTCGTCGAGAAGGAGCACCTGCGGCTCCAGGACGAGGGCGCGCGCCACGGCGACACGTTGCTGCTGCCCGCCCGACAGTTCGGCGGGCAGCCGGTCGCCATAACCCTTGAGGCCGACGAGCTCGAGTCCGTGCGCGGCCTGCTCGGCCGCCTCCCGCTTGGAGCGGCCGGTGGAACGAAGCCCGTAGGCGACGTTGTCGCCGACGCTCATATGCGGAAAGAGCGCGTAGGACTGGAACACCATCGACACGTCGCGCTCGTTGGCCGGCAGGGCCGTGACGTCGCGTCCGCCGATGACGATCCGCCCGCCGGTCGGCTGCTCCAGCCCCGCCAGCATGCGCAGCGTCGTGGTCTTGCCGCAGCCCGATGGCCCCAGAAGCGTGACGAGCGTGCCCGGTTCGATCGTCAGGTCGAGCGAGTGGATCGCGGTGAAACTCCCGAACCGCTTTTGCACGGCATCGAAGCGAACGGAACCGGGCCTCGTCTCAAGGCTCATGCAGTGGTTTCCTTCAGTCCGGTGTTGGCGGGAAGGGCCAGCGCGCCGGTGGCCGGCGCCGTGCGCAGGCGGCGCTCGCCGACGATAAGCTGGAAGGCTGCGATCACCAGCACCATCACGAGGATGAGGACGGCGGAGTAGGCGATGGCGACGCCGTATTCGCCGGTCTCGGTCAGCCCGACGATGTAGGAGGTCGCCATGTTGTACTGTGCGCTGACGAGGAAGATCACCGCGCTGATCGAGGTGATCGAGCGCACGAAGCTGTAGACGAGGGCCGCGGTGATGGCCGGGCGCAGCAGCGGCAGGATGACCCGGCGCAGTGTGGTGAAGCTGTTGGCGCCGAGCGTCAGCGACGCCTCGTCGAGGCTCTTGTCGAGCTGGCTCATCGCCGCGATCCCGCCGCGAACGCCCACCGGCATGTTGCGGAAGATGAAGCAGACGACGAGGATGAGGGCGGTTCCCGTCAGCTCGATCGGCGGCAGGTTGAAGGCGAGGACGTAGGATACGCCGATGACCGTGCCGGGAATGGCGAAGGACAGCATGAGGAGGAATTCGAACGCCTCGCGCCCGGCGAAGCGCTGGCGCACCACCAGATAGGCGCTGAGGAGCCCGAGCGCGGCGGTCAGCGGTGCGGCGATGAGCGAGATCTTCATCGTCGTCCAGAACGAGTTCCAGGCGACGCCGGTCCAGGCGAGGCCGCCATTGGCCGCCGTCCCGATCGAGAAGGCCTTGGCGAAGTGGTCGAGCGTCAGCGTGTTGTCGAGGCCGAGCGTCCGGACGAAGCCGCCGAACAGGATCATCGCGTAGATTGCCACGGTGAAGACAAGCCAGGGCAGAACGAGCGCGTGCACGCCGACCGACAGGCGGGGGTCGAGACGGATATGGCGTCCGCTGTCGCCCTTGCCGGTGACGGTGGTGAAGTTGCGTCCCTTCAGCCAGGCGCGCTGCAGGAAGAAGGCGGTGAGGGTGAAGGCGAGGAGGATGAGCGCCAGCACGGCGGCGCGTGCCGGATCGTTCTGGGCCCCCACCACGGCGAAGAAGATCTCGGTCGACAGCACCCCGTGGCTGCCGCCGAGCACCAGCGGATTGCCGAAATCGGCCATGCTCTCGATGAAGCCGACGAGGAACGCGTTGGCGAGGCCCGGCCGCATCAGCGGAAACGAGACGGTCCAGAACGTGCGCCAGCGGTCGGCGCGCATCGTCTGCGCCGCCTCTTCCATCGACGGGCTGATGCCGTTGACGACGCCGATGAGGATCATGAAGGCGATGGGGGTGAAGGATAGCATCTGGGCGATCCAGATGCCGGTCATGCCGTAGAGCCAGCGGCCGCCCTCCAGGCCCGTGACGTCGGCGATCGCGGTGGTGACGATGCCGGAGCGGCCGAGAAGGAGGATGAGCGCCAGCCCGATCACGAAGGGCGGGGTGATAATCGGCAGGATCGTCAGGAGCCGCAGCAGCTTGGGGAAGGGAAACGGCGTGCGGGTGGCGACGAGGGCGAAGGCAAGGCCCAGCACCGTCGTTCCCAGCCCCGTGGCGAGCGCCAGGAAGACCGTGCGCCAGGCGAGGCCGCAGTTGCCGCCGCCGGTCAGGCACGCCAGCGACCAGATCTGCGGGTCCTGGATGTTGCGCACGAAGCTCGTGGCATCGAAGGAGCCGTCGAAGCCCTGCAGCGCGCCGATCATCAGGCTGGAGATCGGATAGAGGACGAAGGTGACGACCAGCGCCAGAAGGAGAACGATGGCCGACAGGACGAACGCGTCGCCGCGCAGCATGCCTCGCTCCGCCAGGCCGAAGGCGAGGAGAAGCAGGAACGACACCGCAAGCGCCAGTCCCCCGATCCCGAAGGGCGGCTGACCGTCGGCGAGCGGCCCGAGCATCGCCTCCCAGCCGCCCCAGTTCCAGCCGGCATAACCGATCGACAGGCCCTCGATCACCAGCCAGGCGATGCCGAAGCCCCCGGCGACGGCGAGCCAGCCACCCCGCCATTCCGAGGGGCGGGCGAGGCGCAGGGCGAGCGCGACGAGCAGCGTCGCCGCCAGGGGCAGGAGCCACCACGCGCCCCGCAGCGCCACCTGCGCCACGGCCGGTGCCGTCTCAGGGGTCGCCGGATAATCCGACAGCCATGCGACGGACAGGATCCCGGCGTCGATCCCGTAGAAGGGCAGCGCCAAGAAGGCCGCAAAGCCGAGGGCGAGTGCCATGTCGAGGCGGCGGACGCGGCGATCCATCGTCGGCTTCCTTCAGTCGAACGAAGAGGCAAGGGGATGAAGGGTCCGCGTCGCGGACCCTGTCTTGAAACGCGTCGCCGTCAGTTGGCGTTCGCGCCAATCTCCCGGTCCCATCGTTCCAGCAGCGCCTTGCGCACCTGCGTGCTGCCGTACTTGGCGAAGTCGTAGTCGATGAGCTTGATCGCATCGAACTTCGGCGCTTCCGGCGGGATGGTCGCACCCTTGTTCGAGGGAAGCTGGAAGCTGTCGGCCTCCGCGGCCCGCGACTGGACGGGCGCCGAGATCGCCCAGTCGTAGAAGATCTTGGCGTTGTCGAGATTGCGCGCGCCCTTGACGATCGACATCGAGCCGACCTCGAAGCCGGTGCCCTCGCAGGGCGCCACCGTCTTGACCGGGAAGCCCTGCACGGTCATCGCAACGCTGTCGTGCATGAAGACGATGCCAAGCCCCGTCTCGCCCCGCGCCGCCGCCTTCACCGGGGCCGATCCCGACTTGGTGTACTGCGTGACGTTCTTGTTCAGCTCCTTCAAGTAGGTGAAGGCCGGCTCCTCGCCCATCAGCTGCACGAGCGTCGCCAGCGCATTGTAGGCGGTGCCCGAAGAGTTGGGATTGGCGATCTGGATCTCGCCGCGATAGGCCTCGGAGGTGAGGTCTTTCCAGCAGGTGGGCTCGGCCAGCCCCTTTTTGGCGAAGATCTCGGTGTTGTAGCCCCAGCCGAGAGCCCCCGAGTAGACGCCGATCGTACGGAACTTGGAGACGTCCGCCTGCTGCACGGCCCAGGGCTGCATCTCGCCGAGAAGCGGAGACTTGTACTCCTGCGTCAGGTTGTCTTCCGCCGCCTGCAGATGCGGATCGCCCGTGCCACCCCACCAGAGGTCCGACTTGGGGTTGCGCGCCTCGGCGCGCAGCCTTGCATAGGCCTCGCCCGAACTCATGCGCACCATGTTGACGTCGATGTCGTGATCGGCCTCGAAGGCGCTCTCCATCAACTCGCACCATTTCACGTCCGCGGCGCAGATGAGGTTGAGCGAGCCGGCTGCCTGAGCCGGAAGGGCGGCAAGAGCGGAAGCACCGGCCAGCAACGTGGCGGCAAGGGTCGCGTAGCGCATGTCTGATCTCTCCCACGGCGCAGTTATTCTCTGCACTCCTGTGCAAAGCTGAACCCGCCCCGGTTGATTGTCAACGTCGCACGCCCCGTTGCCGCGATTGGTTGCCAGTTTTTGAACGGCTGTGCATAACACGTGCGGTTCGGGGGGATCGTGATGGCGCAGGACGGGAAACGAACGGGGTTCGCCAGTGCACAGCAGGTCGCCGATCGCGCCGGCGTCTCGCGCTCGGCGGTCTCGCGCACCTTCACGCCCGGCGCCAGCGTCTCGAGCGAGACGCGGCGGCGCGTGCTCGAGGCGGCCGAGGATCTCGGCTACCACGTGAACCATCTGGCACGCGGGCTGATGTCGCACGAGACCGGCATCGTCTGCCTGATCGTCGCCGATCTCCACACGCCCTACCTGTCGCGCATGGTCGAGCGTTTGACGCGCGGTCTGCAGGAGGCGGGCAAGGTCGCGATGGTGCTGAACGCCGCGGGGCGCCTGGAGAATGTCGAGGACGCGCTGCGCCAGACCCTCAACTACCGGGCCGATGCCACCGTGGTTCTCTCGGGAACGCCCGATCCCGCGATCGCGCGGACCTGCCTCGACAGCGGCCAGCGGCTGGTGCTGCTCAACCGCGACGACCAGCTGGCCGGCACGGTCAATCTCGCGGTCGACAGCCAGACCTCCGCCGCGACAGCCGTGCGCTGCTTCCTCGAAGCCGGCTGCCAGCAGCTCGCCGTGGTCTCGTCGGGCGCGGGCACGCCGAGCCTTCTCGGGCGCGAGAGGCATTTCATCGCAGCGGCGAGGAGCGAGGGCTTCGAGCCACGCGTCTGGCACGAGGGGCCGACGGCCCATGCCAGTGGAATGGCGGGAGCCCGCGCGCTTCTCGCGAGCAAGGACCGTCCGGATGCGGTGTTCTGCGTCACCGATTTGCTCGCCTGCGGATTCCTGGATGGGGCACGCCACGAGTTCGGCCTGCAAGTACCCCGCGAACTCTGCGTCATCGGCTTCGACGACATCGAGCAGGCGGGCTGGCCCTCCTACGATCTGACCACCTTCGCACAGCCTGTGGACGATCTCGTCCGACGCATCGTCTCCCTCGTCGTCGACCGGGATCAGGCCGATGGCGGCCCCGAAGAAACTCTGCCGGTCCCGCTGGTCTGGCGGGGCTCAGTGCGGGGTTCGAGGTTGAGCGTTGCGGCACCGGCTGCGAGATAGCGCGCCAGCATCCGCAGAAAGATCTTGAAGCGATCTCGCACCGTGTCGATGCCGTCAGGCATCGTATCGTTGGCCGCATGGGCTGCGACGAGCCGATAAGCCGAGGCCAGGCGGGGATCCAGGCGCGACAGGGCCGCGTTCTGTCCGTTCCGCAGGCGATAGAAGTCGGCGAGAACCGCCGTCATCGGGCGCGCCCGCAGTTCCGCCGAGAGATGTGGCTTGCCCTGCGGAGCGGCGTCAGCTTCAGGCGGCACCATCAGATCGAACAGATCGCCAAGGGACATGGCCGGTATCCGGACCGC
Source organism: Aureimonas sp. AU12 (assembly GCF_001463705.1). Classification (GTDB taxonomy): domain Bacteria; phylum Pseudomonadota; class Alphaproteobacteria; order Rhizobiales; family Rhizobiaceae; genus Aureimonas. Next base: position 182,244 of record NZ_BBWH01000024.1, on the reverse strand, counting down.
GAGGTCGGCGGGCCAGTCCAACGGGAGGTATCGCCCGGTCACGAGACCATCGACATGGGCTTCGAGAAGGTCCCGGTAACTGCTGGCCGTCGTGAAGGCCTGGGTTTGCAATCCCGAAGCCGCGATCTCGGCGCGATAGGCTTCGAAGAAGCGATCGAAGGCGGGGACGTCAACGGGATGCGTTGTCAGGCGGAGGTCGCGCCCGGCAATTTCTGCAATCTTCCAGGCTGGAGGAAAGCCGACGGGGCTGGGAAGGGCGTGATGGTCGAGTCGGTGGATGCCGAGCGTGCACTCGGTGTCGTCGTCGACATGCAGGTGACCGCTGACATGATGGCCGATCCCGGTGCGGGCGACCTGTGCGGACGTCTCGGGGGTGGGGGTGCGGCGGGCGAAGGAGGTGGCGCCGAACAGCGCCAGCTCGTCGGCCAGCGTGCCCTTCAGCGGATCGACCGCCGGGTAATGCGAGAAGGCCAGAAGCGTCTTGCCGCCAGCCTCGGCACGCCGGGAGACCTGCTGCATCCAGTCGAGAAGGAAGGGTTTGTGGCGCAGGACCCCGTTCCATCCGGCATCGGAGGCCTCCGTCATCGATGCGGGGTCGTCGGCCTCGAACGCGCCGTCCCTTGGCACGAAGACGTTAGCATCGAGCGAGAGAAGCCAGAGCCCGGGCTCGGGTTCGACGAGATAGGAGGCGTCGATCTGCGTCCGGTGCGTCCCGCCGCTCGGTGAGGCGATCGTGAACCGGCGGTCGTCCGGATCGTCCGACGCGCCGAACGGAGTTTCCCAGTGGAGATCCTCCGGCCGCCGGCCAAAGCCGAAGCGGCCGAGCGCTGCCAGGAACCTGCGAGTGCCGACGACGCGCATCTGCGCGCTGACACGACCGGCCAGGGCCGCGCTGCCGACGGTCCGCCAGTTGCCGTCCTGAACGAGGAAGCGCTGGGCGTGATCGCGTCCGGACAGGGCGTGGAGATCGTGGTTGCCCGGCGTCAGGAAGAAGCGGATGCCGTGGCGCCGTTCGTAGTCGTCGAGGAGTGCTGCGGCGCCTTCCAAATTCGAGACCTGTCCGTCGTCGGTGAGGTCGCCGACGATGACGACGGTCGTGAGGCCCTGCTCGACACAGCCATCGAGCACCGCCCGAAAGGCGTCGGCGCTTTCGTTGAAGATGCGGGTCGAGGAGAGCGTGTCTGCCAGCGTCCGGATGGCAGCGCCTGCGCGATCACCGAGGCGCATATCCGCGAAGCCGTATTCCGGAAACAGCTCGTGGTAATGCGGATCTGCGACGAGGCCAATTCGGAAGGGGCACGTCATCGCACACGCACCAGGGCCCTACCCTGCAGGCAATACACCGTCACGCCGCTCAGTGCCAAACAGATCCGACGCGAGGCTCCGACGCAACTCGTCGGCGATACCGGGCGCAGCAGCGAACACCGGCCCGCCCGCTTCCAGGCCGCCTCTGGCCAGAAAGTCGTCGACGACGCCGCCGGCTTCCGTAACCATCAGCAGGCCGGCCAGACAATCCCATGCGTTCATGTGGATCTCGGCATAGCCATCCGAATGGCCCGCCGCGACATAGGCCAGCGCCAGGGCGCCCGAGGAGCCGCGCCGGACGTTGGCGCCGCGCTCGAGGATGGCGGCGAGGGCTTGCAGGTAACGAGCGTTCGGGATCCGGTTCGACCAGCCTAGTTCCACGCTGGCCGAGGCGAACGATGCCGTCGCAGCGGCTCGCACGGGCTGTCCGTTGCAGGTCGTCCCGCCGCCCCGGCGGGCGCAGTAGAGATCACCGAGTTCCGGGTTCAGAATGGCGCCGAGTTCCGTGACGCCGTCCACCACCAGGGCGATCGAGATGCAGTAATGCGGAATGCCACGGGCGAAGTTCGCCGTCCCGTCGATGGGATCGACCACCCAGAGCCAAGGCGAGATCGCGCCGCCCCCTTCTTCGCCCAGAAACCCGTCGTCAGCACAGGACGCGGCGAACGCGTCGCGCAGGAAGGCTTCGACCGCTCCGTCCGTCTCGGTCAGGAAATCCTGCGGACCCTTGAGCGAAAACCCGTTGTCTCGGACATCCGCAAAACCGCGAGAGGCGATCACACCGGCTTCCCGGATCGTCCGCTCCAGGAAAACCTGACGACGATCGAGCTCTGCGGCCTTCGACGGACCCGTTATCGGTCGAGCAACTGACATGCGATACCTCGATTGCACACCCGTGCAAACTGACACGGCCGAGCACTTGCGTCAACGAGGATCAAGTCTGCAGATCAGGCAAGTTGCGACAGAACCGAGGCAACAGGGCGCTTTATCGACCCCGGCGCGCGGGTCAGCGGAGGTCGGTTTTCCGGCCTGTTAGCCATATGCGCGAAGTCGATTTCGCGTCGTCTTCGGAAGGGCGACGATGCCGCGTTCTCGCCCGAAGCTGCCTGCCGGCTTTCGGCCTTCGCTGCATCCATCGATCCCGATGGGACTTCACCCGCAAGATCCTCAAACCGCCCACTTCGGATGCGGCGTCGCGGCGAGCAGGGCTTGTGTGTAGGCCGCCTTGGGTGCGGCGAAGAGGTCGGCCGTATCGTTGTCCTCGACGACCTTGCCGTTCTGCATCACGAGGATGCGGTCGGCGAAGTTGCGCACGACGGGCAGGTCGTGGGTGATGAAGATGTAGGAGAGTGCGAGCCGGTCCCGCAGGTCGGCGAGGAGGTCGATCACCTGCGCCTGGACCGACACGTCCAGCGCCGAGACGGCCTCGTCGCAGACGATCATCTCGGGATCGCTGGCGAGCGCCCGCGCGATGGCGATCCGCTGGCGCTGCCCGCCCGAGAACTGGTGGGGATAACGCGTCGCCCATTCGGGCTTGAGGCCGACGAGGTCGAGAAGCTCGCACACGCGATCGTTCCAGGCGGCCTTCGGCAGGATGTCGCGATGGATGCGCCAGGGCTCGGAGACGATCGCATGGACGCTCATGCGCGGGTTCATCGAGCCGTAGGGATCCTGGAAGACCATCTGCACCTTGCGGCGCAGCTTGAGGAGGGCCGGCTCGTCCATGGCGAAGATGTCCTGCCCGCGAAACAGGGCCTTGCCCGAACTCGGCTCGTTCAGCCGAAGGAGCATGCGCGCGATGCTGGATTTGCCCGAGCCGCTTTCGCCGACGATGCCGAGCGTCTCGCCGCGCCGCAGGGTGAAGGACACGCCGTCGACGGCTTTCGTTGTCGTCGCGGCCTTCAGGAAACCCCGCGTCAGGTGGTAGGTCTTGGTGAGGTCGCGAACCTCCAGCAGCGGCTCGCGCGGGGCGTCGCCGGGCGCTCGGCGCCGCGGCGTGCCGCTGGCCGGCAGCGCGTTCATCAGCTGGCGGGTGTAGGCGTCCTTGGGGTCGGTGAAGATGTCGCGAGCCGCCCCCTCCTCCACGATCCGCCCCCGCCGCATGACGATCACGCGGTCCGCCATGGCGCTCGCGACTTCGAGGTCGTGCGTGATGAGGACGAGCGCCATGCCGAACTCGCGCTGAAGATCGCGCAGGAGATCAAGGATCTGGGCCTGAACGCTGACGTCGAGCGCCGTGGTCGGCTCGTCGGCGATGAGGAGAACGGGTTCCAGCGCGATCGCCATGGCGATCATGATGCGCTGGCGCTGGCCGCCGGAGAACTCGTGGGGATAGCGATCGACACGGGCTTCCGGCTCGGGAATCCCGACGCGGCGCAGGAGCTCGATCGTGCGGGTCCGCGCCTCTCCGGCGTCGCAGATGTCGTGGGCCCTAAAGACCTCGGCGATCTGCCAGCCGACCGTGTAGACGGGATTGAGGTGGACGAGCGGATCCTGGAAGATCATCGCGACCTTGGCGCCGTTCAGCGCCCGGCGCTCGGTGTCCTTCAGGGTCGCGAGATCCCGGCCGTCGAGGAGGACCGTGCCCGAGACGATGTCGGCGGGCGGGCGGTCGAGGATGTCGAGGACGGTCGAGGCGCTGACGCTCTTGCCCGAGCCGCTTTCGCCGAGGATGCAGAGCGTCTCGCCGCGACGCACGGAAAAGCCGATCCCGTCCACCGCGCGCACCGGATGCCCTTCCGACAGGAAATCGACGGTGAGGTCGCGGATCTCGAGAACGGGCGGTTCGATCGGGTTCATCGGGCGGCCTTGCGAAGGGACTGGAGACGCCAGCGCTGCTGCGGGTCGGACGCGGTGCGCGCGAAGCTCGCCACGATGTTGAGCGCGAGCGTCGTCATCATGATGAACAGGCCCGGCCAGAAGGCGACCCACCAGGCGGTCTGCAGATAGCCGCGCCCCGTCGCGACCATCGCGCCCCAGGTGAAGGCGGGCGGCTGGATGCCGAGGCCGAGGAAGCTCAGGGCGGATTCGGCGAGGATGACCGAGGCGAAGTCGATGGCCGCGATCGTCACGAGGGTCGGGATGGTCAGCGGCGCGATGTGGCGCAGCAGGATGCGCGCATGGCTCGCGCCCATCGAGCGCGCGGCCTGGACGAACATGCGCTCGCGCAGCTCCAGCACTTCGGCGCGGGTGGTGCGCAGATAGATCGGGATGCGCGTGATCGCGAGGACGACGATGAGGTTCGTGACGCTGGGGCCGAGGAGATAGAGGACGATGAGCGCCAGCAGCAGCGATGGAAAGCTCATGATGACGTCCGCGACGCGCAGGATCGCGTGCGAGTACCAGCGCCGGGAATACCCGGCGACGAGCCCGAGGAGGCCGCCGAGAAGCATCGAGACGACGACGGCTGCGGCGGCGATGCCGAGCGTGTTGCGCGCGCCGACGAGGAGCCGCGCCAGGAGCGAGCGTCCGAGCGTATCGGCACCCAGTACGTAGAGCCAGCCGCCGTCGAGCGTGAAGGGCGGCAGGTTGCGCTGGCGCAGGCCGAGCTTCGTCGCGGCATCGCCGATCAGCATGGGCGCGAAGATCGCCGTCAGCGCTAGGAGGGCGAGGAAGACGACCGAGGCGAAGGCGAGCTTGTCGCGCCACAGCCAGCGCGCCGCAGCTCTCCAGCCGGCGGTGTGGGCGGCCTCAGGTTCCAGAGCGGCGGCGATGTCGCTCATCGCCTCAGTACCGGATGCGGGGATCGAGTGCGGCATAGATAAGGTCGATCATGATGTTCAGGAGGAAGATCGCGCAGGCCGTCACGAGGATCGTGCTCTGCACGACGGCAAAATCGCGCTGGACGATGGAATCGATCATCAGCTTGCCGATGCCCGGCCAGCCGAAGATGGTCTCGACCACCACGGCGCCGTTGACGAGGCTCGCCGCCAGATCTCCCGCGACGGTGACGACGGGCAGCATGGAGTTGCGAAGGCCATGGCGCAGCAGGATGGAGCGCGACGAAACGCCCTTGGCCTTGGCCGTCTTCACGTGCGGCTGGGAGAGGACGCCGATCATCGTGCCGCGCACGACCTGCACCAGAAGGCCGAAGGGTCGCAGCGTGAGGACGACGATCGGCATGATCCAGTAGAGCGGACCGCCCGTTCCCGACGTCGGGAGCCAGCCGAGGCCGACCGAAAAGACGAGGACGCCGACGATGGCGATCCAGAAGTCCGGGGCGCTCGCGCCGGCCAGCGACACGAAGGCGGACAGCCGGTCGAACCAACCGCCGGGGTTGGCGGCGGCCAGCGCGCCCACGAGAAGCGCGGCGAGGAGCGAGATCCCCATGGCGATCGCCGCCAGTTGGAGCGTGCGCGGGAACGCCTCCAGCGCCACCTCCATCGCCGGCCGGTTCTGGCGGAGCGACATGCCGAAATCGAGCCGCGCGAGGTCGGCAATGTAGGCGCCGAACTGCACGATGACCGGCTGGTCGAAGCCGTTGAGCCGGTTGAACTCCTGACGCGCCTCGAGGCTGGAATCCAGCGGCAGGAACAGGGCCGCGGGGTCGCCCGTCAGGCGCGTCAACGCGAAGACGAGAACGAGGAGGCAGAAGATCGAGACCGCGCTGTTGAGAGCGCGCTTGCCGATGAAGCCGAACATGGATGAGCCATCGTCTGGCGAGGCGGATGAAGGGCCGAAGGGCTTGCGCCCCGCGACCCTTCATCCGGCGTCGCTACTTGAAGCGGATCTGCGACAGCGGAATCTCGCTGTTGGTGGCCAGGCTCGGGCGCCAGTCGATGCGCGGGCCGACCGCCGTGTAGCCGACCATGTGGAACATCGGGATATCGGCCGCGAGCCCGTCATGGACCTTGTCGAACAGAGCCTGGAACCCCTCGGTGCGCTGCTCCCCCGTGGCGGCCAGGGCGGCGTCGATCTCCCCGTCGAGCGCGGGATCGGACAGCGTCGCGTAGCTCCCCGAGGAGCGGTAGAGGAGCGGCACGGTGAAGGCCGCGTCGCCCTTGTTGTTGTCGTGCTGCACCTGCAGGAGCGTCGGACCGCGATCGGCCGGGAACGGCTTCTGGAGGTAGCGCGTCCAGTCGGCGACATCGAGCATGGTCAGCTTCATGGTGAAGCCGGCGTCCAGCCACATGGCCATCATCGCTTCCATCGCCTCAGTGCCGTTGGGATAGATGCCGTTGCGACCGACGAGGTTGATCTGCGTCTCCACCGGCACGCCGGCAGCCTTGGCCTCCGCCAGAAGCGCGCGGGCGCCCTCGGGGTCGAAGGCCCAGGGCTTCAGGTCCTTGTCGTGGCCGTTGATGCCGGGAACCACCATTTGCGAGGCGCGCAGCGCATCGTCGCCGAACAGCCCGGCAAGCCCCTCCCAGTCGATCGCCATGTTCAACGCCTTGCGAACGCGCGCGTCGTCGAGCGGGGGATAGTCCATGTCGATGCGCACGGACGTCGTCTCGGAGTTCAGGTAGGAGAAGTCGCGGGCGGGATCGGTCGCGTCCTGGAGCGCGATGGTCGGCGTCAGGTCCGCCTCGCCGGTCTGGATCATCGCGACGCGCAGCGAGGACTCGCCGCGCCAGACGTAGGTCGCCTTCGTCACCTCGGGCGCGGCGCCCCAGTAGCCGTCGTGGCGCTGCAGGACGATCCGCTCGGGCGTCGCTTCCGCCAATGCGTAGGGGCCGGTCCCGACGGGTGCATTGGTCGCCTTGTCCGCGGGCGTTGCCGGCGACACGATCATCGCGACGCTGATCAGCGTCGGCAGGATCGGCTGCGGCTGGGTGGACTTGATGTCGACGGTGGTGGCGTCCACCGGCGTCACGGTGATCGTATCCGAGCCGAACTTGGCGAGGTTGTTGCAGGTGAAGGCCTTGCTCGTCATCCGGTCGAGGGAGAAGCGCACGGCCTCGGCATCGAAGGGCTTGCCGTCCTGAAAGGTCACGCCTTCGCGCAGCTTGAAGCGCCAGGTGAGCGGATCCGTCTGCTCCCATTGCGTCGCCAGCTTCGGGTCGACCGAGCCGTCGGCGGGGTCGACCACCGTCAGCGTTTCCGTGATGTTCTGGCTCAGCACCTGGCCGACATCGGTGAGGATCGAGCCGCAGGGTTCGAGATTGCTCGGCTGTTCCGGCAGGACGATCGTGATCTCGCCGCTCGGTGCCTGCGCGAGGGCCGGCAGGCTGAGCGATCCGGCGATGATGGCGATCGGAATCGATCGCAGGCGATATCGGGTCATGATCATCCTCCCAAATGAATCGTGTCGCTCGAGGCGTCGCGGGATGCGGGTCGAACGGGCCTCCCTGCCCGTCCGGACCTCGCTCGACCCGCAGCGATCAGGTGTTGCGCTCGATCAGGTCGGCGAGCATCCGGCGCTCCTGCGCATCGAGATCGGTCAAGGGCGGGCGAACCGGGCCCGGCGTCTGTCCGACCGCCGCCGCGCCCGCCTTGATGATCGAGACGGCGTAGCCGGGCTTGCGGTCGCGGATCTCGGCGAAGGGATAGAAGAAGTCCCGGAGGATCTGCTCCATCACGCTCGTCTCCCCGGCCCGCAACGCCTTGTAGAAGCGCAGCGCGAGGTCGGGCACGAAGTTGAAGACCGCCGACGAGTAGGTCGTGACCTTGGCGGCGTTGAAGGCTTCCGCATAGAGCTCGTGCGTCGGCATGCCGCCGATGTAGCATAAGCGATCGCCGAGCTTCACCGAGACCTCGCGCACGAGCGCGATCTGCCCGGTTCCATCCTTGAAGCCGATGAGATTGGGGCAGGCATCTGCGAGACGCGCCAGAGTATCGGCGGTGACGACGGAGTTGGCGCGATTGTAGACGACGACGCCGAGGCCGGTCGCATCGCAGACCGCCTTGATATGGGCGAAGAGCCCGTCCTGCGAGGCGCCGATGAGATAATGCGGCAGAAGCAGGAGGCCATCGGCCTCAGCCGCCTCTGCGCGGCGAGCGATGTCCTTGGCCAGCTCGGTGCCGTAGCCGCAGCCGGTGACGATCGGGACGCGGCCCGCCGCCTCTTTCGCGGCGCGCGTGACGTCGCCGATCTCCTCCGGGGTCAGCGAGAAGAATTCGCCGGTTCCGCCGGCGGCGAATAGCACCGTCGCGTCATAGCCGGACAACCAGCCAACGTGCCGCTGGTAGCTTTCGAGGTTCAGCCGTCCATCGTCATCGAAATGCGTGACCGGGAAGGACAGAAGCCCTGCGGACAACGCGTGCTTTACTTGTTCTGGAGTCATCCCACACACATATTATGATTGGCGTGCCACGACATAATATGACCTGACGACGTGCGTCAACCCGTTCCGTCGGCGGGGCGCGTGCGCATCAGCGCCCGATAGCGCTTGATGCCCCCCTGCAGGTGCCTCCGCATGGCATCGCGCGCGAGGTCGGGATCGCGCGCCGAGATCGCGTCGGCGACTTCCTCGTGCTCCTTCAGGAGGATGGCATCGCGGTTGGGGAGCGGGTCGACGCCCCCCATGGCCGTTCGGAACTTCACGCGCGGGATGATCCGCCGTCCGACATGCTCTAGGAACCCGCGAAAGCGCGTGTTGTTCGTGGCGGCGGCGACCGCCAGGTGGAAGGCGAAATCGGCCTCGTCGGTCGATTGCCCATGCTCCACGAGGTCGCGGAACTGATCGACCAGCGACAGGATCTCCGCCTCCTGCGCGGGTGAGCTGCGCAAGGCCGCCAGCCCGGCCGCCTCAACCTCGACGCCGACCCGGAGCTCGAGCTCCTCGATGATGTCGGAGATCTTTTCGGTCGCCTGCCGGAAGAGTTCGAGTTCGGCGTGGGGCTGCTTCGGCCCCAGCACGAAGACGCCGACGCCGTGGCGCGAATCCACGAGACCATCGGCCCTGAGTGCGGCCAGAGCCTCGCGGACGACGGTGCGGCTGTGGCCGAAGCGCGCGACGAGCGCGGGTTCGGTCGGCAGCTGATCGCCCGGCGCATAGTCCCCCTCCTCGATCTGCCGGCGCAGGGCCTCGGCGACGACCTCTCGGAGAGGCCGCGAATGATGAGCCTTCGATATGCGGGCCAAGGGATGCTCCTGGAATGAGATGGCAGGAGCCCTGTTTAAGCCCGCGCAGCGCTCCTGTCATCATATGACTGGACGACGTGCGAAGTCGAAAGGTCGAGCGACGACGGCGCTGATCAGGCCAACCGCTCGCCCGGGACGCCTTCGCTACACGACGCCGCGCGGTCCGCGAGGCTCCAAGGCTCCGAGGCTGGGGCCAACACATGCCCGGCCCCGGACACGGTGGCCGATCGGCGCCCCGTGGCCGCCATCCCGTCCACCGCCGGATCGAGCTGCCAGCTCCGTGCGGCAGACCTTCGGACGCGGCGGCGAGCCGATCGATCCCGCCGATCGTCGGATCAGGCCGGGGGTGCGGGGCGGCGCAGGCCGAGATGGTCGCGCAGCATCGGGCCCTCGTAGTCCCGGCGGAAGAGGCCGCGCTCCTGAAGCAGCGGCACGACCTCGGCGACGAACTCGTCCAGGCCGACGGGGAAGAAGGGCGGCATGACGTTGTAGCCGTCGGCCGCGCCGTTCTCGAACCAGAGCTGCATCCGGTCGGCAATGTCGACGGGCGTTCCCGCGACGATGTGATGGCCCCGCCCGGCGGCGACGCGCAAAGCCAGCTGGCGGATCGTCAGCTTCTCGCGGCGGGCGAGCTCGGTGAGCAACTCGGCGCGGCTGCGCAGCTGGTCGGACAGCGGTAGGTCCGGCAGCGAGCCGTCGAGATCGTAGGCGCCGAGCGAATGGCCGATTCGCTCCTCCAGAAGCGGCATGGCCTTGGCGATGTCGGTCCAGCGGTCGAGTTCGACCAGTTTCTCGCTGGCCTCGGCGAGCGTGCGGCCGATCACCGGCATGAAGCCCGGCATCACGGCCACAGTGGCGGGATCGCGACCGAAGCCTGCGACACGGCTCTTGAGGCTGCGATAGAAGACCTGGGCTTCCTCCAGGCTCTGCTGCGCGGTGAAGACGATGTCGGCGGTGCGGGCGGCGAGATCCTGGCCCGGTCCCGACGAGCCCGCCTGGATCAGGATCGGATGGCCCTGCGGCGAGCGGGGAATGTTCAGCGGCCCCTTCACCGAAAAATAGCGGCCCTCATGGTCGAGAACATGGACCTTGGCCGGATCGGCATAGAGCCCGCGCTCCTTGTCCTTGGGAAAGGCGTCGTCGTCCCAGCTGTCCCAGAGGCCGCGCACCACGTCGACGAACTCCTCGGCGATGGCATAGCGGTCGTCGTGCTGGGGATGGGCTTTCGAGAAGTTCTTCGCGGTGCGATCATAGGACGTGGTGACGATGTTCCAGGCGGCGCGCCCCTGGCTCAGGTGGTCGATCGAGGCGAAGGCCCGGGCCGTGTGGTACGGCTCGCCATAGGTGGTGGACGATGTCGCCGCCAGGCCGATCCGCTCCGTCACCATGGCCAGCGCCGAAAGAAGCGTCAGCGGCTCGAAGCGGGCGATCATCGAGGGATGCGCGTCGACGCTGCTGGTCAGGCCGTCCGCCAGGAAGGCGAGATCGAACTTGGCCGCCTCGGCCGTCTGCACCAGCCGGCGCAGCAGGTCGAAATTCTCGCTGCCCGATTCGGCGTCGGGATGGCGCCAGCCGGAGACATGGTGCCCCGCACCCTGCAGGAAGAGGCCGAGATGGATCTGTCGCTGGGAGGTCATGATCGTCTTGTCCGGGTTTGGGCCGGTCAGGCCACGATGGGCTGGCCGAGAAGATGGAGAAGCTGGGCGAGGTCGCTCTCGTCCGCCATGGCGTGAACGAGAGCGGGCACGGCGGCAAATCGTGCCGATCCGTTCGTCGCGTCGCGAAACTTGTCCACGGCGTCGGACAGCCCCGGCAAGCCCTCGACGCGGCGAGCCAGCGTGCCGCCAGCCGTCAACGTCACGTCGAACCCGACGAAACGCGTCGTGGGATCGGGCGACAGGCGTGGCGCCGTCTCGTCGTGGCGACGCGACACGCGCTGCGCGAGGCGTTTCAGATCGGGCCGCACGGGCCGCTCGTCGAAATGGCCGATGGCGAGCGCCCCATCGGCGAGCGCGGCGGCGAAGATGTATTCGGGGCTGAAGCGGGCGTCGATGCCGGTGACGGGATCGGACACGACGAGCGCGGCATCGCCGCCCGGCGGGAATGTCAGCACGACGTGCTCCACCGCGTCCGGGGTCAGACCCGCCTCGGCGCGTAGCGCGAGCGCGCCGACGGCCACGGGATGGGCGGCGGTGCAACAGGGAAAGGCCTTGAGGGTCAGGCCGGGCGCAACGATCTGCCAGGGCGCGCGCCATCCGGCGAGGAGCCGCTCGGGCGCCTCCGCGCCGAAGGCGAAGGCCTGGAGAAAGCCGATCGGGCTGTCGAGGAAATCCGGCGCGCCGGAGAAGCCGTTTTCGGCCAGAAGGGCGGCGGACAGGCCGGCGCGGGCGGCCAGGCCGGCATGAAGCGGCTTGGCGTCGAACCCGAACTGCAGGCGCAGGCCCGCCGACTGCGTCGCGGCGAGCCCCAGCGCGGTCGCGGTCTGGTCGGGCGAGAAGCGTAGACAATGGGCGACGGCCGCCGCGGCGCCGACCGGGCCGAGCGTCGCGGTGGCGTGGAAACCGGTCTCGTAATGGCGGGTGCCGAGGGCAAGGCCGAGCCGCGCCATCGTCTCCAGCCCGACCACGTAGGAGGAAAGAAGCGCATCGGCGCGCAGACCCCGCGTTGCCGCGAGCGCCAGAAGCGCCGGCAGGATCACCGTGGTCGGATGGCCGCGCACGCTGGCATGGACATCGTCATAGTCGAGCACGTGCCCGGCATGGCCGTTCGCCAGTGCCGCCGTGAAGGGATCGGCGCGGCGCCCCTGCCCGATCAGCACGGCTTGGCCCCCGGCCTCGGGCGCGAAGGTCTGGAGAAGGATGGCCAGGGAGCGATCGCTCGCGCCGCCGAGCGCGCAGGCGAGGACGTCGAGCACCGCCTTGCGCGCGACGGCGATCGCGGCCGGATCGCTCGCCGGGTCGGAGGCCAGGATGTGCTCGGCGAGCCGGCGGGTGAGCGAGGTCTGCGTCATCGCGATCAGATGCCCCCGCCATGGCCCAGATCGTCGCGCTCCCCGCCGAGGCCCCGCACGAATTGGCGGATGCGCGGGTTTTGCGACCGGTGGAAGATGGCGGCGGGCGAGCCTTCCTCCACGATCCGGCCGTTCTCGGTGAAGAGGACCTTGTCGCTGATCTCCTCGGCAAAGCGCATTTCATGCGTCACGAGAATGCTCGTCATCCCGTCCCTGACGAGGCTGCGGATCACAGAGAGGACCTCGCCGACCGTTTCTGGATCGAGCGCCGAGGTGACCTCGTCGAACAGGACGAGGTCGGGGCGCATGGCGAGCGCGCGCGCGATGGCGACGCGCTGCTGCTGCCCGCCCGACAACTGGCCGGGATAGGCGGCGACCTTGTCCGACAGGCGCACCCGGTCGAGGAGTTCTTTTGCGTGGCGCTCGGCCTCCGCCTTCGGCACGTTCAGGATGCGGATCGGGGCGATGGTGATGTTGTCGAGCACCGAGAGATGCGGGAACAGGTTGAACTGCTGGAAGACGATGCCGATGCGCTTGCGAAGCTCGATCCGCTCGGCCTCGGTGCGCAGCGCGTCGACCCGCACGCCGTTGACGGTGATGCGGCCCGAGCTCGGCACTAGCAGGGCGTTGATGCAGCGCAGGATGGTGGACTTGCCCGAGCCCGAAGGGCCGATGATCGACACCGCCTCGCCGCGCGCCACGGTGAGATCGATGCCCTTCAGCACCTCGTTGGCGCCGAAGGACAGGCGCAGGTCCGCGATGTCGACGAGGATCGGCCGCTCGGAAGGAGAAGGAGACATGAGGAAAGGGGCCTCTCCGGTCATCGGTCGGCGAAGCGCCGTTCGAGCCGCTGCGTGAAACGCGAGATGGGATAGCAGAACGCGAAGAACCCCATCAGCACGGTGAGGTAGACCAGGATCGTGAAGTCGGTGCGCCGCACGGCGGTGCTGGCGTCATTGGCCGAATGAAGGAGTTCGTGCACGCCGACGAGCGAGGCCAGCGCCGTGCCCATGGTGATCGAGGCGCAAAGGTTCATCCAGGCCGGCAGCGAGCGCCGGACGCATTGCGGCAGGATGATCCAGCGCAGGGTCTGACTATACGAGAAGCCGACGCCCTTGGACGCCTCCCATTGCGTCGTCGCGATGGACTGGATGGCACCGCGCGTGATCTCGGCGATATGGGCGCTGGCGGGAATGGCCAGACCGACCACGGCCTTCAGCCAGTCCGGAAACGGGATGTAGGTGCCGAAGACGACGATCTCGAAGGGAAAGATGTAGGTGGTCGCGAAGATCAGGACGAGATGCGGCGCGTTGCGGAAGACCTGCACGTAGGACACCGCGAGAAGCCGCACGGGCGCGAACGACGAGAGTTCCATGGCGCCCAGAAGGACTCCGGCGAGCGTACCGAGCCCCATGGCGCACACGGCGATCAGGACGTTCATCGCAAAACCCTGCCCGAGATAGGGCAGCCATGTGACGAGCAAGCCGGCAAGTGCGGGGTTCAGGGCGAGCCAGACCAGAACGAGCGCCAGAATGCCGGCGAAGATGACGGTCGGGATCGATGGAGCGCCGAGTAGCCTCGTGCTCGTGTTGGATGCGGCGAGCGTCATCGACCATACCCGGGAACGGCTAGACGGCGCTCGATCAGAAGGCCGATGCGAGCGATCGCCAGATTGATGGCGCTGAAGAACAGGAGGAGGACGATCATCAGTTCGACGACGTTGTCGCGCTGCGTCCAGATCATGAGCGAGGCATAAGTGATCTCGTTGACCGATATGGCGTAGCCGACGGTGGTCAGCTTCACGAGGTTGACGAGATTGTTCGTGATGGCGGGCAGCGCGCTGCGGATGGCGAGCGGCAGCTCGACAAAGCGCAGCACCTGGAAGCGCGAGAAGCCGACACCGCGCGCCGCTTCCGTGGTGGTGGCCGGCACCGCCTCGATGCCGCCGCGCAGCGCCTCGGCATGGAAGGCGGCGACATGGAGGCCGGTGACCGCGACCACCCAGAAGAAGGATGTGAACGGGTTGTTCTCAGCGCCGCCGAGACCTTGCGAGATCAGCATGTTGATGACCAGGAAGGCGAAGACGAGCTGCACCAGCGTCGGCGTGTTGCGGGTGAGCTCGACATAGGCGCGCACGGGCCCGGCCAGCCAAGGCCGGCCCGACGTCAGGGCGGCGGCGAAGAGCAGCCCGAACACGAGGCTGACCGGCAGCGTGATGGCGACGAGCGTCAGCGTCGTCACCATGCCCTGAAGCCACATGTCGACTTCGAACCGGCTGGTCAGAAAGTCGAAATTCAGCCCGACGAGCCCCGCCCACTCGATGAAGCGCTGGAGAAACGGGTCCTGCATGAGGTCTCCGTCTGTCATGAGAAGCTCACTGTGCGACAGCGAACTTCTTCTGCTCGCCCTCGATATAGGTCGTGTTGATCATCCGGTTCGCCTTGGCGAACTCAAGGATCTTGCCGGAGGCAAACAGTTCCTTCAGCGCCTTGTCGAGCGCAGCGGACGTATCGACCTCGCCCTTGCGCAGCCAGATCACGGAATCGGACGGGATGAGTTCGGTCGGGATCGTGATGGCGAAATCCTTCCACTCGTCCGCCCGGTCCACCAGCAGCAGCCCGACGGTCGCGCCGACATGGACGGCGGCGACGCAATTGCCGCCCTTCAGCGCCAGAAGCGAGTCGGGCTGGCTCGGCAGGCCCTTGATCTCGGCGCCGTAGGTCTCGGCCAGCGGCTGAGCGTAGTTCGAACCTTGCGAGATACAGACCGGCTTGCCCTTGAGGTCCGCCCAGTCCTTGATCCCGCTATCCTTCCGGGTCACGGCCGCGCCGCCCGAGCGATCATAAGGTGTCGGGACGTGGTCGAGGATCTTCGCGCGCTCCTCGGTGTACTGCATGTTGGCGATCAGCACGTCGACCTTGCCCTGCTGAAGGAACTGCACGCGGTTGGGCGGCGTGACGGTCACCGTCTCCAGCTCGACGCCGAGCTTCTCCGCCAGGGCCTTGGCGATGTCGACGTTGAGCCCCTTCTGCGCCTGCGTGGCCGGATCTATGTAGCCGAAGGGCGCACCCGACAGGATGACGCCGACCGTCAGCTTGCCGCGTCCCTGAATACGATCGAGCGTCGCATCCGCCATCGCCGGCGACAGTCCGACAAGGGATGTCAGCGCCAGGGCAGCAAGGGCGGCGAAACGGTTGGGCTTGAACATGCAGTGGGCTCCTGGCGGACGAAACTGGCGCAAAACTATGCGCCGAACCCCCACTACGCGAGGCATACCCATCTCGAGGACGCCCGGTGCGAAGACGATTGAACCATAGAACATGGATCTTGTAGACTTTCGTTTTGCGCCATCGGAAAGCTCCCTCGCCGTTCGTTGATGGCCGCAGTCGCGGTCGAAAGCGATCCGAGCAGGCGCCACGAGAAGCGACCTCGGGGATCAGGGTACAGATCGAGACGTCGGTCTCGCCGCGAAAACCGGGAAGGCCTTTGCGCCCAACCAAGACCGTCCGACGCTGTGCGTCCTGACCATACCGGCGGCGGGCGTGGTCGATCAGGATGGTCCACCCGACAGGCGTTGCCCGATCCGGAAAGCGCGTTGCAGGCCGTCTGCTTCGCTGGCTGCATCGAGCGGCAGGAGAAGGTCCAGGCCTGCCGACCCAATGCCGCAATAGCCGAAGACGCCTTGGATGATCTGCGCGTTCAGAGCGTCGAGATAGCCTCGACGCCCGTAGGTGCCGCGATCGGCACCGCCGATCGCCACGACCTGCCCCTTCAGCCGGCCCAGCAATCGGGTCGTTCCCGTCTTGGATCGTCGATGTAAGCCCAGCCGGACGTAAAGACGCGGTCGATCCAGCCTTTCATGACAGCCGGCATGGACCACCAGTAGACCGGGAACACCAGCACCAGCATGTCGGCCCGGTCGATGCGACGCTGTTCCGCCACGATGCCGTCCGCGTCGTCAGCCCGCCCATGGAACTGTTCGTTGTCGGTGGCGGTGAACCGCGGATCGAAGCCCTCGGCCGCGAGATCGGCAACCTCGTGCGTGGCGCCGGGGTTCGTCTCCTGCCCGGCGACGAGACGGGCGACTGCCGCATGGGTGTAGGATCGGGGATCGGGATGAGCGGTCACGATCAGGACGTGCATGCGCGTTCCTCGTCTCTGGGACCTGCCGTCGGCGCTTCGGCGCCGACGAAGTCGTTGCAGGGCGTTGGATCAGGACGGCGGAATGCGGGCAATCACCTTGATCTCGAAGTCGAAACCGGCGAGCCAGTTGACGCCGAGGGCCGTCCAGTTCGGATAGGGCGCTGTCGGGAAGGCTTCGCTCTTCACCTCCATGATCGTCGGGAACTGGGTTTCCGGATCGGTGTGGAAGGTGGTGACGTCCACGATGTCCGCGAAGGTGCAGCCGGCAGCCTTGAGGACCGCCTCGAGGTTCGCGAAGGCCCGGCGCACCTGTGCCGCGAAATCCGGCTCGGCCGAGCCGTCGGCGCGGCTTCCGACCTGACCGGAGACGAACAGAAGATCGCCGGACCGGATGGCGGCCGAGTAGCCGTGCTGTTCGTAGAGGGCGTGGCGGTCGGCGGGGAAAACGGGTTCGGGCTTCGTCATGATACGATTTTCCATCAAGAGGGTTGGGCGAGCGACGTCTTTTACGAAGCGACAGCCGGCGCTTTAACGGCACGGGCGAGCTTGATATACTGAGCGTATGTGACGTACTTCATATACGCTTCGTATGTCAATTGACGTGCGTATCTGCATTCGAATGGAAGATCCCCGTGCGTCCAAGCCGCCGCCTCGAGACGATGGAAGAAAACCGCGCCAAGCTCGTCCGGGCAGCGCGCCACGCCTTCGCGACGAAGGGCTTCGCGGCTGCGTCCATGGACGAACTGACCGCCGATGTCGGATTGACGCGCGGTGCGCTCTACCACAACTTCGGCGACAAGACGGGACTGCTCGCGGCGGTCGTGGCCGAACTCGACGGCGAAATGGCCGCGCAGGCCCGCAAAGCCTCCGAGGCGGCGTCGAACGGCTGGGACGCGCTGCTGGCGGAGGGGTCGGCCTATATCGCGATGGCACTGGACCCGCAGGTTCGACGGATTGTGCTGCTCGACGGTCCGGCCTTCCTCGGAGATCCCTCGACGTGGCCGAGCCAGAACGCCTGCCTTGAACTGACGCGGCAGGCGGTTGTCGAACTCGTCGCCGAGGGGGTCATGAAGCCCGTCGACGTCGAGGCCGCGGCCCGCCTCCTCAGCGGCGCGGCCCTCAACGCCGCTCTCTGGGTGGCCGCCAGCGACGAGCCGCGCGCCGTGCTGCCGAAAGCGATCGAAGCCTTCCGCGCGATGGCGACGGGCCTTCTGGCCGACCGGACATCGGGCCGACGCTAAAGCGGAACCATCGAAGCCAAGCCAACGGTCGTCGTCGAAATCAGGTGGAGGCCACCAAGCCCGCGCACCGATTTGTCCGATCAGGATCGGCCGACCCGGAGACCTGGGATCGCACCACCGGCGGTACGGTTGCACCGCCACGGCGCCATGCCGTCAGCCATGTCGAACGCATCGGGGCAATCGCGGCTGTCGGTTCATCCCGACAAAAAAGCGGCGGCGAGCATGCTTGCGAGATTGAGGGCATGACGACGCCACATGACATGCTTGGGAGCAACTCGCGACGATACACGTATCGTGAAGTAAGCTTGGGCGATCGTTTGTCTGCGTGCGGGCATCCTTGCATGTGGCTCAGGGCCCTCGCCTGAATGCAGTCGCAAGTCGCCTGGCACCGGCCGTCGCGCTCCGGTCCGCTCCCTGCAACAGACCGGCACGATCGTCAGCGATCGACGGTCTTGTAGCGATCATTTCGTCCGCATCCGGAACCCGTTCTGCCACAGCCAAGCGTTAACGAAGTTCTAACGTCGCATCTCTGCACCGATTGAACTCGGCCCCGTTTCCTTCATCCTGACCCGACCCATCGTTGTTTCGAGCAGGATCCTGATCAGCATGAAACGGTTCCCGAGTGTGGCGAAACCTCTTCGAGCGGCCTGCGCGGTCTCACGTGAGGTCGAGGGGTGGTTACCTCCCTCGAATGCACTCGTGCCACTGCTCGGTCTCGTGCTTTTGGTCAGCGGTTGCACGACGACGTCACAGGTCTCGACGCGATACTACGACGTCTCCGGCTCCACCTCCCAAGAGCTGGATCGCGAGATCCGTCGCAAGGGTCCCAGGGGCGGCAAGGCGATCGCGACGGCCGGGATCGACATCCGGTCCGTGGACCTCGAGCCGAGCGTCAGCGGCGGCCTTTGTCGCTTCCGCCGAGTGACGTTCAGAGTGTCTGCCGCGATCACCCTGCCACAATGGCGCGAGGCGACTTCCAGCCGTGACGCGGAGCTGCGCCGTCTCTGGAGCGGGTTTTCCGCCTATGCGCGGGCTCACGAGGAAGCCCATGTCAAGATCGCCGAAGCCTTCGCCCGCGCTATCGAAGGCTCGTTTCTCGCCATCCCGCCCCAGCCGTCCTGCGCCCGTCTCGAAGCGATCGCACTCCAACGCCTTCGCCGGGCCGCAACGCTCCACGAGCAGGTCCAGCTTGCCTTCGACGCTCGCGAACAGCGACGCTTCGCGCAGATCGCCGCAGCCGCGCAAGCGGCCCGTGCGAGGCGGTGACGACAACCAGCCTCACGCAACGACCGTCCCGACCTGACTTTTGTTGCAAGTGCAAGGCCGCTTTCACGCCAACGGCTGGCCTCGGTGCCCAAGCGGACGGTCCACTTCGGCATAACGAAGCCGCGCAATCGACGAACGCGTATGCGCGACTTGATGAGGGTCTATCCAAGCCGCGTTCCCGCCGCGCCTAAGCGGCCCCGTTCCCGGGCTTCGGATGTCCGGAGCCCGCTGCGGCGGGAGGAGCGATCAGATCCTTGAGCGAGCCGTTGCCGTGTGCGTAACCGGCTTCGGCCAGAATCGCGTCGACCAGCGGCTTGTTGCCGGAGAACTGGAGAAGCTGGTCGGCGAGGTTTCCGGGGCCCGATGCTCGTTCGCCGCCACCGTGACCGCGGCCGGCCGAGAAGCCGGCGGTGTCCACGACCCGGATGCTCTCGATACGGCTTGTCGGCTCCATCAGAGCCTTCAGCGCCTCCGGCAGCATGCGGATGCGCGCCTGCATCAGCTCGAACTCCACGAAGGCGGGCGGGATCATCGCGTTGGCCTCGTTCTTGGCCCGGATCGCGGCGGCCTCCGCCTCGCCCTCCGCCTGGATGGCCTCGGCACGGATCTTGGTCGCGTCCGCCTCGGCGCGGGCGGCGGTCAGGATGGCCTCGGCGCGATCTTCGGCGGCCTTGCGCTCGGCATCCGCGCCGACCGTGACCGACACGGCCTCGGCCTCGGCCTGCTCCTGCGCCCGGATCACGGCGATCGTGCGCGCACGGTCGGCGATCTCGCGGTCCCGCGCGGTCTGGACCTTTTCGGCAGCGGCCACGGCGAGCGCCTCGGCGTCGCGCGCCTGCGCCTCGGCGCGGGAGGTTTCCTCGCTCTTCATCGCGATCGCCACCGCCTTGTCCTGACGCGCGATCTCGACCTGTCGCTCCGAGATGATACGGGCCTCTTCCTTGGTCTTGTTGGCCACCGCCGTGCGCTCGGCGATCAGTCGCTCGCGGTCGATCGCCGCCTCCTGCTCGGCCTGCTTGGCGGTCTCCTCGGCCCTGGCCCGCTCGGCGCGCGTCTCGGCCTCCTTGTTCGCGACATCGCGCTCCTGGTTGAGGCGTGCCTCCTCCTCCTGACGGCGCAGCGCAAAACGCTTCTGCGAGGCTTCGAGATCCTGCTCGGCGATCGCCACCTCGGTCTGGCGGGTGATCTCGTTGCGCTGCTTGCGCCGCGCCTCGGTGATCTCGGTCAGGCGAGCGAGACCCACCGCATCGAACGCGTTGGTCTCGTTGAAATACTCCTTCGCCGTCTGGTCGAGGCCGGTGAGACTGACGGTTTCGAGTTCCAGGCCGTTGGAGCGCAGGTCCGTCTCGACCGCGTCCTGCACCGCCTTCACGAAACCGGCCCGGCTCTCGTGCAGTTCGTCCAGCGTATTCAGGGCAGCGACCGAGCGCAGAGCGTCGACGAGCTTGGCCTCCACGAGGTCCTGGATCGCGGCAGGCTCGTTCACGCGGTCGCCGAGCGTCTGCGCGGCCAGCGCGATGCCCTCGTCGCTTCCGTCGACGCGCACATAGAATTCGGCGCGGATATCGACCCGCATGCGGTCCTTGGTGATCAGAGCGTCCTCGCGGCGGCGGTCCACGGCGAGCTTCACCGTGTTGAGCTTGACCCGTGCCAGGGCATGAAGGATCGGGAGCACAAGGGCGCCCCCATCCTTGACCACCTTTCGACCGCCGACGCCCGTACGCACGAACGCCTCGTCGCGCTCGGCCCGGCGGTAGAGCCGCGAGATGGTAAAGCCGATGGCCAGGACCACGACGAGCACGATTCCTGCCCATATCGCGAATTCGATGATGCCGTTCATGTTCTCGCCCATTGGAACCCTGTGAAACGAATGCTGCGGATGCGGTGTCAGACCGGGAAGGGTATGACGAGGAAGACGCGGCCCTTGTGCGTCTCGTCGCGCGTGACCACCACGATGCGCTCCCCTCGCGCAATCGTCGTGCCGCGATCTGCGGGACGGGCGCGAAGCGTATGAACCTCGCCGTGCCGGTCACGTACGGTGACGCTGCCAGCCAGCCCGTCGTCGAGCGGTCCGAGCGTGACCGTACCTTCCAGGCCCACGAACTCGTCTGCCGTCACGGCATAGGTTTCGTCGCGGGGAATCACGCGGGCGATCGCGTTGCCGATCGCCTTGGTCGACAGAACGGCGCCGGGCGCCGCGACGATGGCAAGGCTCCAGGCCGGAAGCATGGGCACCAAGCCCGACAGGATGATCCCGATCGCGCCGAACGTGACGAGAAGCAGCATCAGGAGGATCGCGAACGGGACGCGGCCCAGGTTCAGCCAGTCGAACGCGTCGCTGAGCGGCGTGCCCTCGAAAGCGTGCTCGATCGCGTCCGAAACCGGCAGGTGCCCGACGAAGAAGAGCGCGATTTGGAGAAGGCCGACGAGCAGGCCTGCCACCAGCGGGTATAGATAGAGTGGAGAACCGGTGGCAAAGCTCGCGACCATGGTCAATCCCCGCCTCCGAGCTCGCTGCGCATCGTGGCAAGCCGGTCCTCGATGCGACGTGCGCGTCCGAAATCCTCGAGCTTGCCCAGGGCCTTGCTGCGCGAGGCGCCGGCGGGCAGGTCCGTCATCCCCTCCACGACACCGAGCGCGGCGGCGACGCGGTCGGCTGCGACCGGCTTCGGGCGCGCGATCATGACCGGGTCGGCGCGCTCGGCCTCGTGCTGCGCCTGCCGCGCGATGCGCACTTGTTCCGCCGCGTCGCGGCGCGCAGCCTCGGCGGCGCGGATCGCGAGTTCGGCCTCCTCGATCCGCCCATCGACCCCGCCGATCAGCCGATCCAGCGAGCCGATCTGCGCCTCGATGTCTTCCAGTCGCCCGACTTGCACCCTGGCAAGATCCTCACGCCCGCCCTGGAGGGCTCTGCGCGCATCCGTCTCAAGGGTCGTGGACCCGGCATGCAGCCGCTGGCGCTCCATCTCGTAGCGCTTACGCTCGGCGGTCGCATTCGACAGCGAGGCGCGGATCTCGGCGACGCCCCGGTCGATCTCGCCGATGGCCTGCTCGGCGACGGTCTCGGGCGCCTCGCCCTCAAGGCTCTCGACCACGAGCGTAGCAAGGCCGGCCGCCAGGCGAGAGACGCGGGCGGAAAGCGCCTCGACCTGCATGGCTTCGATCTCCGTGTCTTGCATGTCGCGCGAGAGGGGGACGTCGAGGGCGTAGCGGCCCTCGGATCGAACGAGATGCGAGAGCGTGACCTTTGCCTCGTCCTGCCGATAGTTCGACAGAAGGCAGCCGACGACGACGCGGCCGGCAAGGGTCGAGATCGAGACGTGGTCGACCCCTTTGAACGACATCAGCTTCTCGTCGAGCGGCAGCCTGTTCTTCGACCAGCTGCCGGACGCATATTCGCGGATGCCATTGGTTACGAGACGAGCGGGAAGTCCGGTCGCGTGGCGGATCTCGTCGTAGGCAACGCGCTGGAGCTGGAACGTGTCCGTCCGGCGTGTCACGCCGGCACGATCCAAAACGTCCTTCATCCGCCCGTAGGCGGCGAACGTGCGGTCGATTTCAGCACGTGCCGTCTCGTCCATCATCAGATCGAAATGCGCCGTCCTCATGCCCGCCTCGATTGCAATCACCCTATCAGTGATTTGAAGGACAATGGGTGTCAAGACCGGCGATGGATGCTTGGTTCATCATTCGTTACGCCCATATGCCCGCACCGCAGACGCGTTCGCCGACCTCCGGACCTGCATTGGCGACCGCAACCTGAGAGCACGGAAAGAGTCTCCGACACGCTAGAACCTCGAAGTGTCGAAGCATCGGCCCCCGGATCGCTTTCCGAAGGGGCAGGTCCGCTTCGGACGAAGCGATGCGGACCGGTTCCATGTGAGATGCGTCGTTTGCGGAACGGCGGCGATGATCGGGCGTCTCTTT
The DNA here is from genome assembly GCF_001463705.1 of Aureimonas sp. AU12. Classification (GTDB taxonomy): domain Bacteria; phylum Pseudomonadota; class Alphaproteobacteria; order Rhizobiales; family Rhizobiaceae; genus Aureimonas. The sequence continues at coordinate 159,329 of NZ_BBWH01000024.1, read as the reverse complement.
CAAGAACTGACCACCCGTCTTCAGCCTGTTCCGGACGTTGCAGTGGACCCGGTTGGATCTCTGACGAGGACAAAGGCGATCGACCGCCTCGAGGCTCCGCTTCGCTCCCTTTGATCGTCTGGTCAGGGCAGGGCTGCCGAACCGCTTCGCGTGATCGCTCATGGTCAAGATCGCGTGTTGCAACGCTTGCCCCGGCCCCTCGCTGTTGCGTCCGACTTGCCTATTCGCCGGCTCGGCACAGGTCATTCGCAAGCCTGACGATTTCGAGAATCGTTCCAGATTGAACCCGTGCCCATTTGGTTTGAGCGATGAGATTCCGGACTGCCGGTTTCAGCCTTCTGGCTCTCGTGTTGGTTGGAGGCGGTGGCTTTCTGGCGCTGGCATGGGAACGCGAGATGCCACCCGTCCAACGCCCGGCGGCCTCCTCGTTCGATCCCGCCCTGGTCAAGCAGGGATCGGATCTGGCAGCGGTGGGGAACTGCGTGGTCTGCCATACCGCGCCCGGCGGGAAGCCCTTCGCGGGCGGCCTCGCGATGCCGACGCCGTTCGGCACCATCTACTCCACCAACATCAGTCCCGACGAGGCGACCGGCATGGGCCGATGGAGCGAGGCCGCCTTCACGCGCTCGATGCGCGAGGGCGTGGACCGCGAAGGCCGGCATCTCTATCCCGCCTTCCCCTACGATCACTTCACCCTCGTCTCCGATGCCGACAACCGCGCGCTCTACGCCTACCTGATGACGCGCGAGGCGGTGCCCTACGAGCCGCCGCCGAACGCATTGCCGTTTCCGCTGAACATGCGCATGACACTGGCGGGCTGGAAATTGCTGTTCCTTCGCGAGGGCCGGTTCCAGCCTGTTCCCGGCCAAGACGAGGCCTGGAACCGCGGCGCCTATCTTGCGGATGGACTCGGGCACTGCGGCGCCTGTCACACGCCGCGCAACATTCTCGGTGCGGAGCGCAAGGGCGACGCCCACTGGAGCGGCGGGGAGGCGGACGGCTGGTCGGCCTACGCCATCAATGCGCAATCTCCAGCCCCCATTCCCTGGGACGTCGACAGCCTGACCCGCTACCTGCACACGGGCTGGGAGCAGCGCCACGGCGTCGCGCGCGGGCCGATGGCGCCTGTGAACGCCAATCTCGGCACGATCCCGCAATCCGAGTCGCGAGCCATCGCCACCTATGTCGCCTCGGTGATGGGCGAACCGTCGAGCGAGCGGCGACAGCGGGCCGAGCGGCTGCTGGCGGCCGATGCCGCCCATTCGCCGGGGGCCCTCGCCTCCTCGGCGGGCAGCCAGACGGTGCCGAGCCCGCACGACCCCGCCGATCGGGGCGCGGCGATCTATGCGGCGGCCTGTTCGACCTGCCACGATGCCGGTCGACCCCTGCCCTATGGCGGGCTTCGGCTCGACCATTCCACGGCGATCAGCGGCCCGACGCCGCTCAACCCGATCCACGTCATCCTGCATGGGCTGCCTGCCCCCGAAGGGGCCCGCGGGCCGATGATGCCGGGCTATGCCGGCGTGCTCGACGACGCCCAGATCGCCGATCTCCTCGCCTATATGCGCCGCAGCTTCAGCGACCAGCCGCCCTGGGACGACCCGGCGGCGATGATCGCCGAAGCGCGCAAGGACGGCGTCAAGGGTGTGTGGGCTCTCGACACCGGCTCCGATGCCCCTGCCAACCCTTCGAAGAGGGACATGCCATGACGAGCCTCACGGTAAACGGCACGCGGCACGACATCCGGTCCGAGCCCGACACGCCGCTGCTCTACGTCCTTCGGGACGAGCTCGGTCTCCACGGCGCGAAGTACGGTTGCGGCCTCGGCCAGTGCGGCGCCTGCACGGTGATCGTCGGCGGCGAGCCGGTTCTCTCCTGCGTGACGCCGCTCTTGGTGCTGGAGAACAAGAGCGTGACCACCATCGAGGGCCTGGGGACGATCGAAGCCCCCGGCCCCCTGCAGGAGGCCTTCATCGCCGAGCAGGCCGCCCAGTGCGGCTACTGCATTCCCGGGATGATGATGCGCGCGCAGGCTCTCCTGCAGCGCGATCCCAACGTCTCCGACGAGGCGATCCGCGCCTACATGGAGCCGAACCTGTGCCGCTGCGGCACGCATATGCGCATCCTCTCGGCGATCCGGCGCGCAGCCGATCGCATGCGCGGCGGCTCCACGCAAACGTCCGGCACGAGGACGGGCTGATGCGCCGCGATCAAATCCCCAACTTGTCCCGCCGCGCCGTGCTTCTGGGAACGGGCTCGCTGGTGATGACCTTCACCCTGCGCGGTGCCTTCGCGCAGGGCGTCACCGCGCCCGGAAACGAAGCGCAGAATTTCGAGGCCGTCGAGGAGGCGGCGCCCGAGCTGGACGGCAGCCTGAAGACGAGCCCGGACCTCGAATCCTGGATCCGCATCGGCGCCGACGGCCGGGGCACCGTCTTCACCGGCAAGGCCGAGCTCGGACAGGGCATCAGGACCGCCCTCCTCCAGATCGCGGCCGAGGAGCTGGAGATGCCGTTCGAACGTCTCGAACTGGTGGGGCCGGATACGGGCGAGAGTCCGAACGAGGGCTTCACGGCCGGCAGTCATTCGATTCAGGACAGCGGCACGGCGATCCGCAACGTCGCGGCGCAGGTCCGCGACATCCTGATCAACGAGGCCGCGACGCGCTGGGCTGTCCCGTTCGACAGCCTGCGGGCCGAGAACGGCGCGGTGATCGCCCCGGACGGACGACAGGTGCCCTACGGCGAGCTGGTGGCGGGCGATAGCCTGACCGGCCGGGCGCAGCCGGCCTCGCGCCTGAAGCCGACCGAGAGCTTCCGCGAGATGGGCCGATCCCGCGGGCGCATCGACATCCCCGGCAAGGTGACGGGCGGCGCGTCCTACGTTCAGGACATGCGACCGGAGGGCATGGTCCACGGGCGCGTCGTGCGTCCCCCAAGTCCGGGCGCCCGATTGAAAAGCGTCGAGACCGCGCCCGCCGAGCGAATGCCGGGCGTCCTCGCCGTGGTGCGCGACGGCGCGTTTCTCGGGCTGCTGGCGGAGACCGAGTGGCAGGCCATCAAGGCGATGTGGACGCTGGCCGCCGCCGCGCAGTGGGAGGAGCAGGAGACCCTGCCGGACCAGGCACGGCTTGCCGACTGGATTCGGTCGCTGCCCGCAGAGGACGGCACGGTCGCGCGGACCGGCATCCTCGGCACGCCGGGTCTCGAGACGACGGAGGCGACCTATACCCGCCCCTACCAGCTCCACGCCTCGATCGGTCCGTCCTGTGCGGTGGCCGTTCTGGAGAACGGCGTGACCACCGTCTGGACCCATACGCAGGGCGTCTATCCCGACCGGGAGGCGATCGCGGGCATGCTGCGCGTCGGGCCCGAGGCGGTGCGATGCATTCATGTCGAAGGCTCGGGCTGCTACGGCCATAACGGCGCGGACGACGCGGCGGCGGATGCCGCGCTTCTCGCCCAGGCTCTGCCCGGCCGCCCGGTGCGCCTGCAGTGGATGCGCGAGCAGGAGCATGGCTGGGAACCCTTCTCGCCGGGCATGGTGACGCGCGTGCGGGCCGGCACGAATGCGGCCGGCGACATCGTGGTTTGGCACTACGAGGTGTGGAGCAGCACGCACAACTTGCGACCGGGTGGCGCGGGCGCCCTCCTGCCCGCCCAGCACCTCAATCGGCCCTTCACGCCCAAGGCGCCGGAGCTGCGCATCACGCCGGAAGGAAACGGCGACCGCAACTCCAACCCGCTCTACAGCTTCCCGAATCGCGACGTGACTTGGCACTTCCTGCGCGACATGCCTTTGCGTGTCTCGGCCCTGCGAGGCCTCGGAGCCTACATGAACGTCTTCTCGATCGAGACCTTCATGGACGAGCTGGCCGCCAAGGCCGGCGTCGATCCGGTCGAGTACCGGCTTCGCCACTGCGAAGACGAGCGGGCGCGCGCGGTGATCGAACGCGCCGCGGCGATGTTCGGCTGGCAGGCGGAACGAAAAGCCCCTGCGAACCACGGTTATGGCTTCGCGTTCGCCCGGTACAAGAACCTCGCCTCCTACTGCGCGGTGGCCATGGAGGTTCGGGTGGAGCCCGATACGGGACGCGTCCAGATGCTACGCGCGTCCTCGGCCGTCGATGCCGGCGAGATCGTCAATCCCGACGGGATCGCCAACCAGGTACAGGGCGGCATCGTACAGTCCGCGAGCTGGACGCTCTACGAGGCCGTCACCTTCGACCGCACGCGCGTGACCTCTGTGGACTGGTCGACCTATCCGATCCTTCGCTTCGATGCCCTCCCCGATGCCATCGACGTCGAGATCATTCCTCGCCCGGGCGCGCCGTTTCTGGGAGCGGGCGAGTGCAGTCAGGGGCCCGGCGGCGCGGCTCTCGCCAACGCCATCGCGAACGCCATCGGCCAGCGGCTTTACGACCTGCCGCTGACCCGGGAGCGGATACGGGCGGCAATCACTGCGTAAGATGCACTGACCGTCCAAAAGGATCGGCCCCGATGATGGACTTGCGGACGGGAGCGGATGGTCGCGTGGGCGATGACCTGAAGAGCCGTCGGAGCAACCTTTGCGCATTCGAGGGCCGCTTGACCGACCCCATTGGTCAGACGCTCGATGATTATTCTCTGATGCCGGAGAAAGATGCGTCTCGTTCCGTCGGTTGTTTCGACCGGGTCTCCTGCGAGACAAACCGGTCGGCCAACAGATCGATCGGGCAATCCATACAGCTCGATGGCATAAAGCCTTGCGCCCGTCCGCAGCGACCTCGGCTTCAACGCCGCCCCCTGCTCTCTCACGTCGACCTTGCCGCCACTTGAACTCGTGGCCTAAACGCAGATCCGATGACGACGCCGCGGCCGGGCGGTCGTCGGCAGGGTGAGGCAGGCTCGTATGTCGCGTTCCGAACGACTCTTCGACCTTCTCCAAATCCTGCGCCGCCACCGGCGGCCGGTGAGCGGGAAGGTGCTGGCCAACGATCTCGGCGTCAGCATCCGCACGCTCTACAGGGACATCGCCACCCTTCAGGCACAGGGTGCGACCATCGAGGGCGAGCCGGGCGTCGGCTATGTCCTGAAGCCGGGGTTTCTGCTGCCGCCGCTGATGTTTCCGCCCGAGGAGATCGAGGCGCTGGTTCTCGGCTCCCGATGGGTGGCGTCGCGGGCGGACGATCGCCTTCGCGATGCGGCCCAAAGTGCCCTGGCGCGGATCGCCGCGGTGTTGCCGCCCGAGCTGCGTGACGCGTTGGACGCCTCGTCCCTCCTCATCGGCCCCGGCGCACCGATCCCGGCCGACACGGTCGATCCCGCGCTGCTGCGCAAGGCGATCCGCATCGAACGCAAACTGTCCCTGTCCTATCGCGACGGCGCCGGACAAACGTCGGAGCGGATCGTCTGGCCCTTCGCGCTCGCCTTCTTCGACGAGGTGCGGGTACTCGTGGGATGGTGCGAGCTTCGCCAGGATTTCCGCGCCTTTCGAACCGACCGCGTCGCCCGTGCGGATGTTCTCGACGCGCGCTATCCCCGGCGTCGGCAGGTGCTGCTGAAGGAGTGGCGGGACCTGCGGAAGCCGTCACGTTGAGAGCCATGATGCTGCCGGAAACTGGCAGCACCGAGCCGTAGGATCTGCCCTGTCCACCAACCGACAGGAGGCCCCGATGGCCGGTTCCAACACCATCCTTCTCTACGTGACGAACACCGCCACCAGCGCCCGGTTCTATGCCCGCCTGCTGGGGCTCGAACCGGTGGAGGCGAGCCCGACCTTCGTCCTGTTCGTCCTGCCATCCGGTCTGCCCATGGGGCTGTGGGAGACGACGGGCGTGCAGCCGGCGCCGGCGAGCGCCGGGGGCGGCTGCGAAATCGGCTTCAAGGTCGAAAGCCCCGAAGCCGTCGATGCCACGCATGCGGACTGGCAGGGGAAGGACGCCGCCATCGCGATGGCGCCGACCGATCTCGATTTCGGCCGAAGCTTCGTCGCGCTCGATCCCGACGGCCATCGTCTGCGCGTCTACGCCATGGCCTGACGATCGGTGAGCGGGTCGACGCCCCGCCCTTCCAGGGCCGGGCTCGATCGCTGCGATCCGCGTCTCGCCGAAAAGGGCGCGGATCGGGTCTTCGACCGTTCGCGACGGGTCCTTCGACGGCCTGTCGCTTACGCTCTGACCAACATACCTCACCACCTGCAGATCAAGGCCCGCCGGCGTTAATTCCAGCCGGCGAGCGGCATGCCGAGCCTTCGGCGCAGGGCCGTGAGAAAGCCCGCGAGCAGTCGTTCGGCGTCGGCCGGGCCGAAGCGGTCCGTTCGCAGGTACCAATGCAACCGGCGCCGTTCGCCCGATTGCAGGACCATCAGCAGAATGTGCTCCTCGCGATGCGCCTCGGCATGGCGGGGTCCGGCGCGGAACGGCACGTCGCCGCGATCACCCCCTTCGGCATCCTCGCCGACCTGCCGATGGTTGAAGATGTAGCGGAACGGCGAGGGCGCGGCGGGATGGGCGGCGTCCAGCATCTCCTGCAGGAGGACATGCGGCACGGGTTCCTGGTCGAGGGCCTCGAGCAGCGTCGCGCCGACCGGTCCGAGCGGATCGCCTGCTGCCGGCCAGCGAAGCCGCAGCGGCAGCAGACGCGCGAACGTGCCGATCATGGTTTGCGTCTCCGCGATCTGCCGCGACGTCGTCGCCGACGCCACCCAGACGTCGTCGGTGGCGTCTAGTTCGCGCAGGACCGCCGCGAACTCGGTGAGGAGCACGACATGCGGCGTCGTGCGGTGTGCGGCGGCATGGGCGTCGAGCGCGCGGCCGGTCTCGGCCCCGATCTCCTGCTCGTAGAGGCGGGCGGGCCCGAGGCCCTCGCGCCCGTCCGCCCACCCCTCGGGCGGGCCGCCCGCGAGGCGCTCGCGCCACCACGACAGCGCCGAGCCGAAGCGCGCATCCCGCAGCAGCCGGTCCTGCGCTGCGACGTAGTCGGCATAGTCGAGTGCCGGCGGCGGCGACTGCGACGCCGTGCCTCCCAGTTCGGCGGCATAAAGCGCGCGCAGCTCCGCCTCGATCAGATGCAGCGCCTCGCCATCGGCGACGAGGCTGCAGAAGCAGAGGAGGAGGACGCCGCGCTCGCCCCGGCTGACGAGCTCGGCACGCCAGAGCGGTCCGGTCGCGGCATCGAAGGGCTCGGCAAGCATCGTCTCGTATCGCCGACGCACCCAGCCCTCGGCGCCCGTCAGCGCCGCCATCAGCGGCAGCGTCGTGAGCTTCAGCGGCGCGGGCGCATCGGGGTCGAGCCGCTGCAGGAGGCGCCCGCCCTCCTCCCGGATCGTCATGTGCAGCACGTCGTGTCGGCGGGCGAGCGTCGCCACGGCGCGCCAGACGGCATCGACATCGACGTCGTCGAGAACGATCGGCGGCGCGGCGAGCGTCCAGGCGACGCGTCCGCCGAACCGCCTTTGCTGGCGCAGGATGAAGGCCTGTTCGAGGGAGACCGGCACCGGCCCGCCGCGGTCGATACGGGTGAGCGCGGGCTCGTCCGCCTCCGCTCCATCCCGCAGGCGGCGGGCGAGCAGCTTGGCGAGCACGGCGTCGCGAAGATCGCGCGGCAGGTCGGCCCAGGCCGCGGAGAGGGATCCTGCCGTCATCGCCTCGTCTCCCCGCAGAGCTCGCGCCGAGCCTCCTCGATCAGCCGTGCCAGATCCTCGCCGGACACCGAGGCCACGAGGTCCTCCTCGAGCCGCGCGGCGACGGTGCGGAGGCTGGAGGCGTCGTAGAACTGCCGGAGGCGAAGCTTGATGCCCGTCAGCAGCGCGATATCCGCCACGGCGCGCGCCGCGGCCAGCGAGTGGCCGCCGAGCGCGAAGAAGTCCTCGGTCGCCGGCACGGAGGTCTCGGGACGCTCCAGCACCGCCGCCCATACCGGCAGGAGCAGGCCTTCGAGATAGCCGGAAGGCTCCGCCTCCGCGTCCGCTTCGTGGTTCCGGCCCTGCGCCCTCTCGGGATCGGGCAGCGCGCGGCGGTCGATCTTGCCGTTGGGCAGGAGCGGCAGCGCGCGCAGCCTCGTCCAGTGCTGCGGCACCATATGCCCCGCGAGCCGGGCACGCAGGCCCTCCGCCAGCACCGGCTGCTCGGCCGGGCCGCACCAGTAGGCCGCGAGGGCCGACCCGCCCCCCGGCGCCGGCACGGAGCGCACCGCGGCATCGCCCGCACCCGGCTGGCTGCGCAGCACCGCCTCGACCTCGCCGATCTCGACCCGCATGCCGCGGATCTTGATCTGCCCGTCCTGCCGGCCGAGGAATTCGATCTCGTTCAACGCGTTCCAGCGCGCCCAGTCCTGCGTGCGGACCATGCGCCCCGCGCCGAACGGGTTCGGCAGGAAGGTCTCCGCATCGAGGTCCGGCCGGCCGTGATAGCCGTCCGCCAGGTTGTCGCCGGTGACGTAGAGTTCGCCGGGCAGGCCTTGCGGCACGGGCCGCCGCCGGCGGTCGAGCACGTAGGTGCCGGAGCGATCGATCGGCCGGCCGATGGGAACCGGGGCGCGCGCATCCTCGACCGTCATCCCCGCCGTGTCGAAGGCGGTGACGTCGCCGGCAACCTCGGAGCTACCGTAGAAGTTGACGAGCCGGGCGCCGGGCAGCTCGGCCCGGAACCGCGCCACCAGCTCGGCCATGCAGGCCTCGCCACTGACGATCCAGGTGCGTAGGGCGCCGAGCCGGCGCGCCGCGCCGCCGGGCAGGTCGAGAATGGCGCGCAGCAGCGATGGCACGAGCACGATCCAGGTGACCCGGCGCGCCGCGAGCGTGTCGATAAGGCGTAAGGTATCGGCGACGTCGTCGTTCGCCACGACCACGGCCGGCACGCCGGCCAGCAGCGGCCCGAAGATCTCGGCGACCGAGTCGACGAAGGGCAGCGCCGTCTTGAAGACGGCCACCTCGTCGGCGCCGTAGGGCAGCGCCCGCCAGCTCCATTCGAGGCGGTTGAGAAGCCCGCGATGCAGCGCCCGTACGCCCTTCGGGCGGCCGGTCGAGCCGGAGGTGTAGATGAGGTAGGCGAGATCGTCCGGCGTCAGCGCGGGGGCCACGCGCTCCGCCGGGCCGCCCGCGGCCAGCACCGCACCGGCGTCGAGCACGGCGCAGGCGGGGGCGACGGCGAGCGAACCGCCATCGGTGAGGACGAGGGCGGCGCCGCTGTCCTCGATCATGAAGGCGAGCCGGTCTGCCGGATAGGCGGGGTCGAGTGGCAGCCAGGCGGCGCCCGCCTTGACCACCGCCAGAAGCGCGGCGACGGTCAGCGGCGAGCGCTCCATGTGCACGGCGACGACCGCGCCGCGGCCGATGCCGCGCGACCGCAGCGCTGCGGCGAGGACGTTCGCGCGCGCCTCGATCTCGGCATAGGTCGCGACCCCGTCGCCTTGGATCAGGGCGGGAGCGTCGGGCGCGGCGTCGACGCGGGCCTCGAAGAGCGCCAGCAGGGATCGGGCCGCCAGCGCCGGCCGGTCCGGCCCGAGGCTGGCGGAGAGGAGCGCGGCCTCCGCCTCCGGCCGGAGAATGCCGGCCTCACCGAGCGTGCGTGCGGTGCCGAGGCCCTCGACGAGGGTCGCGAGATGCCCGGCGAGCGCGGCGATCTCGCCGGCCGCGAAGCGTCCGGCATCGTAGACGAACTCGACCGCGAGGCCCTCGCCCTCCGGCACGACGAAGAGCGTCAGCGCGTAGCTCGTGGTCTGGTGTCCGTCGATCCCGCGGATGAGGTCGACGAGCCCCGCCCCGCCCGTGGCCGACGCGTCGGGGGCCGCGAGCCGCGCCGCAAGACCGCCGTCGAGCGGGAAGTTCTGGAAGACCAGGAGGCTGTCGCAGAGCCGCTCGCCGGGGGCGAGACCGCTGAGGCTCTGGATGTCGGCGAAGGTCAGGTGGTTGAAGCGATCGTTGCGGGCGTGGGTCTCCTGCACCGCGCTAAGGTATGCCGGGACCTCCTCGGCATCGACGGTCCGCATGCGCAGCGGCAGCACGTTGACGAAGGGGCCGACGGCGTCCTCAATGCCGGGAAGATCGGCAGGACGGCCCGAGACGGTAACGCCGAAGACCTGATCCTCCGCCTGGTTGTAGCGCGCGAGGAGGAGGCCCCAGGCGCCCTGGATCGCCGTGCCGAGAGTGATCCCCACGGTCCGGGCCCGGCGCGCCAGCGGCGCGAGCACGGCGGCGTCCAGCACCATGCGATGACTGGCGAAGGCGCCGGTCTCGGCCTCGATGCCGCGCCCGATCACGAGGTCGGTTCCCGCCGTCAGCCCGGCGAAGCCGTCCCGCCAGTGCGCCCGCGCCGCCTCGCGGTCCTGCGCGGCGATCCAGCCGACATGCGTCGCGAAGTCGGGGGCCGGGCTCAGTGTGGGAACGGACAGTCCGACGAGCCCGTCGTAGAGGGCCGCGAGATCGCGCAGGAGCAGCGGCAGCGACCAGCCGTCGACCACCGCGTGATGGACGGCGAGGAGCAGCGTTCCGCCGCCGCCCGGCGCCAGACCCAACGTCGCGCGCATGGCGGGCGCGGCCGACAGATCGATCGGCCTTGCCCGGTCGGCCGCCAGGAGATCGGCGAGCGCCGCGTCGTGGTCGTCCACCGACTGGCCGCGCCAGTTCAGGCGTTCGAGCGGCAGCCGCGCATGGCCGTGGACGATCTGGAGCGGCCGGTCGGACAGAGACCAGTCGAAGCTGGTGCGCAGGATGGCATGGCGCGCGACGAGCGCGTCCAGCGCTGCCTGCAGCGCCTCGACATCGAGGCCGGCACCCAGCTTCAGCGTCGTGTGGATGCCGTAGACCGCGCTGTCGGGATCGGCGAGGGCGTGGAAGATCATCCCGGTCTGGCCGGGCGTGGCGGCATGGACGGTTTCGAGGTCGCGATAACGAGCGGCGAGCGCACCCAGCCCGCCGGGCCTGAAGGTCGCCAGCGGGAAATCGCCGTCCAGCCAGACGGTCGGATCCGGCTGCGCGGCCAGCACGGCGAGCGCGCGCAAGGCCGCCGCCAGTGCATCGGGCAGCGCCCAGAGCACCGCCGGCACCTCGTTGCAGCCGTGAAGGCCGAGCCGCAGCAATCCTCCGGCAAGGCCGAGTTCGAGATGCGGCGGGGCCCCGAACGCCAACGGCAGGACCGGCGTCTCCACGGTGCAACCGGCGAAGGCCGGATCGCCGCCGACAAGCCGCACCGTCAGGCCGACCTCGTCGAGCGCAGGGTCCGCCGGGGCGCACAGGGCCGCCTTGGCGGCGCGCAGATCCGCCGCGAGGTCGCCGGTCGAGGGCGGCAGCGCCATCAGGCGCTCCCTTGCCGTGGCAAGGCCCGCCGTGCCGGCCGGGCGCTCCGCGACGATCAGGCCGACAGGTCCGGGCAAACCGGACATGGACGCCATGAGCGCGGTTGCCATGAGCGCGTCGGCCTCGGTGCGCAGGTGACGGGCTGCCAGGGCCGGAAGGTCGGCGAGGTCGAGATCCGGCGACAGGCGCCTCGACGTCCAAGGCTCGAGCGCGGCGTCGATCGGGACGGACGGCAGGACCGCGAGCCGGGGCGCGGCACCGGCCGGCGGCCGGCCGGCGATCAGCGCGGCGAGATCCGACAGGACGATCCGCCAACCCATGGCATCGAGCAGCAGCGGATGGGCGCGCAGCACGATCGCCGCGACACCGTCCTCTCCGCCGTCGATCGTCGCGGCAAAAGCTGCCGGGGCCTCGGCGTCGACGCCCTCGCCGAAAGCCAGAACCGGGCCCTGCGGCCGGTTCTCGATCCGGCCGCGCAGGAGGTCGTGGCGAGCCATCAGCGCGGCGAGCGCGCGGTGCGCTTCCTCGTGCGGCATCGGAGTGTCAAGGCTGACACGCACGGATCGCCAGGCGTCCACCGGCAGCATCGGAAAGCCCGCGCCGAGGGCGACGTCGCCGAGCGCCGGACCGGCGGCGGCGTCCGCCCGGGCGGCGAGATCGGCGAGTGTGGCGGTCTCGAAGAGATCGCGCACGCCGACCGAGAGACCGGCGGCGGCGGCGCGGGTCGCGACGCGGATCGCCGAGATCGAGTCGCCGCCGAGATGGAAGTAGTTGTGGGTCCGGCCGATGTCCTGCGGCCGGCGCGCGAGCACCTCGGCCCAGATCGCAGCAAGCGCGGTTTCCGTCGCGCTCTGCGGTGGCACCACGGGTCCGGCCGCGGACGCGCTCTCGTCGTCCGGGATCGGCAGGGCACGCCGGTCGACCTTGCCGTTCGGCAGGAGCGGGATGTCGGCCAGCGCCACCAGCGCGGCCGGCACCATGTGGCGGGGCAGCGCGGCCTCCAGGGCGAGGCGCAGATCCGCGGGATCGAGGCCGCCGGTGTAATAGGCGACGAGCCGCGCCCGGCCGTCGCTGCCGGGACGGTCGAGGACGACCGCGGCACCGACCGATCCGACGCCGCGCAGCGCGGTCTCGACTTCGGAGAGATCGACCCGCATGCCGCGGATCTTCACCTGTCCGTCCTGGCGACCGAGGAAGGTGATGGTGCCGTCGGGTTCGCGCCGGCCCCAGTCGCGGCTGCGGAACAGCTGCCCCTCGCCGAACGGGTTGGGAACGAAGGCCTCGGTGGAGAGCTCCGGCCGACCGTGATAGCCCTCGGCGAGATGGGCGCCGCCGATCCAGAGTTCGCCCGGCAGGCCGTCCGGCACTGCGCGGCGCGCCGCGTCGAGGAGGTAGATCGCCGAGTTGTCGAGCGGGCGGCCGAGCGAGGCCGGCCGCGTTCCATCCGGCACCATGTCGGCCGTGTCGAACCAGGTGACGTCGCCGGCGACCTCCGACGAACCGTAGAGGTTGACCAGCCGGGCATTCGGCACCGCGCGGCGGAAGTCGGCGACGAGATCGGCCGACAGCGCCTCGCCCGACGAGATCCAGTGCGTGAGCTTCGGCAGCCGGTTCCCGAGGTCGGGATGGAGGTCGACGAGGGCGCGCAGCAGCGTCGGCACGAGCACGAGCCGCGAGACGCCGTGCGCGGCGAGGCGGTCGGCAAGGCCCGGCACGTCGCGGGCGTCGGCGTCGTCCAGCACCAGCGAGGGCACGCCCGCAAGGAGCGGACCGAAAATCTCCCACACGCAATCGACGAAGGAGAGCGCCGTCTTCTGCACCGCGACTTCGCCCACCTGGAAGGGCATCTCGCGCCACATCCAGCCGAAGCGGTTGAGCGCGCCGCGATGGAGAGCGCGCACGCCCTTCGGCTGGCCGGTCGAGCCGGACGTGTAGATGAGATAGGCGAGGCTGCCGGGCTCGAGCACGGCCGCGCCGGGCGTCTCGCCCCGGCCTGTCTCCGGCGTCCCGAGCGCGGTTGCGAGCGCGAGGCGCCGGGGAGCCACGGCGTCCAAGCCGGGCGGGAGATCGCCTGCATGAACGAGGATGGCGGCGCCGGCATCCTCCAGCACATGGGCGAGGCGCACGACCGGATAGGCGGGATCGAGCGCCAGGAAGGCGGCGCCCGCCTTCATGATGCCGAGAAGCGCCGCGGTGGCGTCGAGCGAGCGCTCGGTGAGGAGGGCGACCACGTCGCCGGGCCCGACGCCCGCATCGACCAGAGCGAAGGCGATGCGGCGCGCCCGCCGGTCGAGTTCGGCATAGGAGAGGCGGTCGCTCTCGTCGAAGAGCGCGATCGCCTCCGGTGTCCGCGTCGCCTGCCGCTCGAAGAGCGCGATCAGCGAGGGCGCGTCGGGCAGGGGCGCGAGCGGGCCGGCGGAGCGGGCGAGAACGCACGCCTCCTCGTCGGCATCCATCAGGCGGAGATCACCGAGCCTTTCCCCTTCCGTCATGCCGAGAAGGAGGCGTTCGAACCGCTCCGTCAGCACCGCCATTTCGGACGGATCGAAGCGACCGGCATCGTACTGGACGCGCAGTGCGAGCCCGCCTGCCTCGCCTTCCGCGAACAGCGTGATCGGCGCGCTGGTCTTCTGGAGGCCGGCCATGCCGACAACGAGGCCGCCGAGCCCCTCGCCGCTGCCGGACGCCGCGGCGCCGAGCGGCGCGTTCTGGACGATCACCAGCGTCTCGGCGAGCCGCTGGCCGGTGGCGACGCCGGAAAAGCGCTGGATGTCGACGAGACCGAGATGTCCCATCGCGTCGTTGGCGGCCTGCCGCTCCTGCAGCGCGCGCAGCCAGGGCCAGAGCGCCTCGCCGTCGTCCGCGTCGGCGCGCAGCGGCAGCGCGTTGAGGAACATGCCGACGATGTCCTCGGCGCCGGGAAGATCGTGCGGCCGACCGGAGACGGTGACGTTGGCTAGCACCTCGCGCGAGCCCGAATAACGCGACAGGAGCAGCGCCCAGGCGCCCATCACCAGGGTCGCGAGCGTCACCCGCTCGGCGCGCGCCGCAGCGACCAACCGGGCGAAGGCGTCCGGGTCGATCCGGCGCGCGGCGAGGCCGACCGCCCCGGTCTCGGCCGCCGGGTCCCGGCCGATGCCGAGTTCGGTCGGCGCGTCGAAGCCGGACAGCTCCAGCGACCAGTAGGCTTCGGCCGCGGCGCGGTTGCGGGTCGAGAGCCAGCGGACGTAGCGCTCGAAACCGGGCGCGGGATCGAGGTCGAGCGCGTGGCCCACTGACCTGGCGCCGTAGAAGGCGACGAGGTCGTCATAGAGGAGCCCCATGCTCCAGCCGTCGACGATCGCATGATGCTTCAGCCAGACCAGGGTGTGGCCGCCCTGCCGATGCGCCAGTGTGAGCCGCATCAGCGGCGCATGCGCGAGATCGAGCGGGCGGGCGAGATCGGCCGCCGCCAGCTCGTCGAGCGCGCCCGCCTCGTCGGCGGCGCTGGTGAGGTCGACCTCGCTCCAGGGCAGGTCCACCGTGCGATGGACGAGTTGCAGGGGATGGGCCCGGTCCTCCCAGAGAAAACCCGTGCGCAAGACCGGATGGCGGGCGGTGAGGTCGCCGATCGCCGCCTTCAGCGCCGCCACGTCGAGCCCTTGCGTGAAGTCGATGCGGGTCTGCAGCAGGAAGGCGCCGCTTTCGGGGGCGAGCAGCGAATGGAACAGCATGCCCTCCTGCCCGAACGTGGCGTCGTGCACCGCTTCGACGCCGGGCCGATCCGCCAGCAGGCGGTCGCGCTCCTCGATCGTCATGCCGGCCGGCAGGAGCGCTTCGGCGGACGGTTCGTCGGCATCGGCGGCGTCGGCGCTGGCGGCTGCCGCAGCCAGCGCCGCGAGCGTCTGGTGGCGGAAGATCGCGCGCACGTCGAAGAGGAGGCCGGCCCGCCGGGCGCGGGCCGCCAGTTGCAGGCTGAGGATGGAGTCCCCGCCGAGCTCGAAGAAATTGTCGTGACGCCCGACGCTCTCGCGGGCCAGCATCTCGCGCCAGATGGCGGCGAGCACCGCCTCGGGTCCCTCGCGCGGTGGCTCGAAGGCCTGCGAAGCCGCCGGCCCGTCCGGGACGGGCGGCAGCGCCCGGCGGTCGATCTTGCCGTTCGGCAGCAGGGGGAAGGCGGGAAGAAGACGCATCGCCGCCGGCACCATGTGCGCGGGCAACACTGTTTCGAGACGCGCCCGAAGCGAGGCGACCAAGGCATCCGCCTCGCCGGCCTCGCTGGTTTCGCCAACCATCGGCACGACATGGGCGACGAGGCGGGAGCGCCGGTCCGCCGTCTTCTGCGCCGAGACGAGAGCGCCCGCGACGCCGGGATGGGCAAGCAGCGCCGCCTCGATCTCGGCGGGCTCGATGCGAAAGCCGCGGATCTTGATCTGCGCATCGCGTCGCCCGTGGAACTCGAACGTGCCGCGCGCCGTGGCGCGGCCGTAGTCGCCGGTGCGGTAGACGCGGCCGAGGCCCGCCCGCTCCACGAAGGCGCCGGCGGTCCGCTCGGCATCATCGAGATAGCCGATCGCGACACCTGGCCCGCCGATGGCGATCTCGCCGATGGTGCCGGGTGCGGCGGGGGCTCCGAAGAGGTCGAGAATGTGAACGGCGACGTTCGGCAGCGGCCGGCCGATGTCGGGCGCGGCGTCGCCGACGTCGGCCATGGCGCGGCTGTCGCTGAGATAGGCCGTCGCGGTGATCGAGGCCTCGGTCGGGCCGTAGGAGGAGAGGAACGTCACCTCGCGGTCGCAGAGCGCGGCCCAGCGGCGCATCGTGCGCCCCGACAGGGCTTCGCCGCCGGTGAGGAAGATGCGGATGGTCGGCGCCATGCGCAGGCCTTCCTCCGTCATCGTGTCCACCCACTGGCGCCAGAGCGCCGCCGGCAGGTCGAGCATGGTGAGGCCATGGCGGCCGGCGAGATCCATGAAGTCGCGCGCGCCCAGGCTGTTCGGCCGATGGTGGAGGACCGAGCGGCCGCCCGCCAGAAGCGGCACGAAGATCTGCAGCGCCGAGGCGTCGAAATTGAGCGGCGCGAATTGCAGGAGGCTGTCGCCCGGACCGACGCCGAGGCGCCGGTCCATGCCGAGCGCCATGTTGGCGACGCCGCGATGGGGCACGACGACGCCCTTCGGCGTGCCCGTCGTTCCCGAGGTGAAGATGACGTAGAGCGGCAGCCCGGCATCACGCGCCGGGCGGACGGGGCCCCGGCCGGCGGGAAGCGGGTTCTCCAGCAGGTGATACGGCACGCCGGGCCGGCCGTCGGCGTCCGCAAAGAGCGGCAGCAGCGGCGCCTCGGTCAGGAGGAAGCAGGCGCGCGAGGCGGCGAGGAGGCTGCGCTGGCGCTCGGTCGGCGCCGCCGGGTCGAGCGGCACATAAGCCGCGCCCGCCTTCATCGCCCCGTAGATCGCGACGAGCAGCGCCGGACTGCGCTCGGCCGCGATCGCCACCCGGTCGCCGTGCGCGACGCCCCGATCCTGGAGGAAGACCGCCATGGCGGCGGCGGCGGCCTCGAACTCGGCCCAGGTCAGCTGCGTGGCCCGCCCGTCCGCAGCCTCATGCACCACGGCGACGGCGTGCGGACGATCCCGCGCATGGGCGTCGAGGATCGCATCGAGGCGCAGGTCCGCGATATCGGGCATCGCCGCGACGGCGGCGACGACCGGCCCGTCGTGGAAGGCGGGCGCGCCCACGGCCGCATCGGGGGCGTCGAGGGCCGAGGCGAGGAGACGGCGGAACCGCCCGGCCAGATCCTCGATCGTCTCGGGTTCGAAGAGCTCGGTGCGATACTCCAGCATCGCCTCGATGCCGTCCCCGGTCTCCGTCATGTCGAGCACGAGGTCGAACTGCGTCGCGCCCTTGTCGAGCCGCACCGCGCGGATCGCGAGGCCGGCGACCTCCTGCGGGGGCGCGGGCGTGTTCTGCCAGACGAAGAGCGTCTGGAAGATCGGCGAATGGGCCTCGCTGCGCTCGGTGACGAGATCCTCGACGATCGCCTCGAAGGGCAGCGCCGCATGCGCCATGGCGTCGAGAAGTTCGCCCTGCGCGCGGCGACAGAGCGCCTCGAAGGCGGGCTCGTCGGCGACGTCGAAGCGCAGCGCCAGCGTGTCGGCGAAGAAGCCGACGACCTCTTCCGAGCCCGGCAGCGTGCGGTTGGCAGTGACCGTGCCGATGGCGAAGGCGCCCTGCCCGCTCAGGCGCGCCAGAAGCAGGCCCCAGGTCGAGAAGAGCACGGCGAAGGGCGTCACGCCGAGGCGCCGGGCGGTCTCGCGCAGCCGTGCGGCCTCCTCGCGCGCCAAGGCGAAGCGATGCACGCGGCCCTCGCCGTTCGGCACGTCGGGCCGCGGATGGTCGCTCGCAAGTTCCAGCACCTCGGGAAGATCGCCGAGCCGTCCGCGCCAGAAGGCGCGCAGCGGTTCCGTGTCGAGCGCTTGCCGCGCGCCGGTTGAGACGGCCGCGAAATCGGCATAGTCGAGCGCGGGCAGCCCGAGGCCGCGCAACGGGCCGCTGTCGGCCTCCGCCCCATAGGCGAGCGCGAAGTCGCGGCCGAGGATCGCCATCGACCAGCCGTCGGTGACGATGTGGTGGGCGGCGAGAACGAGCACGTGCGCCGTGGCCGAGCGGCGGAACAGCGCCGCGCGCACGAGCGGCCCGATCTCGAGATCGAAGGGCGCCGAGGCGGCGGCCAGCGCCGCGCGCTCCACCGCGGCATCGGCGTCGTCCCGGTCGGACAGGTCGATGACGTCGAGGGGCAGCGCCCGCACCTCGTCGATCACGACCAGGGGCTCCCCGTCGCAATCCACGAAGCGGCAGCGAAGGCTCTCGTGCCGGGCAACGAGAGCACCCAGCGCGGCGCGCACGCGCTCGGGATCGAGCGGCCCGATCAGTTCGATCCGCGATGGCAGGTTGTAGGTGCCGCGCTCGGGATCGAGTTGGTGCAGGAACCAGAGCCGGCGCTGTGAGGGGGAGAGAGGCAGCGGTTGCCCCCGCGGCTGCCGCTCGATCACGAGGCGAGCCGGAGCCTCCCCGGCGGGAGCGGGAGCGACGAGGCGCGCCAGATCGCCGAGCCGCGAGGCGCGGAAGAGGTCGCGCGCCGACAGCGCGGCCGAGCCCGCCGCACCGAGCCGCGTCAGGACGCGCATCGCGAGGAGCGAGTCGCCGCCCACGGCGAAGAAGTCGCTATCAGGCGACAGCGCCGAGACGTCGACCCCCAGGACGTCGGCCCAGATGTCGGCGACCGCGCGCTCGCTCTCGTTCAGCGGCGCGCCCTCGCCGCCCGCCGCGCCCCCGTTCATGCCCGTGCTCGCGAGTTCGGCCGGCCAGTCCACCGCCGGCAGCGCCCGGCGATCCACCTTGCCGTTGGCATTCAGCGGCAGGCGCGGGAGAGCCAGGATCGCCTGCGGCACCATGTAGTCCGGCAGCTGGCGCAGGAGGTCGGCCCGAAGGGCCACGCGGTCGAACGCAGCGCCGGGGGTCGGCACCACGTAGGCCGCGAGGCGGGTCATGCCGCCGACGTCGTGCGGGACCACGGTGGCGCCGGCGATCGCGGGCAGCCGCTCCATCACCTTTTCGATCTCGCCGGTCTCGACGCGGAAGCCGCGCAGCTTGACCTGATCGTCGGCGCGTCCGCGATAGTCGAGGAGACCGTCCGGCCGCCAGCGCACGAGGTCGCCGGTGCGATAGAAGCGCTCGGCGCGACCGGGCACCGCGACGAAGGCGGCGTCGGTGAGGTCGGGCTGGCCGTGATAGCCGCGCGCCAGCGTGCCGGCGACATGAAGCGTCCCGATCGCGCCGGGTGGCAGCGGCTGCAGCGCCGCGTCGAGCACGAGCGCGACGGCGTTGGCGACCGGCGTTCCGATCGGGATCGGGCCGTCGCCGAGGTCGATCGGCGACCACCCGTCGCCGGGATCGCCGCCGACATCGAGGCGTGCGGCGGTGCAGACGATCGTGGTCTCGGTCGGGCCGTAGGTGTTCCAGAGGCCGACCGCCGGGGGGGCCTGTTCGCGCCAGCGCGCCACCGCCGCGGGCTTGGCCGCCTCGCCGCCGAGCACGACATGGCGCAGGCCGGCCGGAATACGGGCGAGCGCGCCCGGCTCGCTCATCAGCTCGTGCCAGAAGGCGGTGGGCAGATCGAGGACGGTGATGGCCTTGGCGGCAACGTCGTCCCAGAAGGCGGCAGCGCCCGCCGGCAGGTCGTCGTCGCGAAGGGTGAGGCCAGCCCCATGGGCGAGCGCGCCGTAGATCTCCTCGAGGCTGGCGTCGAAGCCGAGCGCGGCGAACTGGAGGACCCGGTCGGCCGGCGTGATCGCCAGTCTCCGGCCGAGCCAGGCGACGTAGTTGGCGACCGGGCCGTGCTCGATCATCACGCCCTTCGGCTCGCCGGTCGAGCCGGAGGTGAAGATCACCGTCATCAGCGCGCCGGTGCCGACCGGACGCGCGGGATCGGCGTCCGCGACCGGCGACCCCGCCTCCACGGCGATGAGGAGCGCGCCGGTGTCGCCGAGATCGTCCTGCGGCCCGATGACGATGCCAAGGCCTGCCTGCGCAACGATCCGCCGTCGCCGCTCCGCCGGCTGGCGTTGGTCGAGCACGACGAAGGCGCCGCCTGCCTTGGAGATCGCCAGCTGCGCCACCACGAGGTCGATGCCGCGCGGCAGATGGATACCGATGAGCGCCTCGGGCTCGACCCCGGCGGCGAGAAGGCGATGGGCCAATGCGTTCGCTCGCGCGTTCAGGGCGCCGTAGGTCAGCGCCTGCTGCCCGTGGCGCAGGGCGACCGCGTCCGGCGTCTCGGCCGCGATCCGCTCGATCCGACGGAAGGCGGGCTCGGCCGGTGCGGGCCACACCTCGCCCTGCCCGAGCCGGTCGAGGCGCTCCGCGGCGGGTGACGTCAGAAGCGGAAGGGTGCCGAGCGGTCCGCGCGCGCCCGATGCCACGGCCCGCACGAGCGCCGCATACGCCTCCAGCATCGCGCGCGCCGTGCCGGCGGCGTAGAGCCCGGTGTCGTAGTTCAGCTCGAGCGCCAGCCCGCCCCCGACCTCCACGGCGTTCAGCGTCAGCTCGCCGTCGAGATAGCGCAGCGGCCGGGGCCGGAACCCGACCGACAATCCCTCGAAGACCGCAGCCGCATAGGCGTTCTGATAGTTGAAGACGACCTGGAGCGGCAGTTCGGCGCCGGTTCCGCGCAGATCCTCCGCGATCCAGGCGAAGGAATAATCGGCATGGGCCATGTCCTGAAGGAGCTGGCTCCGCGCCTGCAGGCAATGGTCCGCAAGCGCGACGTCCGTCTCGATCGTGCAGGGCGAGAAGATCAGGTCCGAGCAGTAGCCGACGACATCGCGCCCCGGTCCTTCCGGCCGGCCGGCCGTCGGGGTTGCGATGGCGACCGTCCGCTGCCCGCCGAGCCGGGAGAGCACCACGGCCAGAAGCGTGTGAAGGAGCATGAAGGGCGTCAGGCCGAGCGAGCGGGCCGCCCCCTTCAGTCGTTCGGTCTCGGCGGGATCCAGGATCTCCAGCACGCTGTCGCCGCGCCAGCCCTTGGCGGATCCGCGCACCCCGTCGGTGGCGAGATCCAGCACCGGCGCGCCCGCGCCGAGACGCTCGATCCAGTAGGCCCGGTCCTCGGCCGCGCCCGCATCCGTTCGGGCGGCCGCCCGCTCGCTCAGGAAGGCGCGGTAGGACGGGGCCGGCGGCAGCACGGCGGTCTCGCCGCGCCGGCGCGCGTTGCAGAGCGCGGCGAGTTCGCCGACGAGGATGTTCATCGACAGGCCGTCGGAGACGAGGTGATGGGCCTCGATCGACAGGACCCACGCCTCCTCGCCGACGCGCAGCAGCCGGACGCGAAGCAGCGGATCGGCGGCGAGATCGAACACCCGGTCGCCGAGTGCGCCGATCCAGGCCTCCCGCTTGTCCTCGCGCCAGTTCCGCCCGTCGACCGTCTTGAAGTCGGGCCGGGCGTGCGCGACGTCGACGACGACCATGGTGCCATGCGCGGGAAAGCGGGCTCGCAGCGCCTCGTGCCGGGCCATGAGCGTGCCGAAGGCGGCTTCGACCTCGGCGGGATCGAGCGGCCCGGCGATGTCGAGGAGGACGGGGAGATGATAGGCGCGCGAGGCGTCGTCGCTCTTCTGCGCCAGGAGCCAGATCAGTTCCGCGGCCGGACGCATGGGCGCCGGTCCTGTCGCATCGCAGTTCGCGACGCGCCCGGCCGTCGGTTCGGCAGCGAACGGCGGGGCGGGCTCTGGAGCCGGAACCCGCGGACCATCGGTGCCGGCGTCTTCCGCAACGCCATCGGGCCTGCGAAGGCCGGGCGGCAGCGGGGCGCCTTCCATGGCCTCCAGTTGGCTGACGATCGTTCGGCGCACGAGCTCCAGCTGGTCGGCGAAGAGGTCGTGGAGGTCGTGGAGGTCGTCCTCCCCTGCGTCGGCCCGTGCGAACTCTTGCGCGGCAAGCGACGCCGGCGCCAGCTTCGGCAAAGGCTCGTCCCGTGCCATCGGCGCCGCCACGTGGCGCGCCGGTTCCATCCAGTGGACCGTGCGGTCGAACGGGTAGAGCGGCAACGCCGAGCCCGGCAGGGTGCCATCGCCGAGCACGTCGCGGCCGAGGTCCAGCCCGAGCGCGACGATGGCGGCGACCGCATCCTCGATCGCCTCGACACTGTCGCCGGTCCGGCGCAGCGTCGGCACGAAGCGGCCGGCCTCCAGCGTCCCGGTCGCGCGGCCGAGCGTCGTCAGTGTCATCCCCGCGCCGATCTCGACGACGATGGTGGTTGGATCTCTCGCCAACGTCTCCATCGAGCGTTGGAACTGAACGGGCTCGCGGGCCTGGCGCGTCCAGTGCTCCGGCGCGAGCATCGTGCCCGCCGCCCTCGATACGCCGTCGAGATTGGAGACGAGGGGCAGGTCGAGCGGGCGCAACCCGGCCGCCTCGCAGAGCCGTGCGAGCGCCGGCAGTGCCGGCTCCATCAGCGGCGAGTGAAAGGCGTGCGACACCGGCACGGGCCGCGCGGCAAAGCCGCCCGCCTCGGCGCGCCGGCGCAGCGCGGCGACGGCGTCCGAGGCGCCCGCCACCACCACCGCCCCCTCCGACAGCACCGCGGCAAGCGACAGAACCCCTTCGCGGCCTTGCAATTCGGCCTCGACGAACTCCGCCGGGGCCCGCAGCGAGAGCATCGAGCCGGCCTCGGGCAGCGACTGGATCAGCGCCCCGCGGCGCGCGATCAACGCCAGCATCTGCGTTTCCGGCAGGGCGCCCGCGACCGACGCGGCGACGTATTCGCCAAGGCTGTAGCCCATGACCGCGTCGGGCCGCACGCCGCGCTGGCGCAGTTCCTGCGCCAGCGCGAACTGCAGCGCGGCGATCGCCGGCTGCGCGTGGACGGTGTCGCGCAGCACCTCGCCGTCGGTCTCGAACATCAGCGTCTGCAGGGACATGCCGAGATGGGCGTCGAGCACGCCGGCGCAGCGGTCCAGCGCCTCGCGGAAGACCGGGCTCGACCGATAGAGCGCCGCGCCCATGCCCGGCGCCTGCGATCCCTGCCCGCCGAAGACGAAGACGATGCGCGGCCGCCGGCTGCCGAGGCGCTGCCCCGACCGGACGCGCCCGGACGACCCGGCGGCAAAGGCGGCGAGAGCAGGACCGACCGCGTCGGGGGCGTCGCGCCGCACCGGCAGGGCGAGCCGGTGCGCATGGCTGGTGCGCCGCGCGGCCAGGCTCGCGGCGAGATCGCAGGGGTCGGCGGGCGGGTCGGCCGCGACGCGCCCGGCGAGCGCGCGCAGCGCCGGCTCGCTCTTGGCCGTCAGCACGAGGATGGCGGTCTCGGGACCGGCGACGACGACGGCGGGCGACGGCACCTCCGCTCGGTGGCGCTTCAGCACGACATGCGCATTCGTGCCGCCGAAGCCGAAGGCGGAGATGCCGGCATGGTCGCGCCCCGGCGGCCACGGGGTCCGCTCGCGCACCGGCGCCGCCAGCGTCTGCGCGGCGTCGCGCAGATGCGGGTTCAACGCGGCGAGATGGGGCTGCGCGGGGATCTCCCCCGCCTGCATCGCCAGCACCGTCTTGATCAGGCCCGCGATGCCGGCGGCCGCCTCGGTGTGGCCGATCGCGGCCTTTACCGCGCCGACGAGCACGGGCTCGCCCTCGCGGCCCGCCATGGCCCTGGCGAGGCTGTTCAACTCGATCGGGTCGCCGAGCGGTGTTCCGGTCCCGTGCGCCTCGACATAGGCCACCGCCTCCAGGCCGATGCCGGCATCCTTGTGGGCGGCGCGGATCACCGCCTGCTGCGCCGGCCCGTTCGGCGCGGTCAGCCCGTTGCCGCGGCCGTCCTGGTTCACGGCCGATCCCGCGACGATGGCGCGGATCGGATCGCCGTCGCGGATCGCATCCTTGAGGCGCTTGAGGATCACGACCCCGACGCCCTCGGAGCGGACATAGCCGTCGGCGGCCGCGTCGAAGGTCCGGCAGCGCCCGGTCGGCGACATCATGCCGGCCTGCGAGAAGGCGATGGAGACGTCGGGGTTGAGAAGGACGTTGACGCCGCCGACCACGGCGAGGCCGGTCTCGCCGAGGCGAAGGCTGCGCACGGCCTGGTGCACGGCGACGAGCGAGGACGAGCAGGCCGTGTCGACGGCAAGGCTCGGCCCGGTGAGGTTGAGGACGTAGGACAGGCGGTTGGCGGCGATGCTGAGCGCGTTGCCCGTCCCGGCCCAGGCCTCGCGCGCCGCGCGCCCGCCGGCCTGCAGGAAACCGTAGTCGTTGGAGGAAATGCCGACGAAGACGCCGGTGTCGGTGCCCGAGAGACTGGCGGGAACGAGGCCGGCATCCTCCAGCGCATGCCAGGCGGTTTCGAGCAGCAGCCGCTGCTGCGGGTCGATGTAATCGGCCTCGCGGCCGGAAATGCCGAAGAAGGCCGCGTCGAAACTCCGGATGTCGCCGAGGAAGCCGCCATCGGCGGTGCGCATGCGGCCGGGCTCGGGCGCGTTCCCCTGCCCCACGAGCGCCCCGGTGTCCCAGCGACCGTCGCGCAAGGGGCCGACGCCGTCGACGCCGGCAAGGAGGTTGGCCCAGAAAGTCGCCGCATCCGGGGCGCCCGGCAGACGGCAGGCCAGACCGACGATGGCGATCGGCTCGCGCCCGCCCGCCTCGAGCGCCTCGATCCGCTTGCGCGCCCGCAGGAGCAGATCGTGCAGCTCGTGTTCGGTCAATTTCGCCATCGCCTCGTTCCCCTGCCCTGCCGTGCCCCGATTCCGTTCCCCGGATCGCGACGTCAGCCGTCCAGAAGCGCCCGCAACGCCGCGGCCTCGCGGTCGATGTCGCGATCGGCCTGCGTCGCGGCGTCGGTCTCGTCCGCGGCCGGCAGGGTCGGCTCCTCGGGCGTGTCGAACATGTGGTCCAGCAGCCGCTGGATCGTCGGGTAGTCGTAGAGGTCGACGGGCTGGACGCGGCGCGCGCCGAGGTCGAGCGCGTTGATCGCGGCGATCGTCTCGATCGCGGTGACGCTGTCGAGCCCGTAGCTTGCGAAGGGTTCGTCGAGATCGACCTGATGCGGCGCCTGCCCGGAATGGCGTGCCAGACGCTCCACGAGCCAGGCTTCGAGCTCGCCGCGCGTCGCGATGGCCAGCGGCACTGCGTCCGGATCGGCGACGGCCGGAACCGGACGGGTCCAGCGGTGTACGAGATGGGGCTCGAACCCCGTCTCGCGCCATTCCGCCAGCGCCGCCCCGTGCTGGATCTTGCCGCTGGAGGTGCGCGGGATGCGGCCGGGCTTGACGATACAGATCTCGGCGGGCGTGATCTGCAGGCCGTCGCCGAGCCGCTTCGTCACGTCCGCCACGAGCGCCGCGGCCGCGTCGCGATCCTTGAGGGCGGTGACGCCGCTCCGCGTCGCCTCGGCCAGGAGCACGACCTCCTCGCCCCGGCCGCGGTCCACCGCGAAGGCCGCCGCCGCGCCGGTCGAGAGATCGGGCAGGTCGCGCGTCGCGGCCTCCTCGATATCCTGCGGGTAGAGATTGCGCCCGCGCACGATGATGAGGTTCTTCAGCCGCCCCGTGACGAAGAGATCGTCGCCGAGGAGAAAGCCGAGATCGCCGGTCCGGTAGAAGGGACCGGCCTCCGGCTCTCCCGCGAGCCGCGCCCCGAACGCCTCCGCCGAGACCTCCGGCCGGCCCCAGTAGCCCTTGGCAACGCTCGCCCCCGTCAGCCAGATCTCGCCGATCTCTCCCTCGCCGAGGGCCCGCCCGGTCTCGACCCCGGCAATGCGGACCCGCCCCTCCGGTGCGCCGTTGCCGACGAGACGCTGCGAGACGGCCCCTTCGCCGGCGGACACCGCGCGGTTCGCACTCAGCGCTTCCGCTTCGAAGCTGCGGATCGTCGGGCCGAGGTGGTCGCGCAGGTTTCCGGTGACGAGCAGCGTCGATTCGGCGAGGCCGTAGGACGGAAGAAGAGCGTCCGCCCGGAAGCCGCAGGGCGCGAAGGTGCGGGCGAAGCGCTCGATCGTGTTGGGATTGACCGGTTCCGATCCGGTCAGGAGGCAGGTGATCGCGGAAAGGTCGAGACCGGTGACGACGTCCGGGGTCGCCATGTCGCAGCAGCGCTCCAGCGCGAAGTTCGGCGCCACCGCGGTGGTCGCACCGATCGCGGAGAGCTTGCGCAGCCACGTCGCGGGCGACTGCACGAAGGCCTGTGGCGACATGAGATCGGCAGTCCCGCCGACCGCCATCGGCGCGATCACGGCGCCGACGAGCCCCATGTCGTGGTAGAAGGGCAGCCAGAGAACGCCGCGCGAGGCCGGGCCGAGGCGCAGCTTCTCGATGATCAGCCCCGCATTGGCGACGAAGTTGGCGTGGGAGATCATCACCCCCTTGGGATCGCCGGTGCTGCCCGACGTGTACTGGACGATCGCGATGTCGTCGGCCTCGATGGCCTCGCGGCGAAAGTCGGCGGGATCGCCCGCCAGGTCTTCGAGCGTCGCGACGATCGGTGCCGCCTGCCCCGTCGCTTCGGCGTGGGCCGCCGCGACCTCGCGCAGCCACGGCGCGGTCGCGGGCTCTGCGATCACCAGCGCGGGCCCGGCATCGACGAGGACGGAGGCGAAGCGCGGGTCGCTCTTGCCGGCGCGCTGCCCCGGCACCGGCACGGCGAGCGCACCGACCGCGAGGCAGGCGTAGAAGGCGAGAATGAACTCGGGTGCGTGCGGCAGGGCCAGGACGACGCGTTCGCCCCTCAGCCGGCGGGCCTGCAGGGCGGCACCGATCGAGCGGACGCTGCGCGCGATCGCGGCCATCGAAAGGTCGACCGTCTCCTGCGATCGCGACGCATGGAAGCGATAGGCGATGGCGTCCGGCTCCCGCGCGGCGCGCTGAAACAGGATGTCGTTGAGCGTGGTGGGCGGGCTCATGCGGGCGTGACCTCGGTTTCCTGGATCGCCGCCGCCGCGGCCGATGGGCTCGATCCGGTGTGGTCGGCGGCTCGTCCCGCAGCTTGCGGCGTGTCGAACGGGCGCGGGGCCGCGATGCGAGCGCGAAGGGTCGCGGCCAGGCGGTTCTGGGCCTCGATCACCGCGGCCACCATGGCGAGCTGCGCGCGCATGAGCCGGATGTCGGCCGGCGCGGACCCGGCGAGCGCTGCCCCCGGCATCGGCACGGCTCCGGCGCGAGACACCGGCGCCGGCGTTTCGGGGTCGGCCCCGCTTGCGGCGTCGGCTTCGGCTCCCGATTCCGCTAGGAAGGCGGCGATCGCATCGATCGTGTTCAGGTCCTCAAAGAACTGCCGGATCTCGATGCGCCGGCCGTAGCGGACCTCGATCCAGCTGCGGGCCTCCAGCAGCATGATGGAGTCGGCACCGAGATCGAGGACGTTCGCGCTCGTCGAGATCGAGCCGCGCGAGACCCGCAGCAGGGTCGCGAAATACGCGGCGAGATCGTCGCGGGGATGGAGCGGCATGGGCGGGCTCGATCTTTCGGGATCGCCCGTCGATCCCCAGGGGCCGGCGGACCTTCGGCCCCTCGACTCCCGACGACCGCGGCGCAGCTCCACGGCAAATAACGGTTGGTCCTTGTTGGTGCATTATTGGACACGATCCGTAAAGAACCCTTGAAGCGAGCGCAGCCGTTGACCTGAACCGCTACGGTCCCAGCAAGATCGACGCCGGTTGCAGACCTCCAACGTGAAGTTGCTTCGCATCCCTTTCTATCCCGTCCCTTCCTCTGGGAAACGCCGAGACCGGCGCCAGCCGCTCGAACCAGCGGCGAAAGGCCTGCAAAATCGGGCTAGATGGCCCCTTTCAGCGCATTCCGCCGAGGGCTTTCGATCGGGTCGGGCGAAGGATGTCCATCCTCATCGCCTTTTAACTCTTCTTGCCTAATCTCTGCGCTTGAACCCCGATGCAGTCGTCCATGACAGGCGTTGCGGCGGAGACCTTTAAGCGGTGGCCTCGCGCCTTCGCCGCGAGGCGGCACGCTCCGGCCCCACGGCCGGGCGCCGAACTGTCCTGACGGGATCTTTGCATGACGACCCTGATCGCATGGCGCAACCTTCGGCACGACCCGATCCGCTTCGCGGCGACGGTGGTCGGCATCGTGTTCGCCGTGGTCCTGATCTCGATGCAGACGGGCATGCTGATCGGCTTCATCCGCGCCTCGGCCGGCCTCGTCGAGAATGCCGGCGCCGACGTGTGGGTCGCCGCGCGCGGCACCAGCAATGTCGACCAGTCGGGCATCCTGCGCCAGCCCGCCTTCTACCGCGCACGGGCCGTGCCGGGCGTCGCCGAGGTCAGCCGCACGATCATCCAGTTCACCGGCTGGCGCAAACCGGCCGGCGGCACCGAGTCGGTGATCATCGTGGGCTTCGATCCGCAGACCGGTTTCGCGGCACCGTGGAACGTCGTGGAAGGGTCGGCCGAGGCGCTCGCCGCCCCGAACGCGGTGATGATCGACAAGCTCTATGCCGAGAAGCTCGGCGTCAACGCCATCGGCGACCGGGTCGAGATCGCCGAGCGGCGCGCCGTCGTCGTCGGCTTCACGCAAGGGGTCCGTACCTTCACGCAGTCGCCCTACGTCTTCACCTCCTACGCCAACGCCCTGCGCTACACCAACATCAACGACGGCGACGCCAGCTACATGCTGGTGAAGGCCGCCCCCGGCGTCGAGCCGGCAGCGCTGGCGGCCGATCTCGGCGCAGTGCTCGACAAGGAGGAGGTCCTGACCACACAGGACTTCGCGGCCCGGACCCGCGACTACTGGATCCTCACCACCGGGGCGGGATCGGCCCTCGTCCTCGGCGCCGCGCTCGGCGGTCTCGTCGGCATCATCATCGTGGCGCAGACGCTCTATGCGGCGACAGTCGAGCGCCTCGCCGAATACGCCACGCTCAGCGCCATCGGCGCGGGCAGCGGCTATCTCAACGCCATCGTCCTGAAGCAGGCGATGATCGCCGGCACGATCGGCTTCGTCATCGCCGGAACGATCGCCTGGGCCATGGCGGCCTCCTCGACCTCCTCGCCCGCCGCGATCCTCCTCTCGCCTCTCGCGCTGGCGCTGATCGGCGTGCTGACGCTCGCCATGTGCGCCATCTCCTCGATGCTCGCCGTCCGCAAGCTCTACAGCATCGACCCGACGAGCGTGTTCCGATGAGCACGTCCGACCAGGCCCTCGTCGTCGAGGACGCCGCCCTCACCTATGGACGCGGCGAGGCCGCGACGCCCGCCCTGCGGGGCGTCTCGCTGACGGCGCGTCCCGGCGAAGTCCTGCTGATCCGCGGCCCCTCGGGCAGCGGAAAGACGACGCTGCTGCAGCTCATGGGCGCCCTGAAGACGCCCGACAGCGGCCGCGTGTCGATCTGCGGCACGACCACGACGGGCCTCGGCCAGCGCCAGCTGCAGGCGATCCGGCTGCGGCGGATCGGCTTCGTGTTCCAGTTCTTCAACCTCTTTCCCACCCTGTCGGCCTGGGAGAACGTCGCGCTGCCGCTCGACCTCGTCGGACACGACCGGCGATCCGCCGAACGACGCGCCCGCGCGCTCCTCGCCGATCTCGGGCTCGCCGACCGCGCCGACCACCGGCCGGGCGAACTGTCCGGCGGCCAGCGCCAGCGCGTGGCGGTCGCCCGCGCCCTCGCGCACGATCCGCTGGTGATCCTCGCCGACGAACCGACCGCCGCGCTCGACGGCGCCAGCGGTCTCGTCGTGGTGGAGACCCTTCGAAGCCTTGCCCATCGCGAGGGCCGCATCGTGGTGCTGGTCTCGCACGATGCGCGCCTCGTCGACAAGGTCGACCGCGAGATCACCGTCGAGGACGGACGGATCGTCGTGGACCAACCGCAGCGAGCGTCGATGCCGTCCGGAGACATCGAATGAGAACGTCGGTCAAGATCGTCGCGGTCGGACTCCTGGCCGGGGCCGCCTACCTCGGCTTCTGGCCCGGCGACGGGCCGCAGGACAGCGCCTCGCAGGCAGTGCCGGGCGAGGCCAGCGGCACGCCGGGCGCATCGGCCGGCGCTGCGGACCCTCCGGCGTCCGCGCGCGCCTCGACGATCATCGCCGGTCTCGGCGTCGTCGAGCCAACGGGGGGCACGATCGAGCTGGCCTCCGAGTTGCCGGGCGTCATCACCGTCCTGCACGTGGCGGAGGGCGACCGCGTGAAGAGCGGCGACATCGTCGCCGAACTCGGCAACGGCGAATTGCGCGCCAAGGTCGCGCAGGCGCAGGCACAGCTGGCGATCCGCCGCGCCGATCTCCTGCGCATCGAGAACGGCTCGCGCCTGCAGGAAGTGGCGCAGGGCGAAAGCCGCGTCGCGGAGCTGCGGGCCGGCCTCGAACTGGCGGAGGCCGATCTCCAGCGCGCCACCCAGCTGCAGAAGAACGGCACCGTCTCGCGGCGCGCGCTGCAGGCGGCGGCCAACGTGCGGACCGTCGCGCTGAAGCAGCTCGACACGGCCGAGGAAGGATTGTCGCTCCTGAAGGAGGGCTCCCGCGCCGAGGAGACGCTCGCCGCCCGCGCCGAGGTGGATCTCGCGCAGGAACAACTCGCCGAGGCCGAGGCCTATGTCGCCAAGTCCGTGATCCGCGCGAGCCGCGACGGCACGGTGCTGCGCCTGCTGCGGGAGGCCGGAGAAGCGGTCTCCACCCAGCCGGCGACCGCCATCGCCGAGATCGGCGACACGTCCCGGCTCGTGGTGCGCGCGCAGATCGACGAGGCCGACATTGCCGACCTCGTTGTCGGGCAGAGCGCCGAGATCGCCGCGCCCGCGCTCGGCGGCCGGCGGCTGACCGGCCGCATCGAACGCATCAGCCCGCGCATCGGCACCAAGATCGTCAATGCCGATACCGCCGACGAGAAGCGCGACGCGCGCGTTCTCGACGTGATCGTCGCGCTCGAACCGGGCACCGACCTTCCCGTCAATCTGCGCGTCGACGTCTTCATCGACACCAGCGACCGCGTCGCGAGTCTCGACAACGACGCGCCGCCATCGGCGACGCCCGACTGGGTCATCCGGCGCTAGCGGTCCCGGGCAACGCCCGTCAGGCCTCTGCGGGCGGGCGGGCCGCACGCGGGCGATGGTCGAAGAGGAGCTCGGCCGATCCATCGAGGATCCGCGCGCGCAGGAGCGACCGCTGGATCTTGCCGCTCGGCGTCTTCGGCACGCCGCCGGCCGCCAGCAGGATCACGCGCCGCGGACCGACCCCGTGCGCGGCCGAAACCGCGGCGGCGACGGCGTGGGCGACCGCTGCCATGTCGGCCTCGCCCAACGGAGCGATCTCGCAGGCGAGCGCGAAGCCGGGATCGTCCTCGTCCCCGGTCATGAAGGCGGCCGACGCGCCCTGACGGACGCTCGCATGCGCCTCCTCGGCCGTCGCCTCGATGTCGTGCGGATAGTGATTGCGGCCGCGCAGAACGATGAGGTCCCGCTCGCGGCCGGTGACGAAAAGTTCGCCGTCGAGCCGGAAGCCGAGATCGCCGGTCCGCAGGAACGGCCCCTCGCCCGAGGCGAGAGACCCCGCGAAGATGCCGTCATCCTGCACCCGCGGCGCGAAATAGCCCGACGCGATGCTCGGCCCCTGCAGCCAGATCTCGCCGACCCGGCCCTCGCCGAGCGCGACGCCCGCACCGGGATCGACGATCTCCAGCCGCTGTCCGCCGGCGATGCGCCCGCAGCCGACGAGCGTCGCCGTCGAGCCCGCCGCGGCGTCCGGCGCCGCCCGCACCGGGCGACCGGCCTCGAGGCTCGCCTTGTCGATCGTTGCCGCCGTGGTCGGCGCGCCCGGCTGGCCGCCGGTGACGAAGAGCGTCGCCTCGGCCAGGCCGTAGCAGGGATAAAAGGCCTGCGGGCGGAAGCCGGCCGGCGCCGCGAAGGCGGCGAACCGGTCGAGCACCGACTGGCGCACGGGCTCGGCCCCATTGAAGGCGTGCGTCCAGCGCGAGAGGTCGAGCCCTTCGAGCACCGAGGGCGCGATCCGGCGGGCGCAGACGTCGTAGGCGAAGTTCGGCCCACCCGAGATGGTTGCGCCGAACCCGGCGATCGCCTTCAGCCAGCGCTCGGGTCTTCTGAGGAACCGCGCGGGCGAAAACATCACGCAGCGCCCGCCGACCTGTAGCGCCATCAGCACCGCGCCGATCAGGCCCATGTCGTGGGAGAGCGGAAGCCAGGAGACGCCGACATCGCCGGTCCGATAACCGAAGCACTCGGCCTGCGTCGCGAGGTTGTGCAGGATATTGCGATGCGTCAGCGCGACGCCGCGCGGCATGCGGGTCGAGCCCGACGTATACTGGATCAGCGCGAGGTCGCCGTTGTCGCGGGCCAGGCCCGGCAGGGCCTCCGCCTCGCCCGAGCGCGAGGCCATCGGCCGGTCGCTGGCGAGCCAGCGCAGGCCCAGTTCGTCCACCGCGTCCTCGTCGATGCCCTGCATCTCCGACAGGACCGCATGCGGGCCGAGCACCGCCGTCGCGCCGCAGTCGCGCACGACGCCGGTGAAGCGATCAAAGGCCTTCAGCGCCCCGGCATGAACACCCGACACCGGGATGGCGCCGGCATAGAGACAGCCCAGAAGCCCGATCACCGTGTCCGGCCCGTCGCCGTAGAGCAGCATCACCCGCTCGCCCGGCTTCACGAACCGGGCGACGCTCGCGCCGACGATCCGCGCCTCGTCGCGCAAGGCCGCGAAGGTGATGTCGCGCGAGACGGTCTCGCCGTCCTCCAGCCAGGAATAGACGACGGCATCGGGCCGATCGCGCGCCCAGGCCTCGGCCACCAAGAGCAGCGTGCCGGTCTCCCAAGCTATGAGCGTCTCGGACCGGACGTCGTCGAGGCGGACCTGCTGGTTCACGAGTGCGTCTCCGGCCGGGCGCAAGGCACGGGCACGCGGGCGCCGCGATGGGCGGCGTCGATGCCGCGAAACAGCGCCGAACAGGCTTCGGCGACGACGGCGGCGGCCTGGTCCCTCAGGTAGAAATGGCCGCCGGGAAAGAGCCGAAGGCGGAACCCGCCGCTCGAAAGGTCCGCCCAGGATTCGAGCGCCGAACGCGGCGCGAGATGATCGTCCGCCCCGCCGAGCGCCAGGATGGCGGCGGGCACGCGCAAGCCTTCGGGCGGTTGCCAGGTCTCGAGCACCGTGAAATCGGCCCGCGCGATGCGCATCGTCATCGCCATCATCTCGCCGGAGCGGCGGATGGCGTCGGGCAGCCCGCCGAGCGCGGCCAGCGCCTCGGCAAAGCGATCGTCGGGAAGGGCGTGCAGGTCGGGGGTGAGCGGGGGATAGTGGGGCGCCCGGCTGGCGGAGACGATCAGCGCCGCGGGTGCCGGCAGGCCGCGCGCCGCGAGTTCGGCAAGCGTCACGGCGGCAAGGCGCGCGCCCATCGAATGCCCGAACAGGGCATAGGGCAGGTCGAGCATCGGCTCCATCGCGTCGGCGAGACGCGCGGCCAGAGCCTCCATGTCGGTGAAGGGCGCCTCCGCCATGCGGTTTTCGCGGCCCGGAAGCTGCACCGGGCAGATCTCGACGTCGGGCGGCGCCAGCGCGGCCCAGCCGGCGAAGGACGACGCGCCGCCGCCGGCGTGATGGAGGCAGAAGAGGCGCGCCGTCGCCTCCGGCCGAGCCGGCCCGTGCCGAAACCAGGATGTCATCGCCAAGCCCCCTCAGGCCGCCAGCCGGTCGCCCGCGGCGCCGGGATCGAGATCGAAGCGCTTGAGCACCGAGCGCGCGAGATCGGTGACGCTCGCCCCCTTCGACAGCTGGAGCAGCGAGATCTGCACGCCGTAGCGCTGGCCCAGCGCCGACTGCAGCTCGACGCCGATCAGGCTGTCGATGCCCAGATCGGAGAGCGGGCGGTCGGCCGGGATGCGGGCCGCCGGCATCTTCATGGCCCCCGCGACGACGCCTGTGATGCCCTCGACGACGGCCGGCAGGCGATCCGCCGGATCGAGCGCCGCGAGCTTCGCGGCGGCGCCCGAGCGCTCGTCGCCCGGTGCGCTTTCTGCGATCAGGGCGCTGAAGCGCGGGATCTCGCGGGTCTGCGGGAACAGGCCGCTCCAGGTGGCGACGTCGATGTCCATGACGGCGAGCGCTCCATCGGGAAGGTCCGCGGCCAGCACGGCGTCGAGGGCGGCGATGGCCTTGCGCACCGGGATCTGGCGCACGCCGGCGAGTTCCAGCTGCCGCGCGGCCGGACCGTCGCCGGCGAGCATGCCCGCGCCGCCGATCGCGCCCCAGGCCACCGCCGTCGCCGGCAGGCCCTCGACCCGGCGGCGACGCGCCAGGGCGTCGAGCACCGCATTGGCCGCGACATAGCTCGCCTGACCGGGATTGCCGATCAGCGCGGTTGCCGACGAGAAGAGCATGAAGACGTCGAGCGGGCGACCGAGTGTCGCCTCGTGCAGCGTCAGCGCGCCGAGCGCCTTCGGCCGCATCACCCGCGCGATGCGCGCCGGGTCGAGATTGTCGATGAGGCCATCGTCGAGCACGGCGGCGGCGTGGTAGACGCCCGCCAGGGGAACGCCTGTCGCGTCGAGCTCGCCGAGCAGCGCATCGACCGCCGCCCGGTCGGCGACGTCAAGGCGACCCTCGATGACGTGGACGCCGAGGCTTGCGAATTCGGCGAGCGCCGCCTTCGCCGCCTCGCTCGCGGCGCCCGAACGGCCCACCATCACCAGATGGCGGCAACCGCGCGCGACAAGCGACCGGCAGAGCTCGAGCCCGAAGCCGCCGAAGGCGCCGGTGACGAGGGAGGCCGTCTCCGGGCGGATCGCCGCCACGCTGCCGCGCCGCGGCACGAGCGCGAGGTCGGCGCGGTCCTCGAAATCCACCACGATCTTGCCGATGTGGCGGGCCTGCGCCATGTGGCGCAGCGCGTCGGGAAGGTCGGCGACCTTGAAGCGCGTGACCGGCAGCGGCGTCACGACGCCCTCGCGCATCAGCCGGGCGACGTCGGCCAGAAGCGCGGCGACCGTTGCCGGGCGCTCCGCCATCAGGCGGTCGAGATCGACGGAGGAGAAGCTGAGGTTCTCGTTGAAGAGCCCCATCGGGATCCGCCCGTTCTCCATGATGTCGCGCTTGCCGATCTCGACGAAGCGGCCGAAGGGCGCCAGCAGCGGCAGCGTCGCCTGGAAGATATCGCCCGAAAGCGAGTTGAGGACGACATCGACGCCTCGCCCGCCGGTCGCGGTGCGGATCTCCTCGGCGAAGGCGAGGCTACGGCTGTCGTAGACCCCGGCGACGCCGAGCGCGCGCAGGTGTTCGCGCTTTTCCGGATTGCCGGCGGTGGCATGGATCTCGGCGCCCAGGCGCTGCGCGATCTGGATCGCGGCAAGGCCGACGCCGCCCGTCGCGGCATGGATCAGCACCCGCTCGCCGGCCTTCAGTCGCGCAAGCTCGTTGAGCGCATACCAGGCCGTCATGAAGGCGACGGGAATGGTCGCGCTCTCGGGCCCCGAGGCGCCGGCCGGCAGATCGAGGGCGAAGAGGCGATCCTCGGCGATCGTCACATGCGAGGCGAGGCAGTCCGGCAGCGCCGCCACCACGCGCTGGCCGACGGCAAAGCGCGAGACGCCCGCCCCGACGGCCGTCACCACGGCGGCGGCTTCCATGCCGAGCGTCTCGCCGAAGAACGTGTTCTCGTAGGCCTTCTTCGGCAGGACGCCGAGAACCTTGAGCACGTCCTTGAAGTTGAGGGCCGCCGAGAGGATCGCGAGTTCCACCTCGCCGGCACCGGGTGCGAGGCGCTCGGTCTCGCGGAAGCCGAGCGCCTCGAAGCTGCCCCCGGCGCCGGTGTCGAGGCGGAAGCGGACGTCCTCGGCAAGTGTCGAGACCGCCACCGGCGTCTCGGCCCCGGCCGTGATCCCCGGCATCCGTGCGATGCGCGCGACGAGGCGCTCGGGGCCGCGCAGCACGACTTCGTCCTCCGCCCCATCGGCGACGATCTCCGCGCCGAGCCGGCGGAGGACGGCGGGCGTGATGTCGGCGTCGAGATCGACGAGGGTCGGGCGCAGATCGGGGCGCTCCAGCGCCACCACCCGCAGCGCCCCGGCGGCGGCGGCCTGGGCGATCGCCGGCGCGATGCTGTCCGCCGGGCGATAGCCTCGGGTCACGAGATAGAGACGCGGCGAAACCTCGGCGCCGGGCAGCGCCTTCACCAGCGCCGCCAGTCCCTGCGCATGGTCGGTGCCGACCGGGTCGCCCGCGCCGTCGGCCTCGGCGGGACGCAGGTCGATGACCGCGTCGAGATCGGCGATATCGATCGCGGCCAAGCGCTCGCCCGAGAGCTCGGCACCGGTGAGCACCAGGATCTCGCGCGCGCCCTGGCGGTCGAGCGTCGCCGACAGGCGGTCGGCGAGCGTGCCGCCGTCGCTGACGAGAAGCCAGCGTCCGTCGCGGGCAAAGGCCGCGACCGGCTCGTTGGGGACCCAGGTCTCCGTGAAGAGCCAGCGATCGAGCGAGGGCGCCGCGTCCCGCGCGGTGGCGACGGCGCGGCAGGAAAAGCCGAAGATGTCGGCGACGATCGAGCCGTCGGCCGCAACGAGGCGGATGTCGCCCTCGATCGCCGTCTCGTCCTGCCGCCGGAGGGTCCCCAGCGCCCGCACCGCGGTGCCGGCGGGCCGGTGATAGAGCACGCGCCGAATGCCGACGGGCATGAAGAGGCGCGACGCGCCGGGTCGGTCCGCGCAGGCGGCGATCAGGGCCTGGAACGCGCCGTCGAGCAGCGTCGGGTGCAGGCGCCCGGCGATCGCCTCGCCGGCATGGGCGTCGTGGACGCGGAGTTCGGCAAGGACCGAGCCCGCGGTCCGGCGGAGCGCCCGGATGGTCCGGAAGGCCGGGCCGTAGTCGAGGCCACGTGCGGCAAGGCCCGCATAGAGCGCCTCGACGTCGACGATCTCGTCATGCGCGGCTTCGAGCGCCGGCAGGTCGAGCGCCGGCGAGGTCCAGGGCTTGGCGGCGAGAACCCGCACCGAGGCATGGTCGCGCCAGTCGCCGTCGCGGCCGGGCCGGGTCGTCGCCGTCAGCGTGCGCGTCGCCGCCTCGAAGCTCCAGCGCAGCGGGAAGCGCCGGTCGGGATCGACCAGCATCGCCTGGCGGAGATCCAGCCCCTCCAGCACCGCGCCCTCCTCGCCCTCCAGCGCCGCATGGGCGGCAAGCGCCGCCTCGACATAGGCGGCGGCCGGAAACACCACGTCGCCCTCGATCCGATGGTCGGGCAGCCAGGGCATGTAGTTCACCGAGACGTCGGCCTCGAAGATCGGCGTCGGCCCCTCCAGCGGCGCGCCGAGCAGCGGATGCGCGTCCCGGCCGAGGCGATCGGCCGCCGTGGCGGCGCTCTCGACCCAGTGGACCTCGCGCTGGAACGGATAGGTCGGCAGGCGCGCGTAGCGGTCCGTGCCGGAAAGGCACGCCCAGTCCACAGCCGCTCCGGCCGTGATCAGGTCGGCGATCATCCGCCGGGCGGCCAGCGTCTCGTCCTCCGAGCGGCGCAGCGTGTAGAGGGCTTCCACCGTGCGATCCATCGCCGCCGCGCCGTTGCGCACGGCCGAGGTCAGCACCGGGTTCGGCCCGACTTCGAGGAACGTGGCGTGGCCGTCGGTGATCATCGCCTCGATGGCGCGGGCAAAGAGCACGGGCGCGCGCACGTTGCGGAACCAGTAGTCGGCATCGTGCCGCTCGTCGTCGCCGAACCGTGCGCCGGTGACGGTGGAGTAGAGGGGAATGGAGGGGCTCGCCGGCCGGAGGCCGAGGAGCGCCTGCGCCAACGGTGCCTTGAGGACATCCATCTGCGGGCTGTGATAGGGCACCTCGACCCGCAGGAAGCGGTGGAACACGGAGGCGGCTTCGAGCGCCTGCGCGATGTCGTCGAGCGCCGCGGTCTCGCCGGACAGGGTGATCGCCTGCGCCCCGTTGACGGCGCCGATCGAGATGCGCCCGTCATAGGCCGCGATACGGGCCTGCGCGTCCGCCTCGGTCAGGCCGACGGCGAGCATCGTGCCGGTGCCGGCGGTCGTCTGCTGCAGCCGGCTGCGATGATAGGAGACGAGGACGGCGTCCTCCAGGCTCAGCGCGCCCGAGACGTAGGCGGCCGAGACCTCGCCGACCGAATGGCCGACGATCGCGGCGGGCCGGAACCCGCGCGCCGAAAGCAGCGCGGCGAGGCCGATCTGCACGATGAAGTTGGCGGGCTGCGCG
The DNA here is from genome assembly GCF_001463705.1 of Aureimonas sp. AU12. GTDB lineage: Bacteria > Pseudomonadota > Alphaproteobacteria > Rhizobiales > Rhizobiaceae > Aureimonas. The sequence goes on along the minus strand of NZ_BBWH01000024.1, from coordinate 121,372 downwards.
ATCTGCGTCTCGCCCATGCGCGACGTCGCCTCGTCGCGCGCCATCTCGGTGAGGATCGACCAGCCGGACAGGCCGGTGAACAGGGCATCCGCGGCGTCCGCGGCGGCGCGGAAGGCGGCATCTTCCGCCAGAAGCCGCCGTCCCATGCCCCACCATTGCGGCCCCATGCCGGAGAACACCCAGGCCGTGGGCGCGTCGCTGCCGCTCGACTGCCGGACCACGACGTCGCCCGCCGCATCGCCGTTCGACAGCGCCTCGAGCGCCGCGAGGAAGGCCTGTGGATCGTCGCCGAAGACCACGGCGCGATGCTCGAAGTCGGAGCGCTTCGCGCCCGCGCTGTAGCAGAGCGCCGCGAGGTCGCCCGGCGCCGCCGTGGCGATCCGACCGCGATAGGATGCGGCAAGCGCGGCGAGCGCAGGCCCGGTGCGCGCCGTCAGCTTGAGGAACTGCGTCGCGGCGGGGGTCGATCGAAGCGCGGCGGCAAGACCCGCATCGGGCCGGGCGAAGGGCTTCAGCAGCGCATGCGCATTGGTGCCGCCATAACCGAAGGAGTTGACGGCGACATGGAAGGTCTCGGGGGCGATCGGCGTCGCCACGCGCGGCAGCGCCAGGCCCCACTCCACGAAGGGAATGGCAGGGTTGGGCTCGCCGAGGCGCGCCTGCGGCGGCACGAGACGGTTCTGCGCGACGAGGCAGGCCTTGATGAAGCCCGCGACGCCGGCGGCCGCCTCCAGATGTCCGATATTGGCCTTGACCGAGCCGATCACGACGGGATGTCCGGCCGCGCGCACGGCGCCGATCGTCTCGGCCAGGGCCCGCGCCTCCAGCGGATCGCCGACCGGCGTGCCCGTCCCGTGCGCCTCGACATAGGCGATGTCGGCGAGATCGACGTCGCCGGAAGCGGCGACCTCGCGCACCAGCCGCGCCTGCGCCTCGGCGCTGGGAACCGTGATGCCGTTGGTGTGGCCGTCCTGATTGACGCCGGTCGCGACGAGAACCGCATGGATCGGATCGCCGGCGGCGATCGCGTCCTCCAGCCGCTTCAGCATCACCAGTCCCGCGCCCTCGCCGCGCGAGTAGCCGTCGGCCCGCGCGTCGAAGCTCTTGCAGTGGCCGTCTGGCGCCAGGAACTGGCCCTTGCTCATCACGATCGGATATTGCGGCGACATCATCATGTTGACGCCGCCGGCCAGCGCCGCGTCGCATTCACCGGTCTGGAGCGCGCGCGCCGCATAGTGGAGCGCGACGAGCGAGGAGGAGCAGGCCGTGTCGATGGAGATGGCCGGGCCGCGGAAGTCGAACGTGTAGGCGATGCGCGCGGCGAGCATCGTCATCGCCGCGGCGGTCGCAGTGTGGTGGGTGTCGACGATCGAGCGGCTGAGCGGCGAGGAGAGCTGGATCAGGTGGTCGAGCGCGAAGCCGCCGACATAGACGCCGACATTGCCGCCGGCGAGACGCGCCGGAACGAGGCCGGCATCCTCCATGGCCTCGTGCGCGACTTCGAGCAGCAGCCGCTGCTGCGGATCCATGTAGGCGGCCTCGCGCGGCGAGATGCCGAAGAAGAGCGGGTCGAAAGCGCCGAAGTCGCCGCCGAGGAAACCGCCGCGGCGCATGATCGCCTTGCCCGGCGTGGCGGGGTCGGCGTCGTGGAAGCGCCGGACGCTCCAGCGGTCTTCCGGCACGTCGCGGATGCCGTCGCCGCCGTCGAGAAGGAAGCGCCAGAAGGACTGCACGTCATCGACGTCGCCGGGAAACCGGCAAGCCATTCCGACGACCGCGATCTCAGTCCTGTCGTGCTTGCTCATCTGCCACCCTTATGACGATCGTGTGTTCTTGGATGACGTCCAATAGCATTGACATCGGCAGAAGACGTTATGAATTACGGTAAAGATCTCGTTGTAGTAAACAACGGGGTCAACTACGCAAATGAATGCCTGCCTTATTGAAATATCGCTGATTTGAGACGAATAGGCGTGCTTCGGTCTCAGCGCAAACTCGCCGAAGTTGCGCAATATTGGGAAGCACACGTCAGAAATTTGGATTTTACCTATTCACCATCTGCTGCGAGAAAGATGGTTAGCGACGAATTAAAATTGTGCGCCAACGGCTTCCCAACTATGTCTCGCCCTGCATCAAGGCCCGACAACGATTCGACACGAGCAGCCGGCTCATGACAGTGCCGCACCTGACGCGAGGGAAGACCGGCATGGCCTCTTCAAACGGCTGTCGTCGCCGGCACGGGTCCTCGAAAAGATCCGGGAGCTTACCGAACGTTGCTTCGGCAGGTTCCGGGTGACCCTGCCTTCGATCCGGGGTCGCTGACCCCATCTCGGACGGCCCGCCTCGCCTGAACGGCGGGCCGGCCCGTCGACCCATCGACCGGCGCGGAGCCCGCGGTCGGCAGCACGCTGCCGGGCGAGCCCCTGCGCGCGGATCTCATCGGAGTATCGCCGTGCCCGAAGCCAGACCGTCCGCCCTGACTGGACAGAAGATCGTCATCGTCGGTGCCGGTCTGGCCGGAACGCTGTGCGCGATCATGCTGGCGCAGCGCGGCGCCCGCGTCGAGATCATCGAGCGCCAGACCTTCGATCCCACGGACGACTACAGCAACCGCCGCTCCTTCAACATCACGGTGAGCAGCCGCGGCGAGGCCGCGATGAAGGCCGCCGGGATCTGGGACCGCGTCAAGGCGCGCACCATTCCGATCACCGGTCGCACCTGCCACGAGGGCCTCGGCTCCACCTTCTTCTCCTACAGCCCCGATCGATCCGTCGCCCTCCACGGCGCGCGACGCTCGGACGTGAACGGCGAGCTTCTTGCCGCGGCGGCCGAGCACGAGGGCATCACCGTGCGCTTCGGCTGGACCCTTCGCGATCTCGACAAGGCGAGCGGCGCCGTGACGATCGCGCCCGTCGCCGGCGACGGACCGGCCGAGACGATCCGCGACGCGGACTTCGTGATCGGCGCAGACGGCGTCTATTCGGCCGTGCGGCGCTTCATCCATCGCGGCGAGCGCGCCGACTTCACGCAGCGCTATCTCGACTGGAACTACCGCGAGATCGCCATCCCCGCCGGCACCGACGCGAACCATCCCTGGCTGATGGATCCCCATGCGCTGCATGTCTGGCCGCGCGGCGATCTCATGATGTTCGCCCTGCCGAACCCGGATGGCTCGTTCACGGGCAACTTCATCTACCCCTGCGCGAAGGAGGCCGATTTCGCCGCGATCGGCCTCGTCGGCGAGATGTTCCGCCGCGAGTTTCCTGACGTGGCCGCGCTCGTCCCGGATGCCGAGGAGCGCCTTCGCGTCACGCCGCCGTCCTACTTCCCGACCCAGCGCAATTCGAAATGGTCGCATGGCGACCGCTTCGTGCTGGTGGGCGACGCCGCCCACGCGACCGTCCCCTTCTACGGGCAGGGCATGAACTCGGCCTTCGAGAGCGTCCTCGAACTCGTCGCCTGCCTGGAGCGCTTCCCGCGCTCGGAGCGGGCCAGGGCGTTCGAGGCCTACCAGACCGCGCGCAAGCCCCACACCGATGCGGTGGCCGATCTCTCGATCGAGAATTTCGACGAGCTGCGCTCGCGCTTCCGGCATGTCGTGCCGCAGGCCCGCCGACGGGTCGAGATCCTCCTCAACCGCCTACTGCCGAACGCTTTCGTGCCGCTGCACGTCAAGGTCTCGCATTCGCTGGAGGGCTACCGCACGGCCATCGACGCCTGCGCCCGGCGCGATCGCATCCTGCGCTGGTTCGGCTTCGATCTCCTCGTCTACGCCGTGGCGGGCGTGGGGCTCGCCGGGACCGCGCTCCACCGCGTCTGGCACGGGGGCACGGGCCTGTCCGAGCATCTCGCACAGGGGCGCGCCGTCGCCGCCGCGCATGTCGAGGCCGAAACGCTGATGCCCGTCGATCCGTCGACGGAGCGCCCGGCATGAGCGCCGCCGCCTTGCCGCGCAGCCTCGCCCCCTTCGCGATCCTCATCGGCGGCCAGCTCGTCTCCTTCGTCGGCACGACCCTGACGGGCGTCGGCATCGGCATCTGGGTCTTCGGCCAGACCGGCTCCGTCATGACCTTCGCCTGGCTGACGATCCTGACGCTGGTGCCGGCCATCCTGATCTCGCCCTTCGGCGGCGTCATCGCCGATAGCTGGCCGAAGAAGCCGGCGATGCTGGCCGTCGACAGCCTCTCGGCGCTGTCGAGCGCGGTGATGCTGGCGCTGCTCCTGTCGGGGCGCCTCGAGTTCTGGCACCTCTACGCCAATGCCGTCGTCAGCGGGCTCGCCCTCGGCCTGCAGCGCCCGCTCTTCGAGAGCACGACGCCGCTGATGGTGGACGAGCATCGCCTTGCCGGCGTCAACGGCATCGTCCATTCGGTGGCCGGCATCGGGCAGGTGGTGGCGCCGGTCCTCGCCGGCACGCTCGTCGCGACGCTCGGCCTCACCACGCTCCTGATCCTCGACGCCTGCACCTTCCTCATCGCCTTCGGCTGCACCCTTGCGGTGAAGGTGCCGAACGCTCCACGCAGGGACAGGGCGGGCGAGAGTTTCTTCGCCGCCTTCCGCGGGGGCTGGCGGTTCGTGCGCGAGCGGCCGGGCCTCTACGGCATGTTCTGGTTCACGACGCTGCGCAATTATCTCTTCGCCACCTGCGAGGTCGTAGTGGTGCCGCTGCTTCTCGTCGTCACCACCCCTGAAAAGACCGGCGCGGTGCTCTCGGTCGGCGGGCTCGGCGTTCTCGCCGGCGGCCTCCTGATGGGCCTTCTGGCGCGCCGTCGCCGGTTGATCGTCTGGGTGATCCTGGCGCAGGGGCTGACGGGGCTCGCGATGATCGCCGGCGGGTTCTCGACCAACCTCGTGGTCATCGCGGTGGCGTTGGCGCTCGCCTTCATGGCCTTCCCGATCGAGGAGGCGAGCAGCACCACGATCATGCAGCGCAAGGTGCCGGCCGAGCTCCTCGGCCGTGTCGCCAGCGTGCGCAACATGATGAGCATGAGCGCGCCGCCGCTGGCGATGCTCGTCGCCGCGCCGCTCGCCGACCGGGTGTTCGAGCCGCTGATGCGCGACGGCGGGCCGCTGGCCGGCTCCGTCGGCCTCCTGACCGGCACGGGACCGGGCCGCGGCATGGGCCTCCTCCTCGTCGTCACCGGGCTCGTGACGCTGGCACTGACCATCGGCGGCTGGCGCAGCGCGGCGCTTCGCAACGTCGAGACGGACCTGCCGGACCAGAACCACGAGATCCCCGCGCAGACGCCGGCCTCCTCGCACCAGATGGCCGAGGCGATCGGACTGGCCCGATGAGGCCGGCGGCCTTGTCGCTGCACCGCCCGCTGCCGGACGCGAGCGTGCGGATCGTCGCCTTTCCCCATGCCGGCGGGGGCGCCTCCGCCTTCCGGGGCCTCGCGGTGGCGCTCGCCACGCGCGGCGTCGAGCTCTGCCCTTTGCAGGCGCCGGGACGCGAGAACCGCCTCTCCGCACCGCTCCACCGGACCGCCGAGGCGATGGCGGTGGAGTTCGCCGCGGCGCTCGCCACCCTCGCCCCGATGCCCACGGCCTATCTCGGCCACAGCCTCGGCGGTCTCGTGGCCTATCTCACCGCGCGCCTGCGGACCGCGGACGGTGCCCCGCCTCGCCATCTCGTCGCCTCCGCCAGCCTTTCGCCGCTGCTGCGGTGCGGGCGGGCCACGACGCCCGAGCCCCCGTCGCCCACGCGCTTTCGCGAGCGCATCCTGGCGCTCGGCGGCGTTCCCGAGGCCATCGCGGCCGATCCCGACCTCTTCGCCCTCTTCGAACCGGCGATCCGCGCCGATTTCGAACTCTCCGATCGCTACGAGCATCGTGCGGCCGAGCCGCTGCCCTGCCCGATCACCGTCTATTCGGGCCTCGGCGATACCGCCGCCCCCGACGCGGCGGCGACATCCTGGCAGGGCCTGACGGCCGAGCCGGTGCGCCAGCGAAGCTTCGAAGGGGGGCATTTCTTCCTCTACCGGCAGCCGGACACGATCGCCGCCGCGCTGGTCGAGGATCTCGCGTGAGCCCCCTCGCGCTGCCCGCCGACGGCGCTATCGACCTTTGGCTTCTGGACGGATCGGCCGCGCCCGCCGGGATGGACGCGATCGGCCTCGACCGCGAGGAGGAAGCCCGGGCCGGGCGCATGGCGACCGCCGAGCTGCGCGCGCGGCTTCGCCGGCGGCGGCGCTTCCTGCGTGCGGTGCTCGCCCGCTATCTCGGCCGCGCGCCGGAGGACGTCCCGTTGCGCACCGCTCCCGGCGGCAAGCCGGCGCTCGCCGACGACTCGCGCCTGCGCTTCAGCCTGTCGCACAGCGGCCAGGTGTCGGTTCTCGCCATCGGGCGCACCGAACTCGGCGTCGATCTGGAACAGCGCAAGCCCTTCGACCGGCTGGCCGAGATTGCCGCCCATTCCTGCTCCCCCCGCGAATGCGCCGAGATCGCCGCCGCGCCCCATGCGACGGCGGCCTTTCTCGATCGCTGGGTCGTCAAGGAGGCCATCCTGAAATGCCGGGGAACGGGGCTCGTCGAGGATCTCGGCCGCATCGATCCCGGCCCCGTCTCGGGCGAGCCCCGGACGTGGCGGGGGCTGACGATCCGGGCGCTGCGTCCGCATCACGCTCTCGCACCCGGCACCGACCTGCACATGGCCCTCGCCGTCGAAGGGCGCGCCGACCGCATCGCATGGCATGCGATCGAGGAGACCACGATCCCCCGCCGTGTGTTCGCCGACGCACGGAGCGGTCCGTCATATCAATCCGTCTGACGGGCGGAGCGTTCCGGCAGGTCGCCGACGCCCGGCCCTCGCTTCGGCAGCGTCCGTTGATCGGCCCCGGGTGTCCGGTTCCGGCGTTTAATGCAATTGCTGCGGCTTGAGGCCGATGATGTCGAGTGCGACGTGGCAGGCTTCGAGGAAGCCGGAGCGGTCGACCTCGGGGTGGATCTCAAAGAAACGCCGGGCGATGCGATCGCCGTCGTTCTCTTCCTCCACCAGTTGCAGGATCGTCATGATCGGGTCGACCGGGTGCTCCACGTCAGACTCCGCTCGTGGTTGTCCTTCGGCCATCGCAGGCCCGGCCGCGATTTGCAATCCCGCGGGAGCGATCCCTATCGCCGCGCCCCCGGGTCGCGCACCGGGGCGGACACTACTTGCGGAAGACGCCGCGCAGGCCGCCGCCGATGAGGATCGCGACGTCCATCATCGCCAGATACGGGTTCAGCCCCCCGGACACCGCGAGATAGCGCGGCTGCCAGTCCGGCTCGAACTTCGACTTGAAGGCCAGGAGGCCCTTGAAGTTGTAGAGCCGTTCGCCGAACTCGAAGACCGCTCGGCCTGCGCGGTTCCAGAGCGGCGCATCGGCCCGGTCGGCCATGCGCGCCAGCGGTGCCATGCCGAGATTGAGGGTGTGGTAGCCCTCGCTCTTCAGGTGCTCGATGATCTTCACGAAGAGGAGATCCATCGTGCCGCGATGAATGCCGGGCACGAAGCGCATCAGATCGATAAAGGCGCTCTCGCGGCGATCGGTGATCAGGAGCGAGGCGAAGGCGACGATCCGCCCCTCGAGGCGCAGGACGGCGACCGGCTGGGCGGCGAGATAGGCGGGATCGAAGCTGCCGAGCGAGAAGCTCTTCTCGCGCACATTGTGATGGGCGAGCCAGGTGTCGGAGACGGCGGCGAGCTCCGGCATGAGCGCAGCCACCGCTTCGGGCGGGATCACCTCGAAGGCCAGCCCGTCGCGCTCGGCGCGGTTGGTGGCGCGGCGAAGGCTTGCCCACTTGCCACCCGACATATTGAAGGCGACGAGGTCGACGAGCGCCTGCTCGCCGAGCTTGAAGGCGCGAAGGCCGACATCGGCGCAGGTCGCGAGAAGTGCCGGCGAGACCTGATAGAAGACCGGGCGGCATCCGGCGGCCTTCGCCGTCTCGATGAAACGCCAGACGAGGCCGGGCCAGGCGGCGGGATCGCCCACGGGATCGAAGAGCGCGATGAGGGAGCGGCCCCGGCGCGCATACATGATGAAGGCCGAGCCGTCGTCGGAGAGGAGCACGCTCTTGTCGCCCATGCGCACGAGTTGCGCGTCGCCCGCTCCTTGCGCCTCGACGATGCGCAGCGCCTCGCCGAGCGCCGCATCGCCGTTGCCCGATACCTCCGGCGACGCGGCGGGCCGCAGCAGGAGAGCCAGCGCCGTCGCCAGCGCGGCGCCGATGAGGAGCGCACCGGCCGACGAGAGCACGCCGGGCGTCGGCAGCCAGAGGCCGCCGATCGGGCGCAGTCCGGCCACCCCTGCCGGAGCAGCCACGACGATCGCGACGAGGATGGCACCCAGAAGGATGACGGCCGGAACCGCGCCGATCCGGCGGCTCGCTCGCGCGAAGATCCGGCGCTGCGGCAGGAGCACCGCCGCGAGCGTCAGGCAGGCCGCAGCCTCCGCCCAGCGCATGCTGCCTTCGGGCGCAAGCGACAGCGCGAGCCCCGCGAGAACCGCCGCGGCCGCGCACCACCACGCCCGCGCCAGACGGCGGCCGAGGCCTCGCGCACTGGCAACGAGCGCGAGGCCGGTCGCGGCGCTCGCCATCGAGTCCGACGACAGGGAGGCACCGTGCATCAGGAGGCTTGCCGCCGGCAGCAGAAGCACCAGCCCGGCAATGCCGGACAGTCCGGCGGCGAGGCGCGCGGTGGCAGCCTCGCGCGAGCCGATCAGGCGCATCGCCGCGATCCGGTCGAGGCCGCGAGACACCTCGGCCTCGGTCAGGAGCAGGATCGCGATCGCCAGCGGCAGGCCGTGATAGACGAGGCGGTAGACGACGAGCGCCGCCAGCACCGTCTCGAGATCGCTCACGGGGCCGAGCGCGGCGACGATCACCGCCTCGAAGACGCCGAGGCCGGCAGGAATGTTGCTGAGGACGCCGAGGCCGGTGGCCACCGCAAAGGCGGCGAAGAAACCGGCAAAGCCGAGCGGCGTCTCGGGCAGCAGCACGTAGAGGGCGCCGGCCGCGAAGGCGACATCGACGGCGGTGGCCGCGACCTGGCGCAGCATCAGCGTGCGCGAGGGCGCCGCGAAGGAGAAGCCGGCGACGCTCCAGCGGCGCGCACCCGAGACGAGCGCCAGCGCCAAGAGGCCGAGCACCGCGGCGGCGACGAGCCGGCTGGCGAGCGGATCGAGGCCCATCGCGGCCGCGACCGGCGTCGGGGCGACGAGGAGCGCGGCCGCGGCGACCGAGGCGAGCCCCAGCCCGAAGGCCACCGCCACGAAGGCGACGATCGCCGCGATCTCTTCCGGCGGCAGGCCGAGGCGGCTGTAGGCACGGTAGCGCACAGCGCCCCCGCTCAGTGCCGCAAAGCCCGCCGTGTTGCCCACCGCATAGGCGCAGAACGAGGTCCGCAGGACCTCGCCGACCGGCAGGCGGCGGCCGACATGAGCGAGCGCCGAGAGATCGTACACCGCGAGCGCGGCGAAGCTCAGCGCTGTGAAGGCGACCGCCGCGGCGACGGCACTGCGCGAGGTCGCGGAAAACGCCACGATGGCGGCGCCGGCCTCGACATCGGCGGCGACGTCGAGCGCCGCCTTGCCGAGGAAGGCGATTACGAGAAGCGTCGCCGCCGCCGTGAGACGGCCGCGATGACGCGCGAGCGCGGCGAGGATCCGGCGCGTCGGGGTGTCGGTCGCCGGCGTGGCGCTGGCCGAGGCAGGACGATCCTCGCGCCCAGGCTCGGCGGTCTCGATCTCGGCCGGCACGGACACGGCAATGGCGGCAGCCACGGACATCGGCAACTCTTCTCTGGCGTCGGATGGACGGCGGCATGGCATGCCGAGCCGCACGATCCCTATCCGATGCCGATTGAGGAAGCGTTGCAGCGCAGCGTCGCAGGCGCGTCCATAAGCTGCCAAGCCGTCGCGAACCCGGTGCCGCCGTGGCCGGGGTCTCTACATCCCGTCAAAAAGAGCCTCGAATTCCAGCTCATCGCGCGCCTCGACGCCGCGATCCTGGCGCTCGGCGAGGGCGGCGCAGGCTTTGCCGTCCTCTATCTCGACCTCGACGGCTTCAAGGCTGTGAACGATCGCCACGGGCATGCTGCCGGCGACGACGTGCTGCGGCAGGCCGCGGGCCGGCTTGGCGATGCCGCAGGGCCCGGCTCGCTGCTGGCGCGGCTCGGCGGCGACGAGTTCGCGGGGATCCTCGCCAGCAGCGAGGACCCGCGCGAGGCCCGCCGCGTCGACGAGCGGATGATCGCAGCGGTGCGCCGGCCGATCGCCCTGCCGGACGGATTGGTGCTGCAGGTCGGCGCGACGATCGGCGTCGCCTTCGCGCCGACCGACGGAACCGACCCGCTGACGCTGCTGCGCAAGGCCGACGGCGCGCTGGATGTCGGCAAGCACGGCGGCAAGCGCCTCGTACAGATCCACATCGCGCTCGCCGAGGCAAAGGCGGGCTGACCCCGGCGCCGGAGCCCGGCCCGCATCGCCGCCCGCGTCAGGCGAGTTTCGCGCGCAGGAACGCCAGCGTCCGGTCGAAGGCGAGATCGGCGGCCGCCTTGTCGTATCGGGCGGCCGACGTGTCGTTGTTGAAAGCGTGGTTGACACCCTCGTAGACGAAGATCTCATGCTCGACCTTCGCGGCCTCCAGCGCCTCGCGATAGGCGGGGATGCCGGCATTGATGCGCTCGTCGAGCCCGGCATAGTGCAGCATCACGGCGGCCCGGATGCGGGGCACGTCGGCGGCCTTGGGCTGGCGTCCGTAATAGGCGACGCCGGCCTTCAGATCGGGATCGGCCACCGCCAGATCGTTCACCAGACCGCCGCCCCAGCAGAAGCCGACGGCGCTCACCCGGCCGCCGACCCCGCGTTGCTCGCCCAGCCACTTCGCCGCGCCCACCGCCAGCGCGGTCGTGCGGGCAGCATCGAGCCGGCCGATCATCTCGCGCGCCTTGTCCTCGTCCGTCGGCGTTCCGCCATCCGCCGAGAGAAAATCGGGCGCCAGCGACACGAAGCCGGCCTTGGCGAACCGCCGGCCGACATCGGCGATATGGGCGTTGAGGCCGCGGTTCTCGTGGATCACGAGGACGCCGCCTGCGACCGCGGCATCGCCCGCCGGGCGCGCCAACTGGCCGGTCATCGCCGTGCCGTCGACGTCGAAGGCGGCCTGCGACACCACGATCGACGGATCGTCCTTGGCGACCACCGCGGCCGCAGCGCCGGAGGCCGCCAGCAGCGGCGCGATCGCCGCGGCGGCGGCAGCCGAACCCGCGAGCCCCGTCAACTTCGTCATGAAGCCGCGGCGGTCGAGCGTCAGGTGGGTGTATTCGTCGTAGGCATCGATCATGTCCTGCGTGATGGTCGGTTCGCGCATCGCCGGTCTCCCTCGTGTTCTGCCCTGTTCGCCGCAGCTCGGCGATCGTTCTCCAGCATCGCCCGGCATGACGGCGGGGAGAAGACACGCCTTGCTGATCGAGCGTTCGGGCGCCGATCCGCCGCTCGATCATGGGTCATTTGTCTCATACGAAACTGTGACCATGACTTCGCACGCCCGGTCTGCCATAGGATGCCGGGATATCGGCGCACCACGCGCGCGAGGCGCCCCCATGCGCCCGGCCTTCCGCCGCGATTGTCCCCGCACGCCACTCGAAGAGTCGGACCGTCCTTGCTCGCCACGCCCATGCCTGCCGCCCTCGCCCCGTCCGATGACGAGCTCGACGAGGCGACCGTCCGGCGGTTGGCCCGTCACTGCATGGCGTACCGCGAGGCCGACAATCGGACGGCGGCGATGCAGCTCGTCACGACGCTCCTGCCCTTCCTCGTCTGCGCCGGCCTGATGCTCTGGGGCGTCACGGCCGGAAACTACTGGCTGCTGGCGCTCGGCCTGCCGGCCGGCGGCCTGCTCGTGCGCCTGTTCGGCATCCAGCACGATTGTGGCCACAACTCCTTCTTCACCTCGCGCCGCGCCAACCAGGCGACCGGCCGCGGCCTCAGCCTGCTGACGCTCACCCCCTACGGCTACTGGAGCCGCTCGCACACGCTGCACCATGCCAGCGCGGGCGATCTCGGCCGTCGCGGCATCGGCGACGTCGACACGCTGACGGTCGCCGAATACACGGCGATGTCGAGCCTTGAGCGCTGGCGTTACCGCTTCTACCGCCATCCCCTCGTGCTGCACGTCGTCGGCCCGCCGCTCTATTTCGTGCTGTTCCAGCGCTCGCCCTTCGGGCAGGCCCTGCCGGCCTCGGAAGCCTGGCGTTCGATCATGGGCCTCAATCTGGCGCTGCTCGCGGTCTACGGATCGCTGGCCCTGCTCGTCGGGCCGTTCGCCGTCCTCGCCGCGATCCTGCCGGCAGCGCTCGTCGCCTCGTGGACCGGCGGCTGGCTCTTCTTCGTGCAGCATCAGTTCGAGCACACGCACTGGGACGAGTCCGAGGAATGGAACCTGCAGCAGGCGGCGCTCGGCGGTTCGTCCTACTACGTCCTGCCGAAGGTGCTGCAGTGGTTCACGGGCAATATCGGCCTGCACCACATCCATCACCTCAACAGCCGCATCCCGAACTACCGGCTGCAGGCCTGCCTCGACGCCGAACCGCTGCTCGGCTCGATCTCGCGCCTCTCGCTGGGCGAGAGCCTGCGCTGCATTGGCCTCGCCCTCTGGGATGCCGATTCTCGTCGTCTGGTCGCCTTCCCGCGCGCCTGATCACCTGACGGCGCGCGTCCGCCGCGTGGCGAAGCGCCGACCCGGGTCTTTACCGACAATCGCATCTCCGCTGGACGCGGGATGCGACGCCTTGCGATGGTCCGCGCATCGCGGATCCGGCCGCCCGCGACGCCGCCTTCCGGCCGAGACGAGGGCCACCGCCGCCCGAGGCCCCAACGCGCCATGCCCGATGTCCACTGATCGCTCCATCGGCCTCGATGTCGGGCGCGCCATCGCCGTCCTGACCGTGGTCTTCGGGCATGCGCAAACGGGGATCGTCGGCACCACCGCCTACGACATCGGCGCGCGCTTCGCAGTGCCCTTCTTCTTCCTCGTCTCCGGCTTTTTCCTCAGGCGCCCCGACGCGCCGCTCGCGATGTCGCTGGTGCGCCTCGCGCAGCGCCTGCTCCTGCCCTTCGCGCTCTGGCTGGCGATCTATCTCGCCTGGTTCGAACCGCCGGCCTCGGCCTTTCTCGACCCGATCTTCCTCGTCAAGCTGATTGTCCAGGGCGGGCCGGCCCATCATCTCTGGTTCCTGCCCTCGCTCGCCGTCTCGCTGGCACTCTTCCTCGTGCTGCTCGACCGGGGCGCAGGGCCGCGCACCGTCCTTGCCGTTGCCACAGGGCTCTACGTGCTGGCGCTCGTCTTCGGCGCCTATCACGACGCGCTGACGGGCAGCGGCCGCTTCGTCTGGAACATGCGCAACGGGCCGTTCTTCGCCTTCCCGTTCCTCGCCGCCGGCTGGTGGATCGCGCGGGCGCCCCAGCGGCCGGGCCTCGCCGCGTCGGTCGCGCTCATGGCTGCGGGCGCCGCGCTTCACACGGCCGAGATCCTCACGATGGACCGGTACGGCCTGCGGTTCGAGCACGATCAGCTTCTCGGCACGCTTCCCTTCGGCGTCGGCTTCTTTCTGGTGATGCTGAACCTGCCGGCCTCGCGTCCGGCTCGCTGGCTGGCGCGCCTCGGCCCCTACAGCCTCGGCATCTACTGCATGCACCTCCTGTTCATCGAGATCTCGCTATCCTGGGAGGCACGCGGGATCCTGCCACCGCTCGATGCAGGCTTTTCACCCTATCTACGCGGCCTTCTCGTCGCGATCGCCTGCGTCGCGACATGCGCGCTGGCGGCCAGCGTGCCCTGGCTTCGGCCCTTCGTGCGGCATGGCGGGCGGCAGGCTCCCTACACCGCGCGTCCCGCTCAAGCCGCGCCGGCCTGAGGATCGCGCGACATGCCGATGCCGGATTTGGCTGCGAAGCCTCGCCGCCATCCACGGCGAGAGGGAAACCAGCGATGAGCGACCCCCACGATCTCCAGCGCTTTCGCGCCGCGCAGGATCCGATCTTCGCAGCCGTCACGGCAGAGCTGGGGGCCGGGGACAAGCGCAGCCACTGGATGTGGTTCGTCTTCCCGCAGATCGCGGGCCTCGGGTTCAGCGCGACCTCGCGCCGCTACGCTCTTCGCTCGCTGGCGGAGGCGCGAGCCTATCTCGCCGACCCCGTGCTCGGCGCCCGCCTGCGGGACTGCACCGCGCTCGTTCTCGGCGCGAAGGACCGTAGCGCCCAGCAGATCTTCGGATCGCCTGATGACGCCAAGTTCCGCTCCTCGATGACGCTCTTCGCCGAGGCCGCACCGGGCGAACCCCTATTCGCCGAGGCGCTGCGGCGCCACTTCGACGGGGCGCCGGACCGGGCGACATTGGAACAACTGGCGTCGCAGGATCGCACCGCATGAACCGCATCGACCGGCTTCTGGCGGAGATGACGCTGGAGGAGAAGATCGGGCAGCTCTCGATGCTTGCCGCCGGCTTCTCCGTTACCGGCCCGGTGCTGGGCGGTGACACGACCGGCGACGTGCGAACCGGGCGCGCCGGCAGCCTCCTCAACGTCTACGGGCCGGAGGCGACGCGCCGGATCCAGCGCGTCGCGGTGGAGGAATCGCGCCTCGCCATCCCGCTGCTTCTCGGCTTCGACGCCGTCCATGGCCACCGCACCGTGTTTCCCCTGCCGATCGGTGAGGCCGCCGCTTTCGATCCCGACCTCTGGGAGGAGACGGCACGCGCCAGCGCGGCGCAAGCCGCGGCCGACGGCGTCAAGCTGACCTTCGCGCCGATGATCGACATCGCGCGCGACCCGCGTTGGGGCCGCATCGCCGAGAGCCCGGGCGAGGATCCGCTCCTCGCCTCGCTCTTCGGCGAGGCCAAGATCCGCGGCTTCCAGGGCGAAGACCTGCATGAGGCCGGGTCCGTTGCGGCCACCGCCAAGCATTTCGTCGCCTATGGCGCCGCCAATGCCGGGCGCGACTATGCCTCCACCGATCTCTCGGAGCGCACGTTGCGCGAGACCTACCTGCCGCCCTTCGTCGCCGCCGTCGATGCGGGCGTCGCCGCCGTCATGCCCGCCTTCTCCGACCTCGCGGGCGTTCCGCTGACGGCCGACGAGCGGCTGATCGGCGGCTGGCTGCGCGGCGAGGCCGGCTTCGAGGGCGTGGTGATCAGCGACTACAACGCCGTCGCCGAACTCGTCGTGCACGGCGTCGCCGCCGATCCGGCGGAGGCCGCCGCACTAGCGCTCCGGGCCGGCGTCGACATCGACATGATGAGCCATTGCTACCGCGACGGCCTGCCCGAGGCGCTGGATCGGGGTCTCGTCTCGCTGCCCGAGATCGAGCGCTCGGTTCGCCGGGTCCTCGCGCTGAAGGAGCGGCTCGGCCTGTTCGAGACCCCGCATGCCGCCGATCGGCCGCAGCCGGGCACGCCCTCGCCGGATGCCCTGCGCGAACTGGCGCGCGAAGCCGCCGTGCGCTCGATCGTGCTGCTCGAGCATCGCGGCGACGTGCTCCCGCTGGACGCGCGCCCGCAGCGCATCGCCATGGTCGGTCCACTGGCGGATGCACGCGCCGAGATGCTCGGCTGCTGGTCGGGCGCGGGGGACAGCGCGAGCGCCGTCTCCTTCTTCGAGGGGCTGGCGCTCGCGCGGCCGGACTGCGACATCCGCCTCAGCCCCGGCGTCGGCATCCGCGACGGCGACGAGAGCGGGATTGCGGCAGCCCTCGATCTCTGCGCGGGGTCCGACGTGGTTCTCCTGTGCCTCGGCGAAAGCCGCGACATGAGCGGCGAGGCCGCCAGCCGCTCCGATCTCGACCTTCCGGGCATCCAGCGCCGCTTCGCCGAGGCCGTGCTGGCGCTCGGCAAGCCCATGATCGTGCTGCTGTCGGCCGGGCGTCCGCTCTGCGTGCCCTGGCTGGCGGAGCGCGCCGACGCGCTCCTGATGACCTGGTTCCTCGGCCACGAGGCTGGCAACGCGGTCGCCGACATTCTCACCGGACGCCGCTCGCCGACGGGGCGCCTGCCCGTCTCCTGGCCCCGCACGGTCGGGCAAGTGCCGCTCTTCTACGCCGAGCGCCCGACCGGCCGACCCGCCTCGGCCGAACACTATACCAGCAAGTACATCGACGGGCCGACCGCGCCGCTCTACCCGTTCGGTCACGGCCTGACCTACGGGCGCTTTCGCCTTGGCGCCGTCGTCGCCGAACCGGCCGACGCGCGCGAGGGCGACATGCTGACCGTCACAATCGAGCTGACGAACGAGGGGCCGCTGGCGGGAGAGGAGACGGTGTTCCTTTTCGTACGCAAGCCGGTGTCGCGGGTCAGCCGCGCCCGGCTGGAGATGAAGGGCTTCGGCAAGCTGGCTTTAGCGTCGGGCGAGACGGGACGGCTGACGCTGGTCCTGCCGGTGGAGGCGCTGCGCTTCCTCGACGCGGCGCTGCGCCCCGCGATCGAGCACGGCGCCTACGAACTCCTCGTCGGCCCCTCCGCCGATCGCGCCCGCCTCGTGTCGTATTGGATCGAGGTCGGCGCGGCATGAGGAGGGCCCGCTTGTCAGCGGCCATCCGGGCGTATGCGCCATGCCGTCCCTGACCCGCCGCGGGTTCCTCGCCGGGGGCGCGGCGGCCGCCGTCTTGCCGGCTCTGGGAAGCAACGCCCGCGCGGCGGGCGAAGCTCGACGCGATCCCCGCCTGGTCGTCCTGCGCGCCGATGCCCTGCCACTGGGATGGCTGGCGCGACTGGCCGGGATGGCCGATCCCGCATCGCTTTGGCCGCATCGCCTCCTCGGCATCGGCAGGGCGATGCCGGCCGGCCTCGGGGTCGGCGCAGCCTTGTGCTGCCCGCAAAGCCTGCATCTCCTGCCGCCCAGGCGCCTCGCCGCCCTCCTCGCGCCCTCGCCCGGCCGGCAAGCCGCTCGCGTGCTGGCGGCGCGGACGCCGGGAGCCTCGCGCCACCGGGACAGCGAGGAAGCGCTTGCGACGGCGCTCGGCCGGCTTCTCGCCGAGCCCGCCGGCCCGCGCGTCGTCGCCTTGCGCGCGGATCGGGATTCGACGCTTTCGCGCGGGACGGGTTCGAGCCTTGCACGAGCACTCCGAGACACTGACCGGCGCTCATCCCTTCGCGCCGCATTCGACGCTGGGCTCGGCGACTGCCGACACGAAACGCTGGTCGTGTCGGCGCTCCACACCCACGATGGCCTCGCCCTGTTCGGCGACGCCCTGCGGGCGGGCGACGAGGAGGATGCAGCGGGGGCGCTCGCTCGCCATCTCGGCTTGCCGCGCGAGAGCGTCCTCGCCGCCATCGCCGCCCCGATCGAGGAGGGCTGAGCGCCGAGGCTGGGGGTTCTCCCGCCACTGGAGCTTTGCGGCCCCCGCCCCCCTCGCCTCAGACCGCCGGTTGCCCGCCCCATGCGGACGCCGCGGCAGCCGACGCGACGTCGATCTCCACCCGGCGCAGCGCGATGTCGTCCTCGTGGATGCGCTGAGCGAAGCCGAGCGCGCCGGCCATGGCCAGCATCGACGTGTTCTCGGCCAGCACCTCGCCGTAGACGGTGCGAAGTCCGCGCCGCGCGGCATGGCGCAGGATCGCGCCCATCAGCAGGTAGCCGAGGCCTCGCCCCTTCTGGTCGGAGCGCACCATGATGCCGAACTCCGCCACCTCCTCGTCGGGATCGGAGATCAGGCGGGCGACGCCGAGGATCTCGCCGGTGACGCCGCCGGCCTCGCCCGCCACGAAGGCCATCTCGCGCGAATAGTCGATCTGGGTCAGGCGCGCTGCGAAGGCATGGCCGATGTTCTTCATCGGCGCGAAGAAGCGCAGGCGGATGTCCTCGGGGTCGCAGCGGTTGAGCATGTCGACGAGGCCGGGCTCATCCTCCGGGCGGATCGGGCGCAGGCGAAAGGGCGTGCCGCCGCGCGTCGTCACGGTCTCCTCCAGTTCGCCGGGATAGGGCTGGATGGCGAAGCGCGAGCGATGCCGACCGGTGGCCGGCGCCAGCACGACGCGCGCGTCGAGCGCCACGACGCCGGTCTCGTCGGCCAGAAGCGGGTTGATGTCGATCTCGGTGATCTCGTCGATGTCGGCGATCATCTGCGACAGCGTGACCAGCGTCGAGGCGACGGCGTCGATGTCGGCGGCCGGCCGGTCGCGATAGCCACCGAGCAGGCGCGAAACCTTGGTGCGGCCGATCATCTCTCTGGCCAACAGCCCGTTCAGCGGCGGCAGGCCGACCGCCCGGTCGGCGATCACCTCCACCGCGGTCCCGCCCTGTCCGACGAGCAGGACCGGCCCGAAGATCGCATCGGTCTTGACGCCGACGATCAGCTCGTGGGCCCGCGGCCGCCCGATCATCCGCTGTACCGTGAACCCGTCGATCGCCGCGTCCGGCCGGCGCTCGACCACGAGCTTCAGCATGTGATGGGCGGCCTCCTCGACCATGGCGGCGCTGTCGAGCTCGAGCCGAACGCCGCCGACGTCGGACTTGTGGGTGATGTCGCCCGACAGGATCTTCAGCGCCACGGGAAAGCCGAGCGCCTCGGCCGTGCGCGCGGCCTCCTGCGGTGTCGCCGCGATCTCGGTGCGTACCACGGGAATGCCGTAGGCCGCGAGCAGCCCCTTGGCCTCGGGCTCGGTCATCACCGACCGGCCCTCGCCGAGCACTTTCGCGACCGCCGCGCGCGCCGCCGCAAGATCCACCGAGGCCGGGGCGATGGCCGGCGGCGTCTGCATCAGGAGATCCTGATTGCGGCGATACTCGACGAGTTGCATGAAGCCGCGCACGGATTCGTCGGGGGTCGCATAGGTCGGGATCGCCTTGGAGGCGAAGAGCCGGCGCGAGTCGCGCGCCGCGCGCTCGCCGAGCCAGCAGGTGAGGATCGGCGCCTTGCGGCCGGGCAGCGTCACGCCGACCGTCGCCTGCGCGGCGTCCATGCCATCGGCCACCGCATGCGGGCAGTTCATCACCAGCACGGCGTCCTGATTGGGATCCTCGAGCAGAGCCCGCAATGTCTCGGCATAGAGGGCGCCCGGCGCGTCGCCGAGAATGTCGACGGGGTTGGCGTGCGACCAGGCATGCGGCAGCAGCGCGTCGAGCCGCTGGAGCGTCGCCTCCGACAGCTGCGCCAGCCGCCCGCCGGTGTCGGCGAGCGTATCGGCGGCGATGACGCCGGCGCCGCCCCCGTTGGTCAGGATCGCCAGCCGGTCTCCCTTCGGGCGCAGACCGGAAGCCAGGGTCGCGACGGCGGCGAAGAGATCGCGCAGCGAGCGCACGCGCAGCATGCCGGCCCGCCGAAACGCGGCGTCGTAGACTTCGTCGGAGCCCGCGAGCGCCCCGGTGTGCGAGGCCGCGGCCTTCGCCCCGCCCTCCGAGCGTCCGGCCTTGATCACCACCACCGGCTTGGTACGCGCGGCGATACGCGCCGCCGTCATGAACTTGCGGGCGTTGGTGATGCTTTCGACATAGAGGAGGATCGCCCGCGTCTTGGCGTCCACCGCGAGATAATCGAGGAGGTCGCCGATATCGACGTCGCTCATGTCGCCGACCGAGACGACGTGCGAGAAGCCGATCTCGCGCACGTCCGCCCAGTCGAGGACGGCGGTCGCGATGGCGCCGGACTGCGAGACGAAGGCGAGATCGCCGGCCTTCGGCGTCAGATGCGCGAAGGAGGCGTTGACGCCGGTGCGCGGCGAGATCACGCCGATGCAGTTCGGCCCGAGGATGCGCAGCAGCGTCGGGCGCGCGGCGTCGAGAAGCTCCTGGCGCAGCGTCCCCTCGCCAAAGCCCGCCGAGATCACCACCGCCGCTCGGCAGCCGCGTGCGCCGAGTTCCGCCACCACGGCGGGCACTCCGGCGGCGGGCGTCGCGATGACGGCGAGATCGGGCGTCATCGGCAGGTCGGCGACGGAGCGGTAGCTGACGGCGGAGCGGATCGCGCCCTCGTGCGGGTTCACCGGCATCACCGGCCCGGCAAAGCCCGAGCCGAAGAGATTGCGCGCCAGCACCGACCCCACCGATCCCGCGCGGTTGCTCGCGCCGATCAGCGCGATCGACTGCGGGGCGAAGAGGGCGTCGAGATTGCGGATCGACATGAGGCGGCACTCCGGCAGGACGTCAGGCACGGCACGGCGAACCCGCCCAAGGCTGCGCACCCCCCGCTTGCGGATGCAAGCGCGGCTTGCGGATGGGTTTGGGCGTTCAGGCTTCGATCAGTGCGGCCCCGGGCTTCGCACCCCGCCGGCGGGAGGCGAGGATCTCGGTCAGCGTCGCCGGCCCCTGCGGAAAGACGTCGATGCCGACATCGTACTGGCGCGGCAGCGGCTTCAGCTTGCCATGGGAGTGGCCGTGAATGTTGAGCGCGCCCTTGCCCATGCCGTTCCAGGTGCGGAACGGATAGTGGCAGAGCACCAACCGCCGCCCCTCCACGTCGAGTTCGGCATAGGCCTGGACACTCGCCCAGCCCAGCCGAAGCGTCGCCTCGTCGTCGTTGTTGCCGGTGATGAGATGCTTGTCGCCGTTGAGGCGGGCAAAAAGCGCCTGCTTGACCTCGGCCGTTCCCCTTGCGAAATCGCCGAGGTGCCAGACCTCGTCGCCTTCGCCCACCCGATGGTTCCAGCGCTCGATCAAAGCTGCGTCGTGGGCGGCGAGATCTTGGAAGGGGCGGCGATCGAGACGCAGGATGCGCGGATCGCCGAAATGGGTGTCGCCGGTGAAGAAGATCATGCGAGGCGGGGCCTTCAGTCACCTGTCGGCGAGGATTTCGGAGGGCGGATACTAGGGTGACGCCCGCCGGCGGCAAGGCAGCCCTGCGCTGGTCTGCCTTGATCTCGGCTTGCTCAAGGTCTAGTCCGACCGCCCGATCAACGCAGAAAGGAAAGACACCGATGTCGCAGACCCGTTCGCTCCAAACCCGTTCGCCCTTGACCCGGAACGACCTCGTGCGCCACGAAGGCCGCGATGCACGCGATCGCCAGCGTTCGCGCAAGGACAACCCCTACCGCCCCGGCAGTGCCGACTGGCGCGCCTGGAGCGAAGGCTTCGGCAACTGAGCCGACCGACCGACGACCATGGCCAGGCCGCGCCCCCGCGGCAGGCCCGCACCCCACAACCCGAAAGACCGATCCATGGCGAGCACCGACGACACGCTGAAGGTCATGGCCGGCGCGATCATGAAGCTGCAGAGCCAGTTGCAGGCGCAGGACCAGCTCCTGAAGGCCCTCTATGCCGAGCGCGCAACGCAGCGCGGCCTGTTTCCCAAGGAAGCCGAGGAAGAGGTCGGCGGCATCGCGGCATCGGTGGACCGCGCCTCGCGCGCCGGGTTCGAAGGCGAGGAACGCCACCTCGCGGAGGTGAAGTCGGCGCTGCGCCTCTTCGGCGACACGCTGCGCGAGCGGCTCGAAGAGCGCCAGATGTAAGGCGCATCGGCGGCGGGCAGCCCGGCGCCAGCTTGCGGGCCTAGCCTCCCCTCCAGACCCCGGGAGGAACCGCGCCATGTTCGAGGACATCAACCTGCAGCGCGTCGCCGACGTGACGGCCCGCCTCAACGACATCGTGCGCGAAGTCGAAGCGCGCAACGCCGCCCCGCAGTTCGCCGCCGCGCCGCCCCGCCTCAGCGCGATGCAGCGGCCGGACGTCGACTGGTACCGGCAGGTGACGCACAGCCTTGAGGCGATGCACCGGGCTCTGGCCGAGGAACGCTAGAGCCTGTCCCGACGAAGCGGACACACCGTCGTCGGACACTGCGAACACGACGAAGACATGGAGCACGCCCGGCGAACCGAAGTTCGCGGGACGTGCCCGGAATGCGTGCGTCGGCCGGGATCCCGGCGGTCCTCTCAGCCGTCCGTCAGCTTGGCCTTGGCGCCCGAAGCCAGCACCGTGAGGATGAGGGCGCAGGAGGTGGCGCCGGCATCGAGCACGCCGCGCGAGCGCTCGCCGAGACGGGCCGAGCGGCCGACCTTGGCGACGAGATCGATCGTGGAATCGCGCCCCGTTTCCGCCGCCGATGCCATCGCATCCAGCGCTTCGGCGAAAGACTTGCCGCCGGCATGGGCGGCGTCGAAGGCCTCCACCGCCGGTACGAGGCAGTCGATCAGCGTCTTGTCGCCGACCTTGGCGTCGCCCACCGACTGGATGCCTTCGAGGCCCTTGTGCAGCATGGCACTGAGCGTCGCCGCGTCGATCGCCTCGACGCCCTCCAGCACCTCGGCGAACTCTGTGAACATCATCCCGTAGAGCGGCCCCATCGAGCCGCCGATCTCGCTCATCAGGACATCGCCCAGCGTCGCCATCGCAGCCCCAAGCGCCGCATCCGTGCCGCGCAGCCGGTCGGCCGCCATGCCGAAGCCCTTGGCCATGTTCACGCCGTGGTCGCCGTCGCCGATCTTGCCGTCGATCTCGGAGAGATAAGCGCGGTTCTCGACGATCCGCTCGGCCATCGCCAGCACGATGTCGCCGGCGCCGGCATTTTCGAACGTCTGCATTCGTCTCATATCCTTATCGAAGAAGGGCGAAGAACCGTCAGGCCATGGCCGGGCAGCGGGCGTCGGCATCGAGGAGCCGCTTCAGCTCGGGGTCGAGCGCCAGCACCGTCAGCGTCGCGCCGACCATTTCCAGCGAGGTGAAGTAGTTGCCGATGAGCGCCTTGTGGACGGTCAGCCCGCGCGCGGCCATCTCGGTCTCGATCGTGTCGTAGAGCATGTAGAGTTCGTTCAGCGGCGTCGCGCCGAGCCCGGAGACGAGGACGGCGACCTCGGTGCCCGCCGCCAGTGCATGGTCGTCAAGGACGATCGCGGCCATGTCGCGCGCGACCTCTGCGGCGGTCTTCAGCGGCTCGATGCGGATGCCGGGCTCGCCGTGATGGCCGATGCCGACCTCCATCGTGCCGGGCTCGATCTGGAAGTTGGGATGGCCGACCGCCGGCAGGGTGCAGGGGCCGAGGCCGATGCCGACCGAGCGGCAGGCATCGATCGCGCGCTGCGCGGTGGCGCGCACCTCTTCGAGCGAGGCGCCCTCGGCGGCCTTGGCACCGCCGATCTTCCAGAGGAAGATCTCGCCCGCCACGCCCCGGCGTTTGGCGCGCTCGTCCGGCCCAGCCGAGCAGACGTCGTCGTTGGCGACCACGGTCGCGATCTCGATCCCGTCCTTGGCCGCGAGCTTGGCGGCCATCTTCACGTTCATGTTGTCGCCGGCATAGTTGCCGTAGAGGCAGACGACGCCCTTGCCGGCATCGGCGGCCTTGAACGCCTCGTGGAAGCTCTTGGCGGTGGGCGAGGAGAAGAGCTCGCCGACCGCCACCGCGTCCAGCATGTTGCGGCCGGTATAGCCGATAAAGGCGGGCTCGTGGCCCGAGCCGCCGCCGGTGACGACGCCGACCTTGCCGGCAACCGGCGCGGCGGTTGAGATAACGACGCGCCGGTTCGTCTCGGACAGGCGCACGAGGTCACGATGGGCCTTCACGAAGCCTTTCACGGTGTCGTCGACGACCTCGTCGGGATTGTTGATGAAGCGCTGCATGTCGGGACGATCCGTTGGTTCGAGCAGGTCAGGGTGACACTTGCGAGCGTCAGAGAATGGTGTAGCCGCCATCGACCAGAAGGTCGGCGCCGTTAATCATCGCGGCGGCATCGGAGGCGAGGAAGACGGCGGCGGCGGCGATCTCGTTGGGGAAGGCGAAGCGCCCGGTCGGGATCCGCTTCTTGGCCGCCTCGCCCTTCTCGCCGGCCCAGGCCGACTTGCCGAGTTCGGTGAGGACGATCGTCGGCGAGATCGTGTTGACGGTGATGCCGTGCCGGCCCCACTCGGCGGCAAGCGTCTTCGACAGGCCGATGACGCCGAATTTCGAGGCGCAATAGGCGACGTGCTCCTCGATCGCGACCGTGCCGGCCTGCGAGGCGAGGTTGACGATGCGCCCGCCGCGCCCGGCCGCGATCATCGCGCGCCCGGCAGCCTGCGAGACGAGGAAGGTGCCCTTCAGGTTGATCGCGATCGTGCGGTCCCACTGGTCGAGCGTCAGCGCCTCGGCCGGGGCCAGCGCCACGATGCCGGCGCTGCTGACGACGATGTCGGGGCTGCCGAAGGCTTGCGCGACCGCCGCGAAGGCCGCCTCGACGGACACGGGGTCGGAGACGTCGCAGCGAAAGGCCGCGGCCTTCGGCAGCGCCGCCGCGGCCTCGTTCGCAGCATTCATGTTCATGTCGAGAAGGCCGACGCGGGCGCCCTTCTTCGCAAAGGCTTCGGCCACGGCGCGGCCGATGCCCGAACCGCCTCCGGTGACGAGGGCGACCTTTCCGGCGAGCGAGAAGTCGAGGTCGATCGGGGGGGCGGCGTCGGTCATCGGGCGGGCTCCGTCGGATACGCGCGAAAGGGAAGGATCGGCCGCTTCGCCCGGCGACAGCGCCGGGCGAAGCGATTCGGCGGAGGCGGCACGCAAAGCGCCGCCCCCTGCCCTCAAGGGAGGTTACTTGCGGCTCTCGAGCAGCTGGTCCGCGTTCGCCGTGGTGACCGGCGTCCAGGGCACGAGGTAGTTCTTGGCCTTGCCGTCGGCCCATTCCATCGACGGATACTGCTTCCAGATCGGCGACTGCGGCTGGTAGTCGGGCTTGACGGCCTTGATGGCGATGTCGAGCGAGCCCTGCGCCTGCGCGTTCGCATCCTGCAGGATCGAGGCCATCTCGCCGGCCTTCACCGAGTTGATCGCGTCGGTGACGCCGTCGATGCCGGCGATGGCGAAGCTCTTGACGTCGAGGCCGGCGGCCTTGATCGCCTCGATCGCGCCGAGCGCCATCTCGTCGTTCTGGCCGATGACGCCGTTGATCTGGCCGGGATGCGAGGTCAGCCAGTTTTCCATCAGGGTCTGCGCCTCGGCGCGCGACCAGTTGCCGGTCTGCTTCTCCAGCACTTTCACGTCGGGGCAGGCGGCGAGCGCCTTTTCGTTGCCCTCAAGGCGCTGGATCTGGCCGGACTGGCCGATCGGGCCCTCGATGATCACGAGATTGCCCTTGCAGCCCATCTTGTCGAGCACGGCCTTGCCCTCGAGCTCGCCGGCCTCGACGTCGTTGGAGCCGACATAGGCGGTGAGGACGTCGGAATTGACGCGGGCGTTCGAGCCGACCACCGGGATGCCGGCATCGACGGCGGCCTGCACCGGCGCAGCGCCGGCCTCGACGTCCATCGGCACGAAGATGATCGCGTCGTACTTCTGCGTGATCATCGTGTTGAACTGCTCCTGCTGGACCAGTGCGTCGTAGCGACCGTCGAAGACGGTGACCTCGACTTCGCCGCTCTTCACGGCCGGGTGCTGCTGCAGCGCGGCGGTCCAGATCTGCATGAACTCGGCGTTCAGACCGTAGACGGTCGCGCCGATCTTCAGCTTCTCCTGCGCCATCGCGGACGGGGCGTAGAGCGCGCTCGCCATGGCCAGCGCCAGCATCATCTTCTTCATCGGTCTTCCTCCCTCAAGGATCGCGGCGGCGTCGTCCTGACGCCCGCCTGCGGGTCTCGAACCGGCGCTCCCAGCACCGGTCGGATCGTGCCGGGGCCTTCTCAGGCCCCCTGATTGCGCTTCTGGTCGAGCATCACGGCCCCCACGATCAGCGCCCCCTTGAGGATCTGCTGGTAGTAGGACTGGATGCCCATGAGATCGAGGCCGTTGTTCATGACGCCGATGATCAGCGCGCCGATCAGCGTTCCCGTGACGCGCCCGACGCCGCCCGACAGGCTGGTGCCGCCGATCACCACGGCGGCGATCGCGTCGAGCTCGTAGGCGATGCCCGCCTGCGGCAGGGCCGAGCCGGTGCGCGCCGAAAGGATCATGCCGGCGAGGCCCGACAGCGCGCCGGAGATGACGTAGACGAGGAAGCGGATGCGCGAGACGTCGATGCCGGACGTCTTGGCCGCATGCGGATTGCCGCCGACGGCGTAGATGTAGCGGCCGAAGCGGGTACGCGCGAGGATCCACCAGGACAGGGCGAAGACCACGGCGAGGATCACCACGGGCATCGGCACGCCGAGGATGTTGCCGGTGCCGATCCAGCGGAAGTCGGGCACGAGGCCGGGCACCGGGCGTCCGCCGCCGTAGATCAGCGTCATGCCGCGCGCCGCCGAGAGCATGCCGAGCGTCGCCACGAAGGCGGGCACCGCGAAGCGCGAGACGATGAGGCCGATGAGCGCGCCGGATGCGACGCCGACGAGGATGCCGACCGCCAGCGCCAGCGCCACGGGATAGGGGCCGCCCGCGACGCCCGCCGCCGAGGTCGTGGCGAAGCTCGCGCTGACCATGCCGGCGAGCGCCACCACCGAGCCCACCGACAGGTCGATGCCGCGCGTCAGGATGACGAAGGTCATGCCGATGGCGAGGATGCCGTTGATCGACGTCTGAAGCAGGACGTTCGAGATGTTGCCCGCGGTCAGGAAGTATTCGTTCGACACCGAGAGGATGACGACGAGAAGGAGGAAGGCGAGGAAGATGCCGTATTCCTGGATGAGCAGGCGACGGCGGTCGGAGCCGAACCATCCCTTCCCGGCAGTGGCAGTCTGGACGTCGGACACGCGTGAGGTTCCTTCGGGCAAGTTGCGTCGGGCGCGTGGCGCGCGGCCCGCTTGTGTCAGGTCGAGAGGTGGACGAGCGACTGGGCGCTGGCCTGCGCCCTCGCCTCGATGCCGGCCGAACGCCCGTTGCGCATCACCATGATGCGGTCGGACATGCCGAGCACCTCGTCGATCTCCGAGGAGATCATCACCACCGTGCCGCCCTCGGCGGCGAAGTCGCAGATGATGCGGTAGATCTCGCGCTTGGCGCCGACATCGACGCCGCGCGTCGGCTCGTCGAGAAGCAGCACCCGCGGCCGGCGCAGGAACCACTTGCCGAGCACCACCTTCTGCTGGTTGCCGCCCGAAAGGCCAGAGACCGGCATCGTGTCGCGCGCCGCCTTGATGGCGAAGCGCTCGATCATCCGTGTGCTGGCCTCGGCCTCCTCTGCGCGGCGCATGACGAAGGCAGGGCTCATTTCCGGCAGGCTGGCGAGGCCGATATTGCCGCGCACGCTGTCGGCAAGATTCAGTCCCGTCTGTTTGCGGTCCTCGGTGACGAAGGCGAGCCCCTCCGCCATCGCGTCGGCGGGCCTGGAGATCGCCACCGCTTTGCCGTCGACGAGGATGCGCCCGACCGAATGGCGGTCGAGGCCGAACAGGGCATCGAAGATCTCGGTGCGGCCCGATCCCATCAGCCCGTAGATGCCGAAGATCTCTCCCTTGCGCACGGTGAAGGAGATGTCCTCGATCTTGCCGGGGCTGGCGAGGTTCTCGACGGCGAGGCCGATCGTCTCGCTCGGCGCGTTCGTCTTGATGTATTCGTCGCCGAGCTCGCGCCCGACGATCATGCGGATGAGGCCGGGCCGGTCGGTCTCCGTCATCGCGCCGCTCGCCACGTAGGCGCCGTCGCGGAACACGGTATAGCTGTCGGCGATCTGGAAGATTTCGGACAGGCGGTGTGAGACGTAGACGATGCCGCGCCCCTGCGCCTTCAGCCGGGCGATGGCGGCGAAGAGCTGCTGCGCCTCGCGCTCGCCGATGGCCGAGGTCGGCTCGTCCATGAAGATGACTTCGGCATCGTGGCTCAGCGCCTTGGCGATCTCGACGAGCTGCATCTGCGCCACCGAGAGCGTCGCCATCGTGCGCTCGGCCCGGATGTCGAATTCCAGCTCGTCGAGAAGGCGCTGCGCCTCGCGGTTCATGGCCCGGAAGTCGATGCCGCCGAAGCGGCGCGTCGGCTCGCGGCCGAGGAAGATGTTCTCGGCGACGCTCATGTGCGGAACCGGGCTCAGCTCCTGCTCGATGATGGCGATGCCCGACGCCAGCGCCTCGGCCGGCGAGGAGAACTCGACCTCCACACCGCGCCGCCAGATCGCGCCGGCGTCGCGCTTCTGGATGCCCATGACGATGGAGAGGAAGGTGGACTTGCCCGCGCCGTTGCCGCCGCACAGCGCATGGACGGAGCCCGGCGCCAGTTCGAAGCGACCATCGCGGAGCGCCGCGACGCCGCCAAAGGACTTCTTGAGCCCCTCGACCTTCAACAATGGCTGCACGCTGGAGACCTCCCGTCCGAACCCGGCCTCCGACTATCGGTCAAAGATCCGCCGGACACTCCGACCTCCCACGGTCACCTCCGGTCCTGACATAATTCAACGGAGCGTCGACATGTGTCAACTCAAGAATGCCATCGTCCATGGTGCATTGCACGCACGGCAGCGGCCGCCAGTGGGAAGCGTCCCGGCGGCTGGGCGGGTTTCGGATCGAAAGGGTGAGGAGCGGCGGGAGCGCCAGCTCAGCCGGCGGGGCCGAACACCGCCGCCATCGCTTTGAGGATGAGCACGGCCGAGACGGCGCCGGGGTCGAGATGGCCGAGCGAGCGCTCGCCGAGACGGGCGGCGCGCCCGCGCGACGCCACCATCGAGCGCGTCGCCTCGGCGCCCTCCCCGCCGGCCGCCACCACGCCATTCCAGAAGGCGACGGGCGCGTCGCCACGCACTAACGCCACCTCGGCGGCATCACGGGCCGGCAGCCAGGCGTCGAGCATCGTCTTGTCGCCGCGCCCGCCCTTGCCACGCTCGGCGATGCCGGCCGCGATGGCGGCGAGCATCTGGGCCTGCTCGGCGAGCCCGAAGGCGTCCGCGCCGTCCAGGCGCTGCGCGGCGCGCCGGAAGCCGGTGGCATAGAGCGGTCCGGTGGAGGCGCCGACCGCGTCGAGAAAGGCGGCGGCCGCCGTGCGGAACACCTCGGACGGGGCGATCGCGTCGCGGCCGGGCGGCCCCAGCGCCGTTACCACCGCGCGCAGGCCCAGCGCCATCGTCGTGCCGTGATCGGCGTCGCCGATGGCCCCGTCGAGATCGCAGAGCGCATCGCGCTCGGCCTCGATGGCGGCGGAGGCCAGCGCGAACATGCGCACCAGCGCCTCGCCGGGATGCCCGTCCGATGCTCCCTGGGTCGTGGAAGCCGGCGTCGTCATCGCGCCCGCCCTTGCCCGCCGGACGCCGCGCGGGGCCGCGCGGTCATCAGCCGATGCGCAGAAACGACGTATCGCATGGATGCTCCAGAAGGTCGGCGAGTTCGGGGTCGAGATGCAGGATGGTGATCGAGGCGCCCGCCATGTCGAGCGAGGTGCAGTAATGGCCGACGAGGCTGCGCGCGACTGCGACGCCCTTGGCCTCCAGCCGCTGCTCGACGCGGCGATAGAGAAGGTAGAGCTCCATCAGCGGCGTCGAGCCGAAGGAATTGACGAGCACCGCCACCCGGTCTCCCCGCGCGGCCGGCATCTCGGCGAAGATGCGGTCCATCACGGTGTCGACGATCTCGTCGGCCGGGCGCACGGGCTCGCGCAGGATGCCGGGCTCGCCGTGGATGCCGACGCCGACCTCCATGTCGTCGGGACCGAGCGAAAAGTTGGTGCGTCGGCTCTGCGGCATCGAGCAGGGCTCGAGCGCGACGCCCATCGTGTAGGTGCGGGCATTGGCGCGGCGGGTCACGGCCTCGCAGCGCTCCAGCGGCCAGTCGCGGTCGCAGGCCGCGCCCGCGATCTTGAAGACGAAGACGTTGCCGGCGACGCCGCGCCGCCCGTCCCGGTCCTCCAGCGCCGAGGAGGCGACATCGTCGGTGGTGACGACGGTGCGCACGGGAATGCCCTCCTCGCCCACCAGTTCGGCCGCCATCTCGAAGTTCATCGTGTCGCCGGCATAATTGCCGTAGACGAACAGGACGCCGGCCCCGCCGGAGGCAGCGCGCGCGCAGCGCAGGATCGGATCGGGCGGGGGCGAGGAGAAGATGTTGCCGACCGCCACGGCATCGGCCATGCCGCGCCCGAGATAGCCGAGAAAGCAGGGCTCGTGCCCCGCCCCGCCGCCGGTGACGAGCCCGACCTTGCCCGGCCGCGGCCCGGAGCGGGCGCGAAAGCCGCGCCGCGTGCCCGCGACGGGTTCGAGATGGTCGCGATGGGCGCGATGGGCGCCGTCGAGCATCTCCTCCACCACGTCGTCGGGATCGTTGAGGAATTTCTTGACGAAGCGGCGTCCCGGCTCGGCATGCGAACCGGCGGAGGGCGTGGATATGCGCACGGGCCGGCGGGGCGTGGCGAGCGGCGGCGCGCCGTCGGCATCGAGAATGCCCTTGCCGGTGGCCGCGTCGGTGACGAGCACGTCGACATAGCCGCCGCGCAACGCGGCCAGGATCGCCGGCACCTTGTCGTAGCCGCCGGCCACCGCGATGCGCCGCTCGATCCGCTTGAGGTCGGCGAGTTCGATGCCGACCGTGCGCTCGTCGAGCGGCCCCGCCACCGGCGCGCCGTGCGCGTCGAGGAACCGGCCGGCAACGACGCCGACGGCGCCGCGGGCGAGATAGTCCTGCAGCGGCACCGAATCGAAGAAACCGCTCGTGTGGATCGTCGAGTTCGGGCGCAGCGACGCGATGCCGAAGAGCGCGCGTTCGGCCCGTCCGAGCGCGGCGAACTGGGTGCGCAGCAAGGGCTCGGCGAGGAGCATGTCGCGCATCGCCAGCGAGGACACGACGCCGGGCGCGGTCAGCGGCACGCAGCGCCCGTTGAGCGCCTCCGCCAGCGTCGCGGCGCAGAGTTCCGGGGTCCAGGGCGAATCCGCCGCCATGCCGCCGGTCGCCTGCACCACCGTCACGTCCTGCAGGCCGGGCGAGGCGGCGGCCTTCGCGACGGCCAGCACCGTGCGCCCCCAGGCGACCGCCACCGTATGGCCGGAGCGCACGAACTTGCGCATGGCCAGCGCGCCGGCCGAGCCGAGGCGTTCGATCGAGGGGCCGGCGGGATCGCCCACCGGCACGACGAGGCAGTCGTGCAGGCCGAAATGGGCCTTGAGCGCCTGCGCCACCGCCAGCGAGGCGAGGCGGGCGGGATCGAGCGCGATATTGACGATGCCGAGTTCGCGGGCATCGGCGAGATAGGCGTTGACGGTGGCGCGCGAGACGCCCATTGCCTCGGCGATCTCGCCCTGCGTCAGCCGGTCCTCGTAGTAGAGCCAGCAGGCCCAGACGCGCGGATCGTCGCCGAAGCGCAGTGGAATGGGGTCGTCGGAATCCGCGGCAAGGCTGCGGGACGCCCGCCCCTTCTGGATCGACGCCGGCCTGTCGCTCAATCCCGTCTCCCCTTCCCGCGCCCGGATGCCCCCGCCCGTGGCCCGCGACCCATCCGCGCTATCACGAAATGCACCGGGGGCGAAGGTGGATCCATCACGGGAACGCCGGGCTCGGCAAGCAAAAGCCCCGACCTGCAGGCCGGGGCTCTCGTTGGAAGGGCGCCGTCATGGTCGCGGCGCCGAAGATGGATGGCTCGGGTTACTGAGCGGCCTGCGCGGTGCGGGCGCTTTCGAGGCGTCCACGCACGATCGTGCGCAGTTCCTCGAGATCCTTGGCGAAGGAGCGGATGCCCTCCGAGAGCTTCTCGGTGGCCATCGCGTCCTGGTTCATCGCCCAGCGGAAGCTCTTCTCGTCGAGCTTGATCGGCTCGACCTTCTGCGCCGTCTCGGGCGAGAGCTTGCGCTCCAGCGTGCCCTCGGCCTCCGACAGTTCCTTCAAGAGCGCCGGGCTGATCGTCAGACGGTCGCAGCCCGCGAGCGCTTCGATCTCGCCGACATTGCGGAACGAGGCGCCCATGACCACGGTCTTGATGCCGTTCGACTTGTAGTAGTCGTAGATCGAGCGCACCGAGAGGACGCCCGGATCGGTCTCGGCGGTGTAGGTCTTGCCGGTGGACTTGGCGTACCAGTCCATGATGCGGCCGACGAAGGGCGAGATGAGGAAGGCGCCGGCATCGGCGCAGGCGATCGCCTGCGTCTTGTTGAAGATGAGCGTCAGGTTGCAGTCGATCCCCTCCTTCTGGAGGATCTCGGCGGCACGGATGCCCTCCCAGGTCGAGGCGAGCTTGATGAGGATGCGCTCGCGGCCGACGCCACGCTCCTCGTAGTCTGCGATGATGCGGCGACCCCGGTTCACCGAGGCCTCGACGTCGAACGACAGGTCGGCGTCGACCTCGGTCGACACGCGGCCGGGAACGAGGCCGGCGAGCGCGGTGCCGACGGACACGGCGAGGCGATCGGCGACGGCGTTAACCACCTTCTCGCCGGTGCCGCCCTGTTCGGCACCCCAGCTCAGGGCCTCGTCGATCGCATCGGCGAAGGACGGCGTGCCGAGAGCCTTGAGAACAATCGTCGGATTGGTGGTGCAATCCACCGGCTTCAGGTCACGCACCGCCTCGATGTCGCCGGTGTCGGCGACGACCGTGGTCATGTCGCGGAGTTGATCGAGCTTGGATGCCATGGTCGCTGCGCCTTTGCCTTGGGTGGAGTGCGGCGATCCGCCGGGCAAACGCCCACCGTCCCGACCGCTTGAGTCGCTCATGTCCTTCCATATAGGCATTTTGAACGCCGGTCGGAAGAAGCCGCGGGCAAGGACTATGCTGCACCGCAGCGCGCGCGGTCTGCGGCAGGCGCCGGATCGGTCGAGATGGCGGGCGAGATCGCTCGCCTGCGGCCGGCGATCGTCTGCTCCGGCGGGGCGGCTGAAGCGCCGCTCCGCGTCTTCGAACGTCCCGCCTCAGGCGGCCTTGGCGACCGTCTCGTCCGGGGCTTCGTCCATCGCGCGCATGTAGACGTCGAGGAGCGTGTCGTGCTCGTCGCGCTCGTCCTGGTCCTGCTTGCGCAACTTGATGATCTCGCGAATGATCTTGACGTCGAAGCCCTCGCCCTTGGCCTCGGCGAAGATTTCCTTCTTGCCTTCCGACAGCTCCTGGATCTCGAGCTCGACCTGCTCGATGCGCTCCACGAACGAGCGGATGCGACCGCCCGCGATGCCAACCGTGTCCGACATGATGACTCCTTCCTGAACTTGCCGCCGCACTATCGCGGCAAGTCGTAAGGGGGGCGTTAACGACGATGGTCCGCCGAGATCCCGTCCACGACCCTTCGAGAAGGGTTCCTGCCGTCAGGAGTCCGGGTTGCCTTGCGCCGCGCCCATCGCCTCGGCGATGGCGTCGAGGAGCGCCGTGTCGTCGCCGGCCATGCCGTCCATCGCCGCCATGCGCGAGACCGCAAGGCCCGCGATGCGCTCCTCCACCGTGCCTTCGGCATAGGCGTAGTAGATCACGGCGCGCTGGCCGTCGCGGTGGCAGCGGCCCTCGATCTGCCCGAGCTGGATGGCGCTGTGGCGCATGTCGTGAACGATGAGCGAGCGCTCGCGCTCCCCGCCCGGCAGCTCGCCGCGATGCAGCGAGATCGATTCGGTGACGGTGAAGACCGCGGCATCGAGCGCGCCGGTCTGGAAGGCGACGCGGGTCGCCTCGTTCACCTCGCCCGTGCGCTCGCCGTTGATCTCGCCGACCCGCCAGCCACGCCCGGACAAGGTCTCGGCCAGCATCGCCGAGGTTTCCAGAAAGGCGACGGAGACCGCCACCTGTCCGCCGTTGCGCAAAAGATCTTCGGCGAAGTCCGCGGTGCCGCGCACCCGCACAAGGCTGGCCTTCTGGCGAAAGCGCAGGTCCGCCGCCCAGCCGGCGGGCTTGCGCGTCGAGCCTCCCGCCAGTCCGAACTCGCGGCGGAACTCGCGCCAGGTCGCGTCGTAGAGGCGGCGGTCCTCCGGGGCGAGCGCGACGGGGGCGAGCTCGCGCTGCACCTCCGGCCAGCCGGCGATCTCCTCGGGCCGACGGCGAAGGCCGATCGCCTGTGGGCCACGATAGAGCAGCGCCGACATCGCCGCCCGGTCGCGCTCGTTCGGCTCCCAGCGCCAGTTCGGCCAGCGCCCCTTGGCGCCGCCGATGCCGAGGCGCTTCAAGAGCAGCCGGAACGAGCCGAGATCGTCGCCCGCCCCCTCGCCCGCGCCCTCGGCGAGCAGGCGGCCGAGATAGGAGAGCTCGAACGGGGTCTGCCCGGCGGTGGCCGAGAGGAAGAGCGTGAAAGCTGCCGTCTTCGCCAGTTGCCGGCAGACGAGCCCCTGCTGCGAGGCGGGGTTGCGGATGCGGTGGCTCTCGTCGATCACCACGAGCGGCCAAGGCCGTTTGGGGCTCCCCTGCCGCGCCAGCTCGTTGTTCTTCGCGCGCGTCGAGCGCCGCTTGCTCGCCGGGGGCGGCGCCATCAGCGACTTGGTGCGCTCGAAATTGAGGATGGTGACGCGCTGGCCGCTCGGCGGCGACAGCGCGATCGTGCGCCGCCATTGCGGGATGGCGCCCTTCGGGCAGATCACCAGAACCTCGCGCTCGGGCATCAGGGCGACGGCCGCCCAGGCCGAAAGCGTCTTGCCGAGACCGGTGAGATCGCCGAGCAGGAAGCCAGAGCGCCCTGCCGCGCGGGCCGCCAGGATCGCGTCGCGCGCCGTGAGCTGATGCGGCCGCGGTACGAAGCCGGGCTCGATGGCCACGGAGGGAGCGGCGGCGGTGGTTCGGGGGCGGGTCGCAGGCATGCCCCGGCTCTACAGCATCGTCTTACGTGACCCAACGGGTGGAGCCGAAGGAAACGTCCGGCGCCGACCTGCGTTGTCCTTCTAATGCCCTTCGAAAGGAGACGCTCATGTCGCACATCGAGCCCAACATCATCGACCCCGCCAAGGGACCGCCGATCCCGCCGCCCGACTCCAACCCCGACCTGCCCGGCTACGAGCCCGGCGGTCCCGACGACATCCGCGAGCCCGACGGCGACGTGCCGCCGATCGAACCCGACCCGGAAGACGGCGGTCGCCCGGTCCCAGGCGACATCGAGCGGGCCTGAACGACCGTTGGCAGCCTATCCTTCCTGTCCAAAGAGTAATGGAACGCATCGTTCCGGCCGAACTTGATAAGGCGACGGGAGTATTCGCGGCGCCAGCGCCCGCTCCCCCTGAGGAGACATTCGATGAAACGCATTCTCACCGCCGCCGCCATCGTCCTGTTCGCCGGCTCCGCCTATGCGCAGACCACGACCACGACGACCGCGCCCTCCAACGACGAGTCGGTCATGTCGGGATCCTCGTCGATGAACAACACCGATGCCGCCCTGCCCGGCGGCAGCCAGGCCAAGCCGACCGGCGCCGCGCCGATCGTGAAGCCGGAAACCTCCGGTGGGCCCTCGGCTCAGCCGAACACGACGGGCACGACCGGCGCCGACACCGCCAGCGACTCGACCCCGTCGGGCGGCATCGTTCCCGGCCAGACCCCCGAGTAAACTCGGCTTCGCCGACATCGAGCCCCGTTCGACCCTCAAGGTCGAGCGGGGCTTTTTTGGTTAAGTGCCGCCCCCCGGAGAATCTTCAGCAAGGCTTGGCCGGGAACCCGGCGACAGGCGCATGGTTTGTTCGAATAGGACCGGACGTGTCTGACGGCTCGGGCGACCGCCCGTCGTCAGCACATCCCGAATGCGAGGAGACGGGCGCCTTGAGCGATCTCGACGAGACCGAACGCGCCGATCCTCGGTTCCGCGATCTGGAAATGCGTTCGCCGGCCGAGCTTCTGGCGACCCTCCTTGAGGGCCAAGCGCGAGCGAACCTCGCTGTCGAGACGGCGCTGCCGTCGATCGAAGCCGCCGCCATTGCCGTAACAGGACGGATCGCCGCCTCGCCGCAGTCCCGCCTCGTCTATGCGGGTGCGGGCACATCGGGGCGTCTGGCCATGCTCGACGGCGTGGAACTTGGACCGACCTTCGGCTGGCCGACGGAGCGGACGGAGTTTCTTCTGGCAGGCGGCACGGCCAGCCTGTCGCGCGCCCGAGAAGGGGCCGAGGACGACCGGACAGCAGCGGTCACCACCGTTCGCGAGGCCGGGATCGGGCGTTGCGACGTGGTCATCGCGCTCGCCGCCAGCGGTCGAACGCCGTTCACCTGCGAGATCGCCGCGGCCAGCCGTGCCGCCGGGGCGCTGGTGATCACGCTCGCCAACAATCCGGACACGCCGCTGCTGCGGGCCGGCGACCACGCCATTCTCCTGCGCACCGGTTCGGAAGTGCTGGCCGGCTCGACCCGCATGGCGGCGGGAACCGCGCAGAAGATCGCGCTCAATCTTCTCTCGACCGCCGTCATGGTGGGTCTCGGCAAGGTGTTTCGCGGGCGGATGATCGACATGCACCCGACCAACCGAAAGCTTCGCCGCCGCGCCGCGCGGATGATCGCCGACGTGACGGGCTGCGGCGAGGGCGACGCCATCGCGGCGATGGAGGTGTGCGAGGGTGACATCCGCGCGGCGATGCTGCGGATCGAGAGCGGCGGCTGACCGCGGCCGGTCAGGTGCGACGCAGCAGCCTGGCGACCCGCGCGCGCCAGAGGCGGCGACGCTGAAGGCGCCGGCGCGACTGCGCGAGATCGCCCGCGATCTGGCGCACCCGGTGCTCCGTGTCCGGCGTCAGGCCGATCACCAGCGTGCCGACGCGCACGCGGCCCTTCCAGAGGCGGTTGGCGATCCGATGGTCGGGCATCGCGCAGCTGTCGAGACGCCGGATCGCGGGATCGGCGACCATCGCCTCGCTCGCCAGCGCAGCCACGAGGCTGCCCGGTCCAGCCCGGCGATGGGTTTCGTCATAGGCGGTCTTCCACGCCGTGGCCTCGCCCTCGCAAACGAGAACCACGAGGCTCGCCACCGCCCGCCCCTCGACGCGTAGCGTGTAGATGCGAACCCGGTCCTGACGTGCCAGCCCGTCCACCGCCTCGCGGGCGAAGGCGACGCGGTGACGATCGGCAAGCAGAGCGGAGCGTGCCCGCCCCTTCCACCCGGAGGCTTCGAGCAGCAGAAAATCCTCGAGCGCGTCTCGCGTCTCGGCCGGGTCCTGCGCCACGGTGAAGGTGACGTCGCCCGCCGTGCCGAGGCGCCGCAGCCGTCGGCGATGGTCGCGGTAGCCCTTGGCGCCGAGCGTGCGCACGAGGAAGTCGAGGGGATCGCCGGTCGCATCGAGCACGGCGCGGTCGCTCTCGTCGGTCACGAGGACGGGCAGCGCGCGGGCCTGTGCCGCTCGCGTCATCACGCGGGCCATCGCGCCGTCGAGCGTGAGATCGGGCAGCACGAGAATGTCGGGCAGATCCTCGCCGGGCGCGCGCAGCGCCTCGAACAGGCTCGCCGCCGTGCCGGCGGGATCGTCGCGGTCGAGCGGCAGCGTTCCCAGCCGGCCGAACGGATGGGTCCAGGCGCGAACCGCCTTGCGGCCGCCGAGGCGGGAGGTGCGCTCGACCGAGAAGGGCATGAGGAAGCGCAGGCGCGAGCGCGCTCCGTCCTCGTCGCGCGCCACCATCAGGCGCACCGCCCGATCGTCGAGGCGCGGCATGGCGGGCACGAGGAAGCGCGGCGAGAAGAAGACGTTCGGCTCGACCGAGCGATGCGTCAGGTGTTCAAGCTCGTCGACGAGGTCGAAGGCGGCATGCGCATCGTAGATCGCGGTGCGCCGGGTGTAGGTTGGCAGGGACACGACATCGGCGGCACCGGCCGCCAGCGAGGGCGACGCGGCCGAAGGCAGGACAGCGGACTCGGGGTTGAGGTCGAGTTCATCCGTTCGGGCCAGGCGCACGTCGTAGTTCCCGTCTGTCTCCGGCATCCCGGATGGGGCGCCTCACCACGACAAACGTTAGAGGATCGACGTTAAAGGAGTCTGCGTTCAGCCCTTAAAACCCCCGGCATCCAGAAAGGCGCGCTCGTCCGGCGTCGTGGTGCGACCGAGAATGTCGTTGCGATGGGGAAAGCGACCGAACCTGGCGACGATATCGCGATGCTCGACCGCGAAGGAGACGTTCTCCTCGCCGATCTCCTCCATCCAGCGCACGCAGGCCTCCTGGTCGGCGGGGTCTTCCGAATGCATCAGCGGCATGGCGAGAAACTGGTTCACGTCCTCGCCGACATGGTAATGGTCGCCGCGCTCGAGCGCGGCCTTGGCGATCGCCAGCGCCTTGTCGTCGGTGGCGAAGGCGCGGGGGCTGTCGCGGAACATGTTGCGCGGAAACTGGTCGAGCAGCAGCAC
Source organism: Aureimonas sp. AU12 (assembly GCF_001463705.1). Taxonomy (GTDB): domain Bacteria; phylum Pseudomonadota; class Alphaproteobacteria; order Rhizobiales; family Rhizobiaceae; genus Aureimonas. The sequence continues at coordinate 83,403 of NZ_BBWH01000024.1, read as the reverse complement.
GAGAGCCAGAGCCCCGTTGGGATCGGCGGCCCAGCCGTAGAGTTCGCCCTGCGCGGCCAGTTCGTAGAGGTCGCCGAAGCGCTGGGCGATCGCCGCGTCCAGCGCCTCGTCCTTCGTGAACCAGCCGTCGGGGCCGAGGTCGCGCCAGAAGTCGACGATGGTCTGCGGGTCGATCGAATAATCGCTCATGGGGTCGCTTGCGAAACGGAGGACGAGGGATGGGCGAAGTAAAGCCAGGCGAAGATAGGATCGATCACGTGTCTGCGAAAGACGCGCTCGACGGAACGCAAGGCGTGCTCGATCTTCGCGGCCTCAAATGCCCGCTTCCCGCGATCCGCACAGCCAAGGCGCTGGCGGCCGGCGCGCCCGGCACCGTGTTGACGGTGATCGCCGACGATCCGCTGGCGCCTCTCGACATCGCCCATCTCTGTGCCGTCGAGGGGCACGAGATCCTGGCGCGCGAGGGTATGGCCGTTCAGGCGGTCCACTTCACCATCCGCCGGGGCGGCGCGACCGCCGGCTGAGGCGTCGGTTCAGAACCCGCGCGAGTGGAGCGCCAGCGGGTTGTCGACGAGCGCGGCCCGATCGGGCGCATCAAGGCGCGGCGCGCCGGCAAAGGCAGCGAAGAGATCGCGCACCAGCGTCTCGTCCAGCCCCTCGCCGATGAGGACGAGGCGCGAACCGCGCGGCTCGCCGACCGGCCAGGCGGACAGCCGCACGGGCGGATGCAGGTAGGTGCGAACACCATGCAGCACGAGCGGGCGGTCCTCGTCCTCGCGCGTGCGCACCACCGCCTTCATCCGCAGGAGGCGCTCGCCCTCGCGCATGCGCAGGAGATCGAGAAAGCCTTCGACATCGGCAAGCGCGATCGGCGCCTCGTGGCGCAGCGAGAACGAGCGCACCGCGCCGTGCGCATGGGCCTCGCCGTGATGATGGTGGTGGTGGTCGTGCCCGCGGTGGCCGTGACCATGCCCCTCCGCCTCGACCGGCCCGAGCCAGCGAGCAAGATCGGCGCGCCGCGTCTCGGCGTCGATGAGCCCGCATCCGAAGAGCGCGGCGGAATCGGCGTTCGTGACCTCGATGATCGGCGCGCGCGGATTGAGGCGGCGGATCTCGGCGAGGAGCGGCGGAGTGGGGGCCAGGAGATCGCTCTTCGTCATCACGATGCGATCGGCGCAGGCCACCTGCCGCTGCGCCTCGCGCCGGTCCCGCAAGGTTTCGGCGCCCGTCATCGCATCGACGAGCACGACGACGCCGTCGAGCGAGAAATGCTGCACGAGCACGGGATGGGCCATAAGCGAGGCGAGGATCGGGGTGGGATCGGCGAGCCCCGTGGTCTCGATCACCACACGCGCGAGCGCCTTGAGGCGTCCGGTCTGCACCCGGTCCACGAGATCGGCGAGCGTGTCGACGAGTTCGCCGCGCACCGTGCAGCAGACGCAGCCGTCGGAGAGCTCGATCAGCCCCTCCCCCGCCGTCTCGACGAGAAGATGGTCGATGCCGACTTCGCCGAACTCGTTGACGATCACCGCGACGTCGCGAACCAAGGGGTCGGCGAGCAGGCGGTTGAGGAGCGTCGTCTTGCCGCTGCCGAGGAAGCCGGTCAGGACGGTGACGGGGATCGGCGCCGCCGGCCGGTAAGCCGCGCTCACGGCGCGCGAACCGCAGGCACGGCAGGGGCTGCGGGCTCGGCCGGCACGTCGCCGGTGGCGGAGGCCTCGACGGAGGGTTCCACCGGAGCCGGCGGACCGCCGGGCTCGCCGGCCTGCGCCGGGCGCCAGGTCGGAACCGGAATGCCGTAGGCCGCGATCATCGAGACGCCGGCTTCGATGGCCCCGGCCCCGGCCGCCCCGCCGAGCACCACGGGCACCGCTGCAGGCGGGCGGTCGAGTTCTGTCATGTAGGGCGAGCCGAAGGTCTCGGGGCGCGTGTCCTCGACCTCGCGCTCGTTGGCCCGCGCGGTGCGACCGGCCGGCGAGCAGATCTCGGCCGAGACGTCGGCCGGCGGGCCGCTCGACGTCGGCAGGTCGGTGACCACCTCGCGGATCGAACGGGGATTGGTGTTGAAGCCGTTCTCGATCACCTCGGCGGCCAGCCGCTCGCGCACGATCGGCCCTTCGGCGCCGAGCACCACGGCGACGATCGTCCGACCGTTGCGCGTGGCGGAGGCCACGAGATTGAAGCCGGAGGCGCAGATATAGCCGGTCTTCATGCCGTCGGCGCCGGTGTAGCGGCCGAGCAGGCCGTTGCCGTTCTTCATCGTCGCGGCGCCCGCCACGATCGCCTCGGTGGAGAAATAATCGGTGAAGGCGGGAAACTCGCGCCGGATCGCCGCGCCGAGAATGGCGAGATCCTTGGCGCTCGAATACTGTCCCTCGCCCGGCAGGCCGTTGGGATTGACGAAATGCGTGTCGTGCATCTGCAGCGCGGCCGCCGCCTGGTTCATCTCGGCGACGAAGACCTCAATCTTGCCATTGCCCAGCGACTGGCCGATCGCGAAGGCGACGTCATTGGCGGATTTGACCAGCATCATGCGCAGCGCCATGTCGAGGCGCATCACCGAGCCGGCGGGAAAGCCCATCTTCGAGGGCGCCTGCGCGGCCGCCGTGCGGGTCATCACGACGGGCGTGTCGAGCGAGACGGTCTTGGCCTCCAGCGCCTTGAGGACGAGATAGGCGGTCATCAGTTTGGTCGTGGAGGCCGGATACCAGCGCTGCGTCGCGTTCTTTTCGGACAGGACCTTGCCGGTCTCGACATCGACGGCGATCGTGTTGGCGGCCAGGGCCGGACCGGCGGCGGCCGACAGGGAGGCTGCGAGAAGCAGCGCGGCCGGCAGCTTGCGGATGAAAAATTCGACACGCATCGTCGTCTCGGGTCTCCATCGGGGATGCGGCGGCTCGACGCCCTTCGCACCGCACGACATAACATGGCAGGATCGACAGGACCCGTCGTAAACGGCAGGCCCCGGACGCACCGGCTAAGAAGCGTCCGTTTATCACCATTTCAAGGCATCGCCCGGAAGTTCCCATGCCCGTCAACAACCGCATCGCCGAAGACGCCTCCGAGATCGCCGGGTGGCGCCGCGAACTGCACGCCGTGCCCGAGATTCTCTACGAGGTTCATCGCACCGCCGCCTACGTTGCCGAAAAGCTGCACACCTTCGGATGCGACGAGGTGGCGACCGGCATCGGGCGCACCGGCGTGGTGGGCGTCGTCCACGGGCGCGGCGGGCCCGGCGGGCGGATGATCGGCCTTCGCGCCGACATGGACGCGTTGCCGATCAACGAGGAAACCGGCGCGCCCTACGCTTCGACGCTGCCCGGCGCGATGCATGCCTGCGGCCATGATGGGCACATGGCGATGCTGCTCGGCGCTGCGCGGAGCCTCTGCGCCTCGCGGACCTTCGAGGGCAGCGTCGCCTTCATCTTCCAGCCGGCCGAGGAAGGCGGTGCCGGGGCACGGGCGATGATCGAGGACGGGCTGTTCGAGCGCTTCGCGATCGCGGAGGTCTACGGCATGCACAACATTCCCGGCATGGAGATCGGCACGTTCGCAATCCGCGACACGGCAATGATGGCGGCGACCGACGAGTTCTCGGTGCGCCTCCTCGGCCATGGCGGCCATGCCGCGATCCCCCAGCAGTCGCGCGATCCGATCCTGACGGGCGCCGCCCTCGTGCAGGCGCTGCAGCAGATCGCCGCGCGCAACGTCGACCCGCTGGATTCGCTGGTGGTTTCGGTGACGCAGTTCCACGCCGGTTTTGCCCGCAACGTCATTCCCGACGACGCCATGGTCTCTGGCACGGTGCGCTCGCTGCGCGAGGAGACGCGGGTGATGGCCGAGCATCGGATCGGCGAGATCGCCGCCGGCATCGCGAGCGCGCACGGGTGCCAGGCCGAGGTTTCGTACCTGCGCAACTACCCGGTGACGATGAACGATCCCGGCCGCGCCGCCTTCTGCGCCGGCATCGCGGCGAGCGTAGTGGGCGAGGCGAAGGTGGACCGGGCGGTGGCGCCGCTGATGGGGGGCGAGGACTTCTCGTTCATGCTGGAGCGCAAGCCCGGCGCCTTCATCTTCATCGGCAACGGCGACAGCGCCGGCCTGCACCACGCCCGCTACGACTTCGCCGACGAGGCCATCCCCTATGGCTCCTCCTACTGGGTGGCGCTGGTCGAACGCGCGCTGGCCTGAGAGGGGGAACGCGGAACGCCCGCGAGGCGCGAGCCTTGCGGGCGTTTAGACTGGGGAGGCGAGGATCGGCGCCGGAGGCGACGTCTGGCGATCAGCGCGTCGCGGTCGGGTCGAGCGCGTCGATCAGCATGCGCAGGCGATGGCGCACCTCGACGTCCTGGATCCGACCGATCGCCATCGAGGACTGCAGCGTCTCGCGGCTGGCCACTGGCTCGGCGACCTCGGTGTCGCTGTGATCGAGCCCCTCGAAGAAGAAGGTCGGGCTCGTGTCGAAGATCTGCGCGATCCGATAGAGCGTCGAGGCGCTGATGCGGTTGGCACCCGTCTCGTATTTCTGGATCTGCTGGTAGGTCACGCCGATCCGGCGCCCCAACTCCTCGAGCGACAGGCGGCGCGCCGTACGGATCAGACGAAGTCGACCGCCGACGTGCACATCGATCGGATCACGCTGCGCTTTCAAGCCAAAACTCCATTGCAAGTTATGCAACCACTGTACGTTGCACCGTGTAAATTTCAATACTTAACCGTACCATATTTGCGATTCCGGCGACGCGATCATGATACGGGCCTCGCTATGAAGGCATTGAAATGGTTTGCCTATCGGACCAGTTGTTGCCGCTTTTCGGTCGCTTTCGCGCCACGGCGAAGCTTTCGCGCGTTAAGTTTTTGATTTTCGAATGCGGGTTTCAACCGGCATCCAAGGGCTGTCGAGGGGGGCGGCCCGGTTGTTCAAATGGCCTTCGGACGTGTGGAACCAGACTTATAATCGATTGAGATCACGCGAGCGAACGGCCAGTAGCCGAAGCCCGACGATGGCCATCCACGCCGTGATCCAGACCGGATTGCCGCGCGCGAAGAGGAAGCTTTCCAACATGGCATTGAGGAGCGCGAAGGCCAGAACCATCAGGAAGAAGTCGGCGAGCCGAACGTCCTCGCCGCCCTGGCCGATGCGCAGGAAGTCGGCGAAGGGCAGGATCACGATCATCGCCACCGCGACGGCGAGCCCCGGCCAGCCCAATGCGATCGCCAGATCGAGATAGCCGTTATGGGCGTTGACGATGCCGCGCGGGTCCCAGGTCAGTTCGATCGGGAGTTCCGCCGACATCACCACCGGCGTCGTCCAGAAGGATTCGAAGCCGAGCCCGGTCCAGCGGTGATCGGCGGAGGTGTCGAGCGCGAAGCGCCAGAGGTCGAGACGACCCGTGAAGGTCGTGCCCGGCAGGATCCACTGCAACAGCGCATAAAGCGAGGGCGACAGCGCGGCGCCGAGGGTCAATGCCGCGAGGCATACGAGGGTCACCGAGAGAACGATCACCGGCAGGCGCCGGCCGCCGATCCTGCGGCCCATGGCCACGAGCAGCGCCACCAGCGGCAGGAGCGCCCCGCTCGTCTTGGAGCCGGTGTGGACCACGAAGATCGCCGCCGGAAGCGCGATGGAAAGGCCGACGAAGCGCCACCGGCAGCGCCAGAGGTAGAGCCCCGCGAAGAACAGGACGGCCATGACGGGACCGGCCATGTTCTTGTGCGGATAGAGGCCGCGCCAGAGGCCCGCATGCTGGGGCTCGGGTCCGCTGCCGTCGTGGATGGCCGCCGGCAACACCGCAACGCCGACATAACAGAGGGCGAGCACGGTGAGCGCCGCGAAGGCGAGCGCGAAGCGGAAGCCCCTGAGGTTCGCGGGCAGGCAGAGAACGGCTGCGGTCGCCATCATCGCCGCCAGCGCGAAGAGCACGGCGCGCAACGAGGCGTCCGGCCAGGGCGAATGCAGCGCCGACTGCAGCAGGACCACCCCCATCAGGATCCAGGTCGGACGCAGGAGCGCGCGCAGCGCCGGCCTCGGCGTCACCGTCAGCATCGCCGCGATGGCGCCCACGCCCAGAAGGCCGTAGCCGATCTGGTTCACCGCATTGCCGGAATTGACAGCGCCCGCGAAGGTCGTCTGGAACGGCTGGAAGGTGACGAGGAGACAGGTGAGGAGGAGCGCGGCCAGCAGCGCACGCGCCGCCTCCCCCATCTCTGCCGACAGGTCCGCAACGGCCCGCGCCGGGTGTCCAACCTCGTTCAATGCCGCCTCCCGGATCGCTCGGCCCCGTCCGGGATCCTCCGGCGGCCGTCTGGCGCGCCCACGCTCGGGCGCAGACGCGCGGATACAATGACGGATCGGTGCTGAAGGTTTGGTGAAGGCCTCGCTCGCCCAAGCTGCACCAGTAAAAGGAAGCACAACTTAGCAACAAGAGACATGCGATCACCATTACACGTGCACCGATACTTAACGGACCCTCGATATCTATCTGAAGGCGAATTCTAGTTATCCGGCGAGCGTAGTTGTTGTGCGAGTGACGCAATCCTGTTCCAGACGATCTTTCCTTATGGCGATGACCTGTCTCGCCTTGCCGGTGCGGAACGCCGGGGCGGCCGGCCCGGGCTCGTTCCTGCGCGTCCACGGCCGGATCGCCGACGGCAGCCGAACGCTGGACATGGCGAGCCTCGAGGCCCTGCCTCCCTCGAAATTCACGACCACGACGCCGTGGCACCCCGTCCCCGTCGAGTTCTCCGGCGTTCTCGTGCGCGACTTCCTCTCCGCGATGGGTGCGACCGGCGATCGTCTCGTCGTCACGGCGCTGAACGACTACCTCGCAGAGATCGAGATCGCCTTGCTCGTCGAGAACGGCGCGCTCCTCGCCACCCGCCAGAACAGCGAGCCGATGGCGATCAGCGACAAGGGGCCGGTTTTCCTCCTCTTCCCGTTCGATAGCCAAAAGGCCCTGCAACATCAGGTCTTTTACAGCCGCTCGGTCTGGCAAATCTGCGACATCGAAGTTCAATGAGCCGCGCGACGACCTCCGCGCGCGGGCGCACCCATGGCCACCGCGTCAGGCTGGGCCTGACGATCGTGACCATCGGTCTTGCGCTGCTGACGGTGGCGTCGACGGTGCTCGCCTGGGGCTACCAGTTCCAGATCGCAGATGCCTCGCGCTACAACGGCACCTTCGACCTCAACCAGGCCACCGTCGAACTGCTGCGTCTCGAGGCCGAGCTGGATGCCGTGAGGCACGGCAACGGCGCGGATGCCGCGCGGCTTCGCTACGCCATCCTGCGCAATCGAACCGCCATTCTGCGCTCTGGCGATGCCATGAGCATGCTGACGGCGTACCCGACCCAGACGGCGGCCTTCGGGCGCTTCAACGACATCGTCGACGGCCTGCAGCCTCTGATAGACCAACTGCCACGCCAGGAAGCGGCCCAGAGCGCCCTCGCCATCCTCAAGCCCTTCGACAACAAGCTGGTCCAGCTCGCCTCGCTCTCCAACGTCGCGACTGGCGACGTCGTGGCGAAGAACCAGAAGCAACTCGAACAGATCTTCATCGCCTCCTGCCTCGTGACGATGACGCTCGTCGCCTTCGGGGCGCTGCTCCTGACCTTCGTTTTCCGCCAGAACCGCCATCTCGTCCGGGTGGCGAACACCGACACCCTGACCGGGCTCGGGAACCGGTTCGCCTTCAACGCGGCGCTGGCGCGCGCCGACGACGACGTCGAGCAGGCGGTGGCGCTGCTCGACGTCGATCACTTCAAGCTCCTGAACGACAGTCTGGGCCACGATGCCGGCGACCTGTTTCTCGTCGAGCTCTCGAAGCGACTCGCCGCCGTCGCCGACGAGGCCGAACTCGTGGCGCGCCTCGGCGGCGACGAGTTCGCCCTGTTCTTCTGCGGCCCGTCGGCGCGCGAGCGCGCCGTCCATGCCTGCGAGAAGATCGGCGCCAGCATGGCGACGCCCATCGCCCTGCAGGACCGCGACCTGACGGCGAGCGTCAGCATCGGCGTCGGCTTCAAGACCCGCGAGGACGCGCCCGATTCCGCCTCGCTGCTGAAGGATGCCGACATCGCCCTCTACGGCTCGAAAGCCGCCGGCCGGGCCTGCTACCGAGTCTTCGACCCGACGATGAAACAGAAGCTGCTACGCCGCCAGCGGCTGCAGGACGATCTCGCCCTCGCCGTCGCCGCCGGCGAACTGGCGCTGGCCTTCCAGCCCATCATCGACCTTTCGACGGACCGGCTCGGCGGCTTCGAGGCGCTGCTGCGCTGGCGCCACCCCGAACTCGGCTTCGTGTCGCCCGCCGAATTCATCCCCGTCGCCGAGGAAAGCCAGCAGATCGAAATGCTTGGCCGCTGGGTCCTGACGGAAGCCTGCCGGCAGGCCGCAGGCTGGCCCTCGCATCTGAGCGTCGCCGTCAACGTCTCGGCCCGCCAGCTCACCGACGAGTGCTTCCCGATGTTCGTGGCGGAGAACCTCAACCGCTTCGGCATCCGCCCGCGCATGCTGGAGATCGAGATCACCGAGAGCGTCCTGATCGAGAACGACGAACAGACGCTGCGGGTGCTCCAGGCGCTGCGCGATCTCGGCGTGCGGATCTCGCTCGACGATTTCGGCACCGGCTACTCGTCGCTGAGCTACCTGCGCCGGTTCACCTTCGACAAGATCAAGATCGACCAGTCCTTCGTTCGCAGCGCCGCCAACGACGAGAGCAGCGGCGCCATCATCGCTACGATCTGCGCACTCGCCGCGCGGCTCCATCTCGACATCGTGGCCGAAGGCATCGAGACGGCGGCGCATCTCGACTTCGTGCGAGAGGCCGGTTGCCGCTTCGGGCAAGGCTACCTCTTCGACAAGCCGCTGAGCGTCGCCGACTGCGCCGCGCGGATCATCGCCGACCGGCTGGAAGACCCTGCGCAGCGATCCGACGGCCCCTCGTTCGCCCGCGCCGGCTGAAGGACGGCGGTCAGAACAGGCTCAGCTGCTCGGCCTTCGGTGGGGGCGCGACGCTGGCGCGCAAGCTCTCGCGGTCGGTGAGCCCGCCCGGCGTCCAGTCCAGCGCCTCGATGAAGGGGCGTACCTTCGCGACCGACTGGCAGAGCCGCGCGACGTCGTCGAGCCGCAACGTCCGGTGTCGGCGCGTCGACAGGATGCGGTCCACCGCTTTCGTGCCGAAGCCGGGCACGCGCAGCAGCATCTCGCGGTCGGCCCGGTTGACGTCGACGGGGAAGCGGCCCCGGTTCTTCAACGCCCAGGCGAGCTTGGGATCGATCGACAGATCCAGCATCCCCGCGTCTCCACCCGAGACGATCTCGCCGCGGTCGAACCCGTAGAAGCGCATCAGCCAGTCGGCCTGGTAGAGCCGGTGCTCGCGCATCAGCGGCGGCTTGAGGAGCGGCAGGCGGCTCGACGCATCCGGAATGGGCGAGAAGGCGGAGTAGTAGACGCGCCGAAGCTGGTAGTTGCCGTAAAGGTTTTCAGAGCGGCCCAGGATCTGGTCGTCGCTGGAAGCATCGGCGCCGATGATCATCTGCGTCGACTGGCCGCCCGGGGCGAATTTCGGCGGCTTGATCCGCTCGCGGCGTTCGCCCTTGTGCTCCTCAATCTTCAGCCGCAGGTGACCCATCGAGCGCTTGATGTCGCGCGGCTTCTTTTCCGGCGCGAAGCTTTCCAGCGAGAGGTCGGTGGGCATCTCGATGTTGATCGACAGACGGTCGGCGAAGAGACCGGCCTCCTCGATGAGGATCGGCGAGGCGTCCGGGATCGTCTTGAGGTGGATATAGCCCGCGAAGTTCTGCTCCAGCCGCAGCTTGCGAGCGATCGCCACCATCTGCTCCATCGTATAGTCGGACGAGCGGATGATGCCCGACGACAGGAACAGGCCCTCGATATAGTTGCGCTTGTAGAACTCCATCGTCAGCTTCACGACCTCGTCGACCGAGAAGCGGGCGCGCTGGACGTTGGAGGACGAACGGTTGACGCAGTAGACGCAGTCGTAGACGCAGAAGTTCGTCATCAGGATCTTGAGCAGCGAGATACAGCGCCCGTCCGGCGCGTAGGCATGACAAATGCCGGAACCCTCGGTCGACCCGATCCCCTTCGATTTCACCGAGTCGCGTTTCGTGGTGCCGCTGGAAGCGCAGGACGCATCGTATTTCGCGGCGTCGCTGAGGATCGCGAGCTTGTCCATGAGGGTGATCTTGGCCATTTGCCCGATATAGCGTTCGCACTTCGTTCCGACCATGACCGCGCCGCGCCGTCCCCTGCTTTGCGATGCGTCGGAACACCGCAGCCGTTCAGGCCGCGTTCACATCCCTAAGTCCAGCTTGCAATCCATCGTCGTCCCGGAACCCGCGCAGATCGTTCGCGTTGGGCGGGAGGACATTAGCGACCGGCGAAGCCGGCGCAGCAGGAGGAGTTTCGACGCATGCGACGTTTTACGCAGGTCATCATGGCGCTCGCCGTCCTCGGCACCGGCATCACGACCTTCTCGGCACCCGCCGAGGCCCAGAGCTACCGCCAGCAGCAGCGCTACGTCGAGCGTTTCTGCGCCCGCAACCCCGGCGCCCGCGACTGCCGCGAGTTCCGCCGCGACGCGCGCCGCTGGGACAATCGCCGCTATCAGCGCTGGTATCGCGACAACGAGCGCTACGACCGCCGCAACAACGGCAATGCGGCCGCAGCCGCGATCTTCGGCTTCGCGGCAGGCGCCGCCGCCGGTGCCGCAGCATCGTCGGGTGGCGGCAACAGCCAGGCGGCCCGCTGCGCGGCCCGCTATCGCACTTACGATCCCCGCTCGAACACCTATGTCGCCAACAGTGCGGGCGAGCGTCGCGTCTGCCGGCTCTGACCGGACCTCGATCGCAAGATCGCATCATCGCGAAAACTTCGAGGGCCGGCCGACCGCCGGCCCTTTTTCATGAGGCGCCGCGTTGTCGGGTATCCCTTGGATCCGCCAGACCTTGTTTCAACTTCGCATTCGGGAGGCATCCAGCCCACGGCCCGTTCTGCGACACAAGCTCGTGAAACCTTCGTGTTCAGGCGGCGTTCAGGCAGGAAGGCGTTTTATGGCGTTTAAACGATCATGATGCCGCCAAGCGCGGCGGATCATCGATCGCCACGGTTTCGGTCGGGAGTTCGGTCATGCGCAAATGGATCTTGGTAGCGGCGACCTGCGCCCTGGCAATCGGTGCCGGTGCGCCGGCGGCCAAGGCCGAGCCCTGGGGCTACGGCCAGCCGCAATATCGCGACAATGGCTGGCGCGGCGATCGCCATCATCGGCGCGGCTTCGACGGCGGCGATGCGTTGCTCGGCGGCGCCATCGGTCTGGCCGCGGGTGCATTGCTGGGCTCGGCGCTCTCGGCGCCCGCCCCGGCCCCCGTCTACGCCGACCCCTATGCGCAGCCCTACGGTCGCCCGACCTACGCGCGTCCCGCCTATCGCGCGCCCGTCTATGTCGATCCGCCGTCCTACGAAGATACGATCCCCCAGCGAGCCTACCGCTACGAGCCGCGCCGGGTGGAATACAATCGCTCGCGCGGCGATCACGTCGAGGCGTGCTTTGCACGCTATCGCTCCTACGACCCGCGCACCGACACGTTCGTCGGCTACGACGGCTACCGTCATCGCTGCGATCTCTGATCGGCCGAACGGCAGGCTGGCCAGCGGGTCGATCTTCCGGCCAGCCGGGAGCCAGAGGCGCGGGAGTATGCGCGCCCATCCGCTTTCGTAGGGATGGGTCAGACAGGCTGTTCGTGAGGCAATGGTTCGGTTAGCCGGTCGTGATCGTCGGTCCAGTGGAGCTCACAACACGCGCAAGAGTCAAGAAAGGTTGCGCCATGGATCGGCGCACCCTTTCTTGCATCAGGATCGATACCGTTTCGTGGCGCCCCCGCATTCGGGGTCGCGCTGAGTACCGAGGCGATGACGGCAGGGCGTGCGGCGTTTCGCGGTCACGATACGGGACTCGGGAAACGCACGACGTGCATGCGGCCCTCGCGACCGCCGGAAAAACCGTTCCTATCCGCATCGGCCGACTTTCAGCCTTCATGGCGTCCCCCGACCCGATCGGCGCGCGCTCAGCCCTTCGCCTTGCGCACGGCACGTTGCGTGACGACGGTGACGAGATGGGCGCGGTATTCCTGCGAGCCGTGGATGTCGCCGATCATGTCGTCCTGCGGCACGGTGAGCCCGTCGATCGCAGACGCTTCGAAGCTCGCGGAGAGGGCCGCTTCCGCCTCGCGCCAGCGGAAGGCGCCGCTCGATCCCGCGCCGGTCACGCCGACGCGCACGTCCGTACCGCGCTTCGACACGTAGACGCCGCACATCGCATAGCGCGAGGCCGGGTTGCGGAACTTCTCGTAGGCCGAGGCGTCCGGCGCCTCGAAGGACACGGCGGTGACGATCTCGTTCTCTTCCAGGGCCGTCTCGAAGAGGCCGAGAAAGTAGTCGTCCGCGCCGATTTCGCGCCGATCGGTGTGGATGGTGCCTCCGAATGCCAGCAGTGCGGCGGGATAGTCGGCGGCCGGGTCGAAATTGGCGACGACGCCGCCCATCGTGCCCATATGGCGCACGGCCGGGTCGCCGATCAGTTCGGCAAGGTTGGTGAAGCCCGGCGCCACCGCCTCGATCTCGCGGGACGTCGCCACCTCGAAATGCGTCACGCCGCCGCCGATCCACACGCGACGGCCGCTGACCGAGATGCCCTTGAGATCGGCGATGTGGCGCAGGTCCACGAGCATGCCGGGTGCGGCGAGCCGGGCCTTCATCGTCGGAATGAGCGTCATACCCCCTGACAGATACTTCCCCTCCCCTTCGGACTGGCCGATGAAGCCGGCCGCTTCCGCAATCGAGGTCGGGCGCTTGTACTGGGTCTGGTACATGAAGGATCTCCCTTGGCGGCGACGACGCGGCGGGCGCCGAGCCCTTGATGCAACCCCGGAGCCGGCGACTGTCCCGGCCCTTTCGGGCGGTGGGAGCGCAGCATGTCTCGAAGTTGCCCGATGATGACGAAGAGCCGGGCGGCGCGCTCGACGAGCCGCCCGGGCGAGGGCTTGCAGCTCAGGCCGCGTGGATCGCGCGCCAGACCTTCTCAGGCGTCGCCGGCATCGACAGGGCGTTGTTGCCGATGGCGTCGGTGATGGCGTTGATCACCGCCGGCGGCGAGCCGATCGCGCCGGCCTCGCCGCAGCCCTTGATGCCCAACGGGTTGGTCGTGCAGGGCGTTTCGGTGGTCAGGACCTGGAACATCGGCAGGTCCCAGGCGCGGGGCATGGCGTAGTCGTTGTAGGAGGCGGTCACGAGTTGTCCGGTGTCGTCGTAATGGACGCCCTCGAGCAGCGCCTGCCCGATGCCCTGCGCCACACCCCCGTGGACCTGACCCTCGACGATCATCGGGTTGATGACGCGCCCGAAATCGTCGGCGGCGACGAACTGGATGATCTCAGTCGTGCCCGTCTCGGGGTCCACTTCGACTTCGCAGATGTAGGTGCCGGCCGGGAAGGTGAAGTTCTGCGGATCGTAGAAGGCGCCTTCCTTCAGACCCGGCTCCATGCCGTCCGGGAGGTTGTGACCGGTATACGCGCCGAGCGCGACCTCGTGCCAGGCAAGCTTGCGGTCGGTGCCCGCGACCTTCACCTCGCCGTTCTCGATGACGATGTCCTCGTCGGAGGCCTCCAGCAGGTGGGCGGCGATCTTCTTGGCCTTGGCCTCGACCTTGTCGAGCGCCTTCGAAATCGCCGACATGCCGACCGCGCCGGAACGCGAGCCGTAGGTGCCCATGCCGAACTGCACCTTGTCGGTGTCGCCGTGGATCACCTGCACGTTGTCGATCGGCAGGCCGAACCGTTCCGCGATGAGCTGGGCGAAGGTCGTCTCGTGGCCCTGACCGTGGCTGTGAGAGCCCGTCAGTATCTCGATCGTGCCGACCGGATTGACCCGCACCTCTGCCGATTCCCACAGGCCGACGCCGGCGCCGAGCGAGCCCACCGCCTTCGAGGGCGCGATGCCGCAGGCCTCGATGTAGCATGACATGCCGATGCCGCGCAGCTTGCCGCGCCCCTTGGCCTCGGCCCGGCGCGCCTCGAAGCCGGCGTAGTCGGCGGCCTTCAGGCCGGCGTCCAGCGTCGCACCGAAATCGCCGGTGTCGTAGTTCATGATGACGGGCGTCTGGTGCGGGAAGGACGTGATGAAGTTCTTGCGTCGGAACTCGACGGGCGAGAGGCCGAGTTCGCGCGCCGCCGTCTCGACGATGCGCTCGACCACGAAGGTCGCCTCCGGCCGGCCGGCGCCGCGATAGGCATCCACCGGCACGGTGTTGGTGTAGACGGCCTTCACGTTCGCGTAGATCGCGGGGATGTCGTACTGGCCCGAGAGCAGCGTCGCGTAGAGATAGGTCGGGGTCGCCGAGGAAAAGAGTGACATGTAGGCGCCGAGATTGGCGATCGTGTCGACCTTCATGCCGATGATCTTGTGATCGGCGTCGATGGCGATCTCCGCATGGGTCTGGTGGTCGCGACCGTGGGCATCGGTGAGGAAGGCCTCGGAGCGGTCGGACGTCCATTTCACGGGAACGCCGGTGCGCTTGGACGCCCAGAGGCAGACGATCTCTTCGGGGTAGATATAGATCTTCGAGCCGAAACCGCCGCCGACATCGGGGGCGATGACGCGCAGCTTGTGCTCGGGCGCGACGTTGTAGAAGGCGCTCATCACGAGGCGGGCGACATGCGGGTTCTGCGAGGTCGTCCAGCAGGTGTAGTGGTCGTCGGCCGCATCGTAGTGGCCGAGCGCGGCGCGCGGCTCCATCGCGTTGGGCACGAGCCGGTTGTTGACGATGTCGAGCTTTGTGACGTGCGCGGCGCAGGCGAAGGCCTCCGCGGTCGCCTTCGCGTCGCCGATCTCCCAGTCGAAGACGAGATTGCCCGGCGCTTCCGGGTGAAGCTGCGGCGCGCCGCTCTCCAGCGCCTTGGCCGCATCCACCACGGCGTCGAGCACCTCGTAGTCGATCTCCACCGCTTCGGCGGCGTCGCGCGCCTGCGCCTTCGTCTCGGCCACCACCACCGCGACGGCCTGGCCGACATGGCGCACCGTGCCGACCGCCAGCGCCGGCCAGGCGCCCATCTTCATGCCCGTGCCGTCCTTCGAGGTGACCGCCCAGCCGCAGATGAGATTGCCGATTCCGTCGCCGGTCAGCTGCTCGCCGTCGAGAATGTCGATGACGCCCTTCATCGCCCGCGCGGCCGAGGTGTCGATGCCCTTGATCGTCGCATGGGCGTGCGGCGAGCGCACGAAGGCGGCATATTTCATGCCGGGGACGACCATGTCGTCCGTGTAGCGGCCGCGGCCGGTGATGAAACGACGGTCTTCCTTGCGCAGAACGCGCGCGCCGATGCCTTCGACACCCATGACGAGATCCTCCCGAGATCGCTTGCCGGACGGCGCTCGCGGCGCTCATTGAGCGCCGGCGCGGCCCGTTTGATACCGTTGACGACTATTCGGCGGCGATGCGTTGGTCGGAGACCGTCGCGCCCATCGCCTCCGCGGCCGAGAGGATCGCCTTGACGATGTTATGGTAGCCCGTGCAGCGGCAGATGTTGCCGTCGAGCTCCTCGCGCACCGTGTGCTCGTCGAGCACCCCGTCGTGGCGGCGGATCATGTCCACCGCCGTCATGATCATGCCGGGCGTGCAGTAGCCGCACTGGAGCCCGTGATGTTCGCGGAACGCCGCCTGCACGGGGTGCAGGTCCTGGCCCTTGGCGATGCCCTCGATCGTGGTCACGGCGGCACCGGACGCCTGCACGGCGAGCATCGTGCAGGACTTCACGGCTTGCCCGTCGACATGCACGATGCAGGCCCCGCATTGCGAGGTGTCGCAACCGACATGGGTTCCCGTGAGGCCGAGCTGGTCGCGCAGGAACTGGACGAGCAGCGTGCGGTCCTCGACCACCCCGTCCATCGCGCGCCCGTTCACGGTCATCGAGACTTCGGTCATGCGTATCCTCCCGAATGCCGCGGCGAGGCGCGGCGAACCTGTCGGGCCTCGCCGGAACGAACCCGGCAAAACCCTTGGGGCGGCGGACGTTCGGCCTTGCCGTCGTCGCGTTTCTCGACCCCTTGAGGTTGTGAGCTTGCTACGCTCGGCCAAGCGCGGCAAGCGAAATCTGGAACCGTTCCATCTCGCGCGACGAATCGACCGATTTCACACGGCGCTTGCGACGAAACGGCGCGTCGCACAGTCAAAGCCCGTCGGCGCGGGCGTCCCGCGATCCTGAGTTCTGAAGACTGTGGCGCAAGTCCCACAAAAGGTTTGGTGAATCGTGGATGAGCGCAACGCGGCGGTTGTCATTTGGCCGGGGACCGGCATTTTGAGAAGACGTGCTCGGGGGGCGCGGACCCGATGGGACGATCGGCGGCTGGGGCCGCAAGGTTTTTCCGGCGGCGCGATTGAGACGCGGCTTCCCGATCCAGTGGCGTCCGACGAGAGAGCGTTCCCGCGTTGTCAGTGAGCTTGAAACGTCTTGCCCGTCCCCTCCTCGCGCTCGCCCTGATCACAGGCGTGGCCCTGGGTGATGGACCGCGCCCCGCCGCAGCCTTCGAGATCTTCGGCTTCACGATCTTCGGCAAGAAGGACGAGACCGATCCGGCGATCACCGATCCCGTCGAATACACGGTGACGCTCACCGTCTCGCCCGACGTCGACGACCTGCAGGACACGCTCGAGACGGCGTCCTCGCTGAAGGCCGACGAGGACGAACCGGTCTCGGGCTCCCTCGGCCTTCTCGCCAAGGCCAAGAACGATCGCCGCCGGCTGGTCGCCGCGCTGTACGAGAATTCGCGTTACGACGGGCTCGTGACGATCCGCATCGAGGGCCGCGACGTCGCCGAACTTCTGCCCGACGCGACCTTCGACACGTCCCGCCCGGTTCCCATCGAGATCACCGTCGATCCCGGCCCGCTCTTCAAGATCGGAACCGTGGCGATCGACGCCAACGGCGTGCCGCTCGATCCCGAGACCTACGATCTCGCGCCGGGATCGTCGGCCGACTCGACCCGGATCCTGGCCGCCGAGGGGCGTATCATGGAAGCGCTCCGCAACGAGGGCCGCCCCTTCGTGGCGCTCACGAAACGCAGCGTCATCGCCGACAGCGCCACCGAGACGGTCGACGTCGCGCTCACCATCTCGCCGGGCGAGCCCGTCCCCTTCGGCCAGACCTTCGTCGACGGCACCGACCGGATGGATCCGGGCTTCGTCGCCTTCATGGCCGGCATCGAACCCGGCACGACCTATTCCACCGCCGACCTCGACCGCGCCCGCAAGCGCCTCACGGACCTCAACGTCTTCTCCACCGTCAGCGTCAAGTCGAGCGACGCGCAGGCCGCCGACGGCACGCTGCCGCTTCAGGTGACGGTGGCCGAGCGCAAGCGCCACGTCATCGGCGCCGGCGCCACATTCTCCAATACCGACGGCGCCGGCGTGAACGGCTACTGGGAAGACCGCAACGTCTTCGGGCGGGCCGAGAGCCTGCGCATCGAGGGCGCGGTCTCGCGCATCGGCGCCAACACACTTTCGGACACGGGCCGCGAGACCGACGGCTTCGACTACAAGCTCTCCGGCGTCTTCCGCAAACCGGGCGTGCTCGGTCCCGATTCCGTCTATGTCGGCTCGATCACCGCGCTCAGCGAGCAGCCGCTGGCCTACGACCGCCAGTCGGTCGCAGTCTCCAACGGCGTCGAATACTCGATCGACGACCAGCAGCGCCTGACCGTCAATGTCGTCGCCGAGTACGAGACGATCACCGACTACCTGCGCTCCGACGAGGAATTCCTCATCGCCTCCGTGCCGGTCAGCTACACGTTCGACAATCGCGACGACAAGCTGAACCCGACCTCGGGCTTCCTCGCCAAATTGGCCGCTGAGCCCGGCTACGACGTGATGGGCTCGACGCCCTTCCTCAAGGGCCGCGCCGACGCCTCCGCCTACCTCTCGCTCGACGAGGACGACCGGTTCGTCGTCGCCGGCCGCGTCGGCTACGGGGCGATCGTCGGAGGTGACCTGCAGGACATTCCCAACGACCGGCGCTTCTAT
Organism: Aureimonas sp. AU12; assembly: GCF_001463705.1. Taxonomy (GTDB): domain Bacteria; phylum Pseudomonadota; class Alphaproteobacteria; order Rhizobiales; family Rhizobiaceae; genus Aureimonas. The sequence continues at coordinate 65,317 of NZ_BBWH01000024.1, read as the reverse complement.
GCCGGCGGCGGCGGCTCGGTGCGCGGCTACGTGTTCCAGTCGATCGGGCCCTACTATCCGTCTTTCGCAGTGCCCGGCACCAACGCCAATTTCGTCGACACGCCGACGGGGGGCCTCTCGGTGTTCGAGGCCTCCGCCGAGCTGCGCTTCAAGGTCACCGACAAGATCCAGGTCGTGCCCTTCGTGGATGCCGGCGCGGTGGGCGAGGATCTCGCGCCCGACTTCGGCAACCTGAAGATCGGCGCCGGCGTCGGCGCCCGCTACCTCACGGGCTTCGGCCCGATCCGCGTCGATGTCGGCATCCCCCTCGATCCCGGCCCGCGCGACGGCTCCTTCCAGATCTATGCCGGCATCGGACAGGCCTTCTGATGAATACGATGCGCGCGCTTCTCGCTCCCCTCGCCCGTTTGCGGCTCGTCGCCCTGCTGCTCCTCGCGTTGCCGACGATTCTCGCAGCGCAGCCCGCCCGCGCCCAGTTCCTCGCCGGCCAGCTCGAAAGCCTGCTGTCGACGGAAGACCGGCAGGTGAAGATCGAGGGCCTCAGTGGCGCCCTCTCCGGCAACCTGCGCATCGAGCAGGTGACGGTGGCCGACCGCGACGGCATCTGGCTGACCGCGCGCGACCTCGCGCTCGACTGGTCGCCACTGTCGCTCGTGCGCAAGACCGTCTCGATCGAGAACCTCACGGCCGGCCGGATCGCGCTCGACCGCCTGCCCCGCGCCTCCACAGCCCCGGTGGAGGAGAGCACCGGCGGATTCGCGCTGCCCTCGATCACCGCCAACGTGCAACGCATCGCGATCGCCGAGTTCGTGCTCGGCGAGGCCGTGGCGGGCGTTCCCGCGCGCCTCTCGGCCGAGGCTTCGCTGACCCTGTCGCCCGATCCCGCGCAACTTGATGCCACCGCCACGATCCGGCGGCTCGATCAGGCAGGCGACATCACGCTGAAGCTCGGCTTCCAACCCGATGCCAACCGGCTGGAGATCGAGATCAACGCCAGCGAGCCGGCGGGCGGCCTCGTCGCCGGCCTTCTCAACATCCCCGGCACGCCGCCGGTCGCCCTTTCGATCACCGGATCGGGTCCGTTCGACGATTTTGCCGCCGCCGGCACGCTGGATCTCGGCACCGAGCGCGCCGCCACGCTGAACGCCACCGTGCGCAACGGCACGGAAGGCCGGCGCATCGGCGCCTCGCTCACCGCTCTCACCGCGCCCTTCGTGCCGGAGCGATATCTCGACGTCGTCGGCGCCGATCTGGCGCTCGACACCAACGTCCTGTTGCGTCCGGATGGCGTCATCGCGATCGATGCGGGACGCCTGGTCTCCGGCGGGCTGCAACTAACAGCCGCTGGTACGCTGGATCGCAGCGGCTCGGCCAACGACCTCAAGGTCACGCTGCGCACCGACGCGGGCAATCCGGTGGCGCTCACCTTCGGCTCGGTGGGCTCGCAGACAGCGCTTGAGATCGCCTCGCTCGACGCGGCCCTGCGGGGTGCGTTCAATGCGGCCGCGGTCGATCTCTCGGCCACCGCCCGCACCGCGGGCTTCGAGGACTACGTCCTCAACGAAGTGACCGCGAAGGCGACAAGCTCCGGCTTCGATCTCAACAATCTCGTCGGCCCGCTGACGATCGAGGCCCGCGCCCGCAATGCCAGCGTCGCCAACACCGCGACGGGACAGGCGCAGGCCATTGCCGCGCGGGTTCTCGAAGGGCCGATCGCGCTCAACGCCAACGGCGCGCTCACTGCGGACGGGCTGACCTTCCAGGCTGCCAACCTCACCACCGGCGCGGCCTCGCTGGCGCTGTCGGGCCAGGCGGCGCTGAACTTTTCGACGTTTCAGCTGCAGATCGCCAGCGACTTCGAGACCGCTGCGCTCGCCGCCGATGCCGTCCCCTATGTCGGCGATCGCGTTCGCATCGAAGGCAACGCGCGCCGCGCCGCCGATGGCTCGTTCGGCGTCGACAATCTCGTGGTGGACGGCGATGCACTCGACATCGCGGGCTCGGCCAGCCTGACGGGCGACGAGATCACCGCTGCGATCACCGGTCAGCTCAACCAGGCCGCCATCGCCGATTCGGCGTTGAAGGGCGAGGCGCGCTTCGACCTCAAGGCCTCCGGCACGCTCGAAGCCCCGGTGGTGGACCTCACCGCCACCGCCGGCAATCTCATCGTCGCGGGGCGCACGCTCAACGACCTCAACGCCCGCATCCAGGGCACGTTCGCGCCCGAGGCGCCAGCCGGCACGATCGCGGTCGGCGGCACCTACAACGGCGCGCCGCTTGCTCTGACGGCGGATCTGGCGACCGAAGGCGGCCGCCGCATCCTGCGCAACTTGCTCGTGCGCCAAGGCGAAAACCGCATTGCGGGCGAACTCGCACTCGATGGCGACGACCGCCCCTTCGGCTCGCTGCAGATCGCGATCCCCGATGCCGCGACGCTTCTGGCGCTCGCCGGACAGGACGGTTCGGGCGATCTCGCGGGCACCGTCAACCTTGCGGTCGGCAACGGCGGAACGCCGGTCGCCGACATCGATCTGACGGCGCGCAGCGTGACGCTCGGCACGAACTCGCTGTCGGATGCCCGCATCGACCTGCGCCTCACCGACTTCCTCGCCCGTCCGCTCGCTGCCGGCACCGTCCGCGCGGCCGCCATTCGCGCCGGATCCCTGGCTGTCGAGCGGCTCGACGCGACGCTGGAAACCGTCAACGACACCACCGCCGTCAACGCCTCGCTGCGGCTCAACGACGTACCGACGCGCCTCTCGGGCGACCTAGCGGTCACCGACGCCGGCACCGTGGTCAACCTGCGCACGCTCGACGCGGCCATTCCAGAGGCCGCACTCTCGCTGGCCGAGCCCGCGACGATCACGCTGGGATCGCCACGCACGACGCTCGGACGCATCCGCCTCGACGTCGGCGAGGGCTCGCTCACCGTCAACGGGACGCTGGGCGACACCTACGATCTGGCACTCGAACTCGAGCGGTTCCCGGCAGCGATCGCCAACCCCTTCGTCGCCGATCTGAATGCGGCGGGGACGGTCAGCGGCACCGCGGCCCTGCGCGGCCCGACCGATGCGCCCGACGCCGATTTCGACCTGCGCGCCGATGCGCTGGCGACCTCGCAGACTCGCGCCGCCAACCTGGATGCGGTCAACGCGGCGCTCGCCGGCCAGTACCGCGACGGCACCGCGACGCTGCGCACCGCCCGCGTCGATCTCGGCGAGGGCTCGATCGACGCGACCGGCACCGTCGGCGAGAGCTTGGCGTTGGCGCTGCGCCTCACCGACATTCCCGTGGCGCTTGCCAACGGCTTCGTCGACGGGCTCGGCGCCGAGGGCCTGATCAACGGCACCGCAGATGCCTCGGGGTCGCTGGCCAATCCCGCCGTCACCTTCGACCTCGCAGGGGCCGGCATCACGGCGGCGGAGATCAAGCGCGCCGGCGTCGCCCCTCTGGCGCTCGACCTGTCGGGCGCCTATCGCGGCGGCACCGCGCGGCTGGAAACAGCGCGCGTCACGGTCGGCACCGGGCGGATCGAAGCGACCGGCAGCGTCGGGCGCGATCTCGACCTCAAGCTCGCCATCGTCGACCTGCCGGCGGCGCTTGCCAACGGCATCCGGCCCGGCCTCGACGCCGCCGGCACGATCAACGGCACGGGAAGCGCCACCGGCTCGATCAGCAACCCCGACGCCACGTTCCAGCTCGCCGGCACCGGCCTCACCGCCGCGCCGCTGCGCCAGTCCGGCTTGGCGCCCGCAACCCTCGACATCGCCGGTGCCTATAACGAGGGCACCGCGCGCTTCGAGCGGGCGCGCCTCGCGGTCGGCGAGGGAACGCTGGAGGCGACGGGCACGCTCGGCCGCGCCCTCGACCTGCGCCTGACGCTCGAACGCTTCCCCGTCGCGCTCGCCAATGCGGTGCGTCCCGATCTGGACGCCCGCGGCACGCTGTCGGGCACCGCATCGGCGACCGGCTCGCTGAGCGATCCCGCGGCGACCTTCGACCTCAGGGCCGACGGCGTATCGCTCGCTCAGACCCGCAGCGCCGGCGCGCCGGACATCGATGCCGTGGCGACCGGTTCCTATGCGAACGGGACGGCGACGCTGCAGACGGCGCGTGTCGATCTCGGCACCGGCGCGGTGACGGCGACCGGCACGGTCGGCGAACGGCTCGATCTCGCCGTGACGCTCGACAACATCCCCGCCTCGCTCGCCAACGCCGCCGCTCCCGGCATCGCGCCGACCGGCACGTTGAACGGCACGGTGCGCGCCGGCGGCACGCTCGCCAACCCGAACGTCCAGTACGACCTGCGGGTCGGCGCGCTGACGCTGCAGCAGACGCGCGATGCCGGCGTCGGCCCGCTCGACATCGCGGCGAACGGCACCTTTGCCGACAACCGTGTGACGCTCGACGCCAACCTCTCGGGTTCGGGTCTCGCCTTCACGGCGAACGGCTCGATCGGCGTTGCGGGCACCCCCACCTTCGATCTGCGCCTCGACGGCACGGCGCCGCTGTCGATCGCCAACCGCATCCTCGCCGAGAACGGCCGGTCGGTTCAGGGCACGGTGCGCGTCAATGCCAGCGTCACCGGGACACCGGCCAATCCCAACATCGTCGGCAGTATCTCGACCAGCGGCGCCAGCTTCGTCGACACCGGCGCCAATCTCGCCCTCAACAATATCAACGCCACGATCGCCCTGAATGGTAGCACGGCGACGTTGCAGGGGGTCACCGCCGAGTTCGCGGCCGGCGGCACGCTGTCGGCCTCGGGAACGATCGGCCTCGGCGCCGGCTTCCCGGCGGACCTGCGCATCCAGGTCAACCAGGGCCGCTATGCCGACGGCGAGCTCGTCTCGGTGCGGCTCGACGCCGGACTGACCCTGATCGGGCCGCTCACCGGCAATGCCGTGCTGGCGGGAACGGTCAATGCCTCCGAGATCAACATCCTCGTTCCCGACAACCTGCCGACCTCGCTCGCCCGGATCGATCTCGACCGGCGCAACACGCCGGCCCCGGTGCTCCAGCAGATCCGCGAGATCGACCCCAACAGCGGCAAGGCCGGCACCTCGACGAGCGGTGGCATAAGCCTGGATGTGACGTTGAACGCCCCGAACCGCGTCTTCGTGCGCGGCCGCGGGCTTGATCTGGAACTCGGCGGCACGATCCGTATCACCGGCCCCGTGTCCAATCTCGGCATCGCGGGCGGCTTCGAGTTGCAGCGCGGGCGCTTCCAGCTTCTGTCGCGCCGGCTCGACTTTGCCCGCGCGACGCTGACCTTCGACGGCAACCTTGTGCCGACACTCGACCTTCTGGCCACGTCGGACACCGGGGAGGTCACCGTCAACGTCGCGATCACCGGCCCGGCGACAAACCCGGCCTTCAGCTTCTCCTCCTCCCCCGCCCTGCCGCAGGACGAGGTGCTGGCGCGGCTGATCTTCGGCCAGGGAACGGCGGACCTCTCGCCGCTGCAGATCGCGCAGCTCGCTTCGGCAGCGGCGCAGCTGGCCGGCGTTGGCGGTTCCACGAGCCTCCTCGACAACCTGCGCTCGCAGCTCGGCGTCGACGATCTCGACATCCGCACCAATGCCGACGGCCAGACGGCGGTGGGCGTCGGCCGCTACCTCAACGATAACACCTATGTCGGCGTCGATTCCACCGGCCGTGTGGCGATCGACCTCGATCTCGGCGCCAACATCAAGGCGCGCGGCGCGGTGACGGCGGGCGGCGGCGGCGAGGTCGGCATCTTCTACGAAAAGGAATATTGAGGGTCGGCGAGAGCACGGAAACGTTCGGCGGTTGCGATCGTTGTACTCGGCACCATCCGGCACGGTTCACAGCGTAACCAGAGATCCGGCCGACAGCGCAAGGATGACACGCCGATGAGCACAGAATCCCTCAAGCACGCCAAGTTTGATCGCGAGGACGGCACGAGCTTCGCCTCGCCGCATTCGGTGGTCGAGGATGCCTCGCTCGACCATGGCCAGAAGCGTTCGATCCTCGAAGAGTGGAAGCGGCGCGTCGCGAAAGAGAACCGTGCCGACGGCATCGACACGATGGATCACACGCTGGACCTTGCCATCGAGCGCCTCGCCGGCCTCGGCACCTGAGCCCTAAGCCCTAAGCCCGTACCCAGACCTCGGACGAGCCGGTTCGCCATCGCGGCGACCGGCTTTTTCGTTTGACCGCCGTCGACCGGCGGCTTGCCATGCCGCACATAACGGCGGCGTGATGATAAAATTGAAACGATCGGGGTGCTAAGGCTGAGCGCAGACGCGGGCGTTCGGAGGGGATACCGCGGTGCAGGGGAATGCCTATGCGGCCTCGATCCGGGGCCGCCGGGCCGCGCGCCACCGGAATTGTTTGGCTTTGCACCAAATGGTTCTATCTCTAACCGCCGATGCGACCAGCCGACTGCCAGACGGCAACGGCTCCAGAGCGATGGATCAAGACGCGTGCAAGAGAACAGACCCGTTTCGAACGATCTCGGCCTCGACGACATGACGGCCCGCGGCAAGGCCGCGCTGGAGCGCGGCATCCGCGCTCTGTTCGCCGAGGACAAGAGTCGCTTCGACGCGCTTTCCGTGCATCACGACGATCTTCTCCTCGACTTCTCGAAGACCGCACTCTCGCGCGACGATCTCGCGGCGCTCATTGCCTTCGGGGGCAAGATGGGCGTCGAGGCCCGGCGCGACGCGATGTTCGCGGGCGCCCGCATCAACGCCACCGAAGGACGTGCGGTCCTCCACGTCGCGCTGCGCGGCCGGCCCGAGGACGGCTTCACCGCTGATGGCGAGGCCGTGGGAGCGGATGTCGAGCGGGTGCTCGTGGCCATGTCGCGCTTTGCCGACGGCATTCGCGGCGGCACCATCACCGGCGCGACCGGCGAGCGCATTACCGACATCGTCAATATCGGCATCGGCGGCTCCGACCTCGGACCGGTGATGGCGGCGCTGGCGCTGGCGCCCTATCACGATGGCCCGCGCACCCATTTCGTGTCGAATGTCGACGGCGCGCATATGGCGGACACGCTGAAACTCGTATCACCGGCCACCACGCTCTTCATCGTCGCCTCGAAGACCTTCACCACGATCGAGACGATGACGAACGCTGGCACCGCGCGCCGCTTCGTCGCCGACGCGCTCGGCGAAGCCGCCGTCGGCGCGCATTTCTGCGCCGTCTCCACCGCACTCGACAAGGTCGGCGCCTTCGGTATCGGCGAAGATCGCACCTTCGGCTTCTGGGACTGGGTCGGCGGGCGCTATTCCGTCTGGTCGGCGATCGGCCTGCCGCTGATGCTGGCGATCGGGCCGGAGCGTTTTCGCGAGTTCCTGGCCGGCGCGCGCGACATGGACCGCCATTTCAAGGACGCGCCGATCGCGGCCAACCTGCCGATGCTGCTCGGTCTCGTCGGCTGGTGGCACCGCGTCGCGCAGGGTCATCCCACCCGCGCCGTAATTCCCTACGACCAGCGCCTGTCCCGCCTGCCGGCCTACCTCCAGCAGCTCGACATGGAATCGAACGGCAAGCATGTCGGCCTCGACGGCCGCCGCGTCGCCATCACCGGTCCGGTGGTCTGGGGCGAACCAGGCACGAACGGGCAGCACGCCTTCTTCCAGCTGCTGCACCAGGGCACCGACATCATCCCCGTCGAGTTCATCGTCGGCGCCAATGCGCACGAGGCGGGGTCGCAGATGCGCGTCCATCAGGACCTGCTTCTCGCCAACTGCCTCGCGCAGAGCGAGGCGCTGATGAAGGGCCGCACGCTCGAAGAGGCGCGCCAGCAGCTCCTCGACGCGGGCCGCTCACCCGACGAAGCCGAGCGCATCGCGCCACATCGCGAGTTCTCGGGCGACCGCCCCTCGATCACCATCCTCCATCGCCTGCTCGACCCGTTCGCGTTCGGCCGCCTCGTGGCGCTCTACGAGCACCGCGTCTTCGTCGAGGCCCAGCTCTTCGGTATCAACGCCTTCGACCAATGGGGCGTCGAACTCGGCAAGGAACTGGCCACCGGGCTCCTGCCGGTCGTGCAGGGCCGCGAGTCCGCCGCCTCCCGTGATTCCTCCACCGCCGGCCTCGTCGCCGCCATCGCTGACCTAAGGACCTGATCTCCATGACCCCAGCGAGCCCCGCCGTGACCAAGACCACCGACTACAGCGAAGCCGCCGAGAGGCCCTCGCCGCGCCTCAACGACGCCGACACGCTCGCGCAGGAGATCGTCGAGAAGCTGACCTATTCCATCGGCAAGTCGGTGAAGCGCGCGCGCCTTCACGACTGGCTGGAAGCGACGACGCTCGCGGTGCGCGACCGGATCATCGATCATTGGCTGGTCTCGTCGGGCGAGACGGCCGAAAGCGGCGCCAAGCGCGTCTGCTACCTGTCGATGGAATTTCTCATCGGGCGCCTTCTGCGCGATGCCATCGCCAATCTCGGCCTGACGGCATCGGTGCGCGAGGCCTTGGCGCGCTACGACGTCGAGCTCGACCTCGTGGAACTGCTGGAGCCGGACGCGGCGCTCGGCAATGGCGGCCTCGGGCGCCTCGCCGCCTGCTTCATGGAATCGATGGCCTCCACCGGCGTGCCCGGCTTCGGTTACGGCATCCGCTACGTCCACGGCTTCTTCCGTCAGGAGATCGTCGACGGCCGGCAGGTCGAACTGCCCGAGACCTGGCTGAAGCACGGCAACCCGTGGGAGTTCGAGCGCCGCGAAAGCGCCTACGAGATCGGCTTTGGCGGCAAGGTGTCGATGCTGGAGGAAGCCGGACGGCCGCCGCGCCAGGTCTGGCGCCCGGCCGAGCGCGTCCTTGCCGTCGCCTACGACACGCCCGTCGTCGGCTGGCGGGGTCAGCACGTCAACACGCTGCGCCTCTGGTCGGCGCAGTCGCTCGACCCGATCCTCCTCGACGCCTTCAACGCAGGCGACCATATCGGCGCGCTGCTGGAATCCAATAAGGCCGAGGCGATCACCCGCGTCCTCTACCCCGCCGACTCGCATCAGGCCGGCCAGGAACTGCGCCTGCGCCAGGAGTATTTCTTCTCCTCGGCTTCGCTGCAGGACATCATCCGCCGTCACCTACGCGAGAACGACACCCTCTCGAACCTCGCCGACAAGGTCGCGATCCAGCTCAACGACACCCATCCGGCGGTCTCGGTCGCCGAGCTGATGCGTCTCCTCATGGACGTCCACGGCATGGAGTGGGACGAGGCGTGGACGATCACCCGCGCCACCTTCTCCTACACCAACCACACGCTCTTGCCCGAAGCGCTGGAGACTTGGCCGATCCACCTCTTCGAGCGCCTGCTGCCGCGCCAGATGCAGATCATCTACGCGATCAACGCGCTGGTGATGCGCGAGGCCGCGCAGGATCAGAAGTTCGACGACGCGACGATCTCGGCGATTTCGCTGATCGACGAGGGCAACGGCCGGCGCGTGCGCATGGGCCAGCTCGCCTTCGTCGGCAGTCATGCGGTCAACGGCGTGTCGGCGCTCCACACCGAGTTGATGAAGGAGACCGTGTTCCACGATCTCCACAAGCTCTACCCGACCCGCATCGAGAACAAGACGAACGGCGTAACCCCGCGCCGCTGGCTGTTCGAGTGCAATCCGGGCCTCGCCGGCCTGATCGACGAGACGATCGGACCGCGCTTCCGCGACGAGATCGGCGAGCTGAAGTCGCTCGACAAATTCTCGAACGACGCCGCCTTCCGCGACCGCTTCTCCGCCGTGAAGCGCCACAACAAGGAGCGTCTGGCCGCGCTTGTCGAGGAGCGACTGGCGATCACGCTCAACCCGGATGCGATGTTCGACATCCAGGTCAAGCGCATCCACGAGTACAAGCGCCAGCTCCTCAACATTCTCGAGACCGTGGCGCTCTACGAGCAGATCCGCTCGCTGCCGCATCTCGACTGGACGCCGCGGGTGAAGATCTTCGCCGGCAAGGCGGCCCCCTCCTACGTCCAGGCCAAGGAGATCATCCATCTGGCCGGCGACGTCGCCCGCGTCATCAACTCCGATCCCGGCGTGCGCGACCTGCTGAAGGTCGTGTTCATTCCGAACTACAATGTCAGCCTCGCCGAGATCATCATGCCGGCGGCCGATCTGTCGGAGCAGATCTCGACGGCCGGCCTCGAGGCGTCCGGCACCGGCAACATGAAGTTCGCCTTGAACGGTGCGCTGACGATCGGCACGCTCGACGGGGCCAATGTCGAGATGCTGGAGCATCTGGGCGCCGAGAACATCTTTATCTTCGGCCTCGACGCCGACGAGGTGGCGCGCATGCGCCGCGAAGGCCACAACGGCCAGAGCGTCATCGACCGCCAGCCGCTCCTGCGCTCGGCGATCGACTCGATCTCGGCCGGCGTCTTCAGCCAGGAAGATCCCGGCCGCTACGCCTCGCTGATGAACTCGATCCGCGATCGCGACTGGTGGATGATCGCCGCCGACTTCCGCGCCTACTGGGACAAGCAGCGCGAACTCGACATGCTCTGGAAGAAGCCGTCCGACTGGCACGGCGTCGCCGTTCGCAACACCGCGCGCATGGCCTGGTTCTCCTCGGATCGCTCGATCCGCGAATACGCCAAGGACATCTGGCACGCCGGCCCGGGCGCCTGAGAAAGCCCCGCCGGACGCACGACACGTCTGGCGAGAAAAAAAGCCTGTGGGCGGCGGGTTCGCGTCGTGGAAGCGGGAAACTCCGGCGCTATCTTGATGGTGCCGGAGTGATAAGACTTGCGACAAGAAGCGTCCGGCCGCGCTTACGGGCCAAGACCGGACCGCGTTGCGTATCGTGGAGGAACGACGAATGGCTGACAGCCGCCGAGTGGCGCCGATCTCGCGCGATACGATGGCCTATGTTCTGGCGGGCGGCCGCGGCAGCCGCCTGATGGAATTGACCGACGACAGGGCCAAGCCCGCCGTCTATTTCGGCGGCAAGTCGCGCATCATCGACTTCGCCCTGTCGAACGCGGTGAACTCGGGCATCCGCCGCATCGGCGTCGCCACGCAATACAAGGCGCATTCGCTGATCCGCCACCTGCATCGCGGCTGGAACTTCCTGCGCCCAGGACGGAACGAGAGCTTCGACGTTCTTCCCGCCTCGCAGCGCGTCTCGGAAGACCAGTGGTATGCGGGCACGGCCGACGCGGTGTACCAGAACATCGACATCATCGAGTCCTACGCCCCGAAGTACATCGTCATCCTGGCAGGCGACCACGTCTACAAGATGGACTACGAGATCATGCTCCAGCAGCATGTCGACACGGGGGCCGACGTCACCGTTGGCTGCCTCGAGGTCCCGCGCATGGAGGCCGTCGGCTTTGGCGTGATGCATGTCGACGAGAAGGGGCGCATCACCGACTTCATCGAGAAGCCGGCCGACCCACCGTCGATCCCCGGCCGTCCCGACACGGCGCTGGCCTCGATGGGCATCTACGTCTTCAACACCGAATTCCTCGCCGATCAACTGCGCCGCGACGCCGCCGATCCGATGTCGAGCCGAGACTTCGGCAAGGACATCGTGCCGCACATCGTGCGACACGGCACGGCCTGGTCGCATTCGTTCAACACGTCGGTGGTGCGCTCATCCGCCGAATACGGCGCCTACTGGCGCGACGTCGGCACGGTGGACGCCTATTGGCAGGCCAATATCGACCTGACCGACATCCAGCCGCAGCTCGACATCTACGACCGCGACTGGCCGATCTGGACCTATGCCGACGTGACGCCGCCGGCGAAGTTCGTGCATGACGAGGAGGGGCGCCGCGGCACGGCGATCTCCTCGCTCGTCTCGGGCGACTGCATCATTTCCGGCGGCTCGCTGCATCGCTCGCTGCTCTTCACCGGCGTGCGGCAGAACTCCTATTCGAAGCTCGACCACGCGGTGGTGCTGCCGGGCTGCCATATCGGACGCGGGGCGCGTGTGACGAAGGCGGTGCTCGACCGCGGTGTCCATATCCCCGACGGACTGGTCATCGGCGAGGATCCCGATCTCGACGCGCAGCGCTTCCGCCGCACGGCGAGCGGCATCTGCCTCGTGACGAAACCGATGATCGACCGGCTGAACTATAGATGACCAGCGTCCTCTCCGTTGCGTCGGAGGTCTTTCCGCTGGTCAAGACCGGCGGACTGGCCGACGTCGCCGGCGCGCTGCCGCTGGCGCTCGGCACGATCGGCGTCGCGGTCCGCACGCTGATGCCTGCCTATCCGAGCGTTCTCGCCGATCTCGGCGAGAACGCGATCCTCACGGAGATCGACGACCTGTTCGGCGGCCCGGCGCGCATTCTCGGCGCGACCGTCGCCGGGCTGGACCTTCTCCTCCTCGACGCCCCTCACCTCTTCGATCGGCCGGGCGGCCCCTATATCGGGCTCAACGGCTACGATCACCCCGACAACTGGGCGCGCTTCGCGGCGCTCTCGAAGGCGGCGAGCCTCGTCGGGATGGGCGCGATCGCGGGCTACCGGCCCGACATCGTCCATGCGCACGACTGGCAGGCGGCGCTCGCCCCGGTCTATCTGGAACGCCAGCCGAGCCGGCCGCGCACCGTCCTGACGATCCACAATCTCGCGTTCCAGGGCGCCTTTCCCCACACGGTCTTTCCCGATCTCGGACTGCCGGCCGATGCCTGGGGCGTCGACGGCGTCGAGTATTACGGCTCGGTCGGCTTCCTCAAGGGGGGCCTGCGCGCCGCCGACGCGATCACGACGGTCAGCCCGAACTATGCCGCCGAGATCCTGACGGCGGCGGGCGGCATGGGTCTCGACGGCCTGCTGCGCGGTCGCGCCGATCGCCTGACGGGCATCGTCAACGGGATCGACATCGAGACCTGGGATCCGGCAAACGACCCGCATATCGCCGCGACCTTCACGCGCGGCGATATCTTCCGGCGCCAGATCAACAAGCGCGCGCTCGAAGCCGAGTTCGCGCTCGAAGAGGACGACACGTTGATCCTCGCCGTGGTCTCACGCCTGACCTGGCAGAAGGGCCTCGATCTGCTCGCCGAGGCCTGCGACGACATCGTCGCGTCCGGCTGCCGCCTCGTCATCGTCGGCTCGGGCGACCGGATGCTGGAAGGCTCGTTCCTCGGCGCCGCGGCGCGCCATGCCGGCCGGATGGGCGTTCGCATCGGCTATGACGAGATCCTGTCGCACCGGGTGCAGGCGGGTGCCGATGCGCTGCTCGTGCCCTCGCGCTTCGAACCCTGCGGCCTGACGCAACTCTATGCCCTGCGCTACGGCTGCCTGCCGGTGGTCAGCCGCGTCGGCGGCCTTGCCGATACGGTGATCGATGCCAACTTCGCCGCGCAGGCCGCGGGCGTCGCCACCGGCTTCATCTTCGCCCCGGTGACGCGCGAAGCGCTGCTCGACGGCATCGCGCGTCTGGCTCGCCTCTATGCCGATCCGCCGCTCTGGCGCGATCTGCAGCTCACCGCCATGTCGAGCGACGTTTCCTGGACGGGCAGCGCCCGCCGCTACGCCGACCTCTACCGAAGCCTCGTCCCCGAAAGACCCTGACGTCATGATCCAGACCGTCGCGACCACACCCTTCGACGACCAGAAGCCCGGCACCTCCGGCCTTCGCAAGAAGGTGACGCATTTCCAGCAGCCGAATTACGCCGAGAACTTCCTGCAGGCGATCTTCGATGCGTCCGAGCGGCCGGCGGGGGCAACCATCGTGATCGGCGGCGACGGCCGCTACTTCAACGCCGACGTGGTGCGCAAGGCGATCCGCATGGCCGCCGCCAACGGCGTCGGCAAGGTCGTGGTCGGGCAGAACGGCCTCCTGTCGACGCCGGCGGCCTCGAACCTCATCCGCCAGCGCAAGGCGGCCGGCGGCATCATCCTGTCGGCCTCGCACAATCCCGGCGGGCCCGACGGCGACTTCGGCATCAAGTACAACATCGCCAATGGCGGCCCGGCGCCCGAGGGCATCACCGAGGCGATCTACCGTCGCACCCGCGAGATCACCGAATACAAGATCGTATCGGAGGAAGCGCCGGATCTCGGCGTCGTCGGCACGAGCCGGGTTGGCGAGATGGAGGTCGAGGTCGTCGATCCCGTCACCGACTATGCCACGCTCATGGAAACGCTGTTCGACTTCGCCGCGATCCGCGAGGCGATCGCCGGCGGCCTGACGCTGCGCTTCGACGCCATGCATGCGGTCACGGGCCCCTACGCCCACGAGATCCTCGGGCGCCGTCTCGGCGCGCCCGTCGGCACGGTGATCAACGGCGAGCCATCGGAAGATTTCGGCGGCGGCCATCCCGATCCGAACGTCGTCTGGGCAGCGCCCCTCGTCGACCTGATGATGGGCCCGACCTCGCCCGATTTCGGTGCGGCCTCGGACGGCGACGGCGACCGCAACATGATTCTCGGCCGCGGCATCGTCGTGACGCCCTCCGATTCGCTGGCCGTGCTCGCCGCCAACGCGCATCTGGCACCGGGCTACGCCAACGGCATCGCCGGCATCGCCCGCTCCATGCCGACGAGCGGCGCGGCCGACCGCGTCGCCAAGAAGCGCGGCATCGGCCTTTACGAGACGCCGACAGGCTGGAAGTTCTTCGGCAATCTTCTCGACGCCGGCAAGGTGACGATCTGCGGCGAGGAGAGCGCCGGAACCGGCTCCGACCACGTGCGCGAGAAGGACGGGCTCTGGGCCGTGCTGCTCTGGCTCAACATCCTCGCCGTTCGCAAGACGAGCGTCGCCGACATCGTCGCCGCGCATTGGCGCGAGTTCGGCCGCAACTACTACCAGCGCCACGACTACGAGGAGGTCGACAAGGCCGCCGCCGAGGGCCTGATGGAGAGCTTGCGCGATCGTCTCGCCTCGATGGCAGGCCAGCGCTTCGGCACGCTCGTCGTGTCGGAGGCCGACGACTTCTCGTATCGCGACCCGATCGACGGCTCGGTCTCCACCGGCCAAGGCGTGCGCATCGTCTTTTCCGGCGGCTCGCGCATCGTCTTCCGCCTGTCGGGCACCGGCACCAAGGGCGCGACGCTTCGCGTCTATATCGAGCGCTATGAGCCCGAGAGCGGTCGCCTCGACATGACGATCGAGGAGGCGCTCGGCGAACTCGTGCGAACCGCCGACGCGATCGGCGAGATCACCAAGCGCACGGGCCGCGACGCGCCGGACGTGCGCACCTGAGCGCTCCCAACCGGGAGCGCGTGTCGCCCGGCGGCACCGACCGCCGGGTCAAACTCTGGCATCTCGTCCTCTGCGCCGCGATCGTCGCCGTCATGGCGGCGATCCTGCTTGCCATGGGGCGGGTGCCGATCTGCGCCTGCGGCACGATCAAGCTGTGGCACGGCACGGTGGCGAGTTCGGAAAACTCGCAACATCTCTCGGACTGGTATTCGCCCTCTCATTTCATCCACGGGCTGCTCTTCTACGCCGGCTTCTGGTGGCTGGCGCGCCGCCATCCGATGGGGCTGCGTCTCGTGGGTGCGGTGCTGATCGAGGCCATCTGGGAGCTGACGGAAAACACGGACGCGGTGATCCAGCGCTACCGCGAGGCGACGATCGCGCTCGATTATTTCGGCGACAGCGTTCTCAACTCGGTGTCCGACGTGGCGTTCATGATGGTGGGCTTCGCGTTCGCCTCGCGCCTCCCGGTCTTCGTCAGCGTCGCGGTGGCGCTCGGCCTCGAAATTCTGACGGCCGTTCTCATCCGCGATAACCTGACGCTCAACGTTCTCATGCTTCTCTATCCGCTCGATGCCGTCCGCGCCTGGCAGGGCGGCCTCTAAAGGCTGGGGCACGGGTCCGCGAACACCGGTTCGGCGGACGGGCCCTTCAGGTCTTTGTTGATCCGCATTGACGTATGGCCAAGCGTGTCCGATTCGTCCGGAAATGCTCGAAGGGAAGCGGCGATGCAGACGATCACGGCGGAACGCGGCCGCCCCGCAACGCTCGGCGCGACGCCGGAGGCCGATGGCGTGCAGTTCGCCGTCTTCTCCGACCATGCCGAGCGCATCGAGCTCTGCCTCTTCGAAGCAGCCGGCACGGTCGAAGCGCAGCGCCTGACGCTGCCCCGGCGCGGCGACGGGGGCGTTCACTTCGGCTTCGTCCCGGGCCTTCGCGTCGGCGCGCTCTACGGCTACCGCGCGCACGGACCCTTCAATCCCGCGAACGGCCATCGCTTCGATGCCTCGAAACTGCTGGTCGACCCCTACGCGACGCGGATCGACCGGCCCTTCCTCTATCATCCGACGCTCGCCGCACCGCCGTCTCGCGCCATCGACACCGCGCCGCTCGTGCCGCGCGCCGTGGTGGAAGGAGCCGAGGGTCCGGCCGAGCCCCTGCCCTTCCGCCGACCGGGCTTCACCTACGAGCTTCTGGTGCGCGCCTTCACGCAGCGCCATCTGCTCGTGCCAGAGCGCCTGCGCGGCACCGTCGCCGCGCTCGCCGAGCCGGCCGTCCTCGAACACCTGACGCGCCTCGGCGTCGAGACGGTGGAACTGATGCCGCTCGCTGCCGCCCTCGACGAGCGACATCTCTCGGCGCTCGGGCTGACGAACGCCTGGGGCTACAATCCCATCACGCACATGGCGCCCGACCCGCGCCTCTCGCCCGGCGGCTGGGCCGAGATCCGCCGGACCGTCGAAGCGCTGCACGCGCGCGGCATCCGCGTCCTCCTCGACGTCGTGCTCAACCATTCCGGCGAGAGCGACCGGTTCGGCCCGACGATCGCCTATCGCGGGCTCGACAACCGCACCTATTACGCCGCCGCGCCCGGTGATCCCGACACGCTCGTCAACGACACCGGCACCGGCAACACGTTCGCGCTCTGGCGCGAGCCGGTGGCGCAGATGGCGGTGGACGCGCTGCGCACCTGGGTGACGCGCGCCGGCATCGACGGCTTTCGCTACGATCTCGCCCCCATTCTCGGCCGCACGCCCGAAGGGTTCCGACCGGATGCCCCGTTCTTCCGGATGCTGGCAGCCGACCCGGTGCTGGCGGGCCGCCTCCACGTCGCCGAGCCGTGGGACATCGGGCCGGGCGGCTATCAGGTCGGGCGCTTCCCGCGCCCCTTCCTCGAATGGCAGGATCGGTTCCGCGACGACGTGCGCCGCTTCTGGCGCGGCGATGCCGGAATGGTCGGCGCGCTCGCGACGCGCCTCTCCGGCTCGCCCGATCTCTTCGCAGGCGAGGGTCGCACCCCGAACGATGGCGTCAATTTCATCGACGCCCATGACGGGTTCTCGCTCGCCGATCTTGTCGCCTATGCCGAGCGCCACAACGAGGCCAATGGCGAGAACAACCGCGACGGCCATGCCGACAACCATTCCTGGAACAACGGCACCGAGGGCGCGACGAGCGATCCTTCGATCATCGAGGCGCGCCGGCGCGACGTGCGGGCGCTCTTGGCGACGCTGATGGTGGCGCGCGGCACGCCGATGATCGTCGCGGGCGACGAGATGGGTCGAACGCAAGGCGGCAACAACAACGGGTATGCGCAGGACAACGAGGTGCTGTGGCTCGACTGGGCCGGCGCCGACGAGGACCTCTGCGACTTCACCGCGCGCCTCGTGGCGCTGCGCGCGGCCGAACCGGCGCTCCACGCCGACCGCTTCCTCAACGGCGCCGATTGCGGAGGCACCCCGGACGTCGTCTGGCTCGGCGAGGACGGCGGGCCGATGCACGAGCGCGACTGGCGGGACGGCGAGCGGCGCTGGCTGGCGGCACGCCTTGCGGGCGGACCGAGCGAGACGCCGTGTGATCGGGGCGAGGCCCGCCCCGCCCCTGCCGTCCTCGTCTATCTCAACGCCGACCGGCAGGCGCGCACCGTCCGGCTGCCGCCGCTCGGCGCGGGTCTCGCCTATCGCCTCGAACTCCAGTCCGACCGCCCGGACCTCGCCCCCCGCCCGCTCGATCCGACATCGTCGCTGACGGTGACGCCGCGTGCCGTCTTCGTGGTGCGGGAGGTGGCCGTGGAGGCGGCGCACTAGCCCCATCGGGACTGACCGGGCGCATAAGCGCCCGTCACCCCGGCGGTGTTCAGCGGCGGCGGGAATGCCTATGTTGGCGGCTCGCGCCGTGCCGGAAGCCCCATCATGCCCATCGAGCAACTCTCCGAGACCCTGATCGACCAGATCGCCGCCGGCGAGGTGGTCGAGCGGCCGGCGAGCGTCGTGAAGGAACTGCTCGAAAACAGCCTGGACGCCGGCGCGAGCCGCATCGAGATCGTCACGGCGGGCGGCGGCAAAAGCCTGCTGCGCATTGCCGACGACGGCCACGGCATCTCGCTCGCCGAACTGCCGCTGGCGGTGCGCCGCCACTGCACCTCGAAGCTCGGCGGCGGGCTCGATGCCATCAGCACGCTCGGCTTTCGCGGCGAGGCGCTGCCCTCGATCGGCTCGGTGGCGCGGCTGTCGCTACGCTCGCGCGCCAACGGCGCGGCGGGCGCGCACGAGATCCTCGTCCAGGGTGGGCGCCAGGACGGGCCGCGTCCCGCGTCGCTCGGCGCCGGTACGGTGATCGAGGTGCGCGACCTCTTCCACGCCGTTCCCGCACGGCTGAAGTTCCTCAAGAGCGACCGCGCCGAGTCGGCGGCGATCACCGAGGTGGTGCGGCGCATCGCGCTTGCCTTTCCGGCCGTGCGCTTCGAGCTGACGGGCGAGGACCGCACGCAGACGATCCTCGAGGCGGTGGCGCCCGGGCGTGAGACCGACCGGATCGCGCAGGTGATCGGCACCGACTTCACCGAGAATGCCTTTGCGCTCGACGCGGTGCGCGAAGGCGTGCGCCTCACCGGCCATGCCGGCCTGGCGACCTTCCATCGCGGCAACGCGCTGCACCAATACGCCTATGTCAACGGGCGTCCGGTGCGCGACAAGATGATCCTTTCGGCGATCCGCGGCGCCTATGCAGATGCGATGGCGCGCGACCGCCATCCCGTCTGCGTCCTCTTCATCGACCTCGATCCGCGCGACGTCGATGTCAACGTCCATCCGGCCAAGGCCGACGTGCGCTTCCGCGATCCCGGCCTGATACGCGGTCTGATCGTCGGCGCCATCCGCGCGACGCTTGCGAACATCGCGCTTCGCGGCTCGACCGAGGGCGCGGGTGGCCTGATGGCGCGGTTTCGCCCCGGAGTCTTGCCAGCCCCGACAGGCGGTGCGGGAGCGGAGCAGCAGATCGCACCAGCTGCCGCGCCCCGTGGCATCGGGGGCGGGTTCGGCGAGCGCCACGCCGGCGACTACGATCTGGCGGCCTCGCCCTTCCGGCCGCTGGCCGCGGAGCCGTCCGCCCACTCCCGTCGCGCCGCGTCCGCGCGCTTCGAGGGGTTCACGCCCTCGGCTCGCGCTGCCACGCCGACGGAGACGGCGTCCGGCGCAGACGAGTTTCCGCTCGGCGCTGCGCGCGCGCAGATCGACCGGGCCTTCATCGTCGCCGAGACGCACGACAGTCTGGTGATCGTCGATCAGCATGCCGCGCACGAGCGCCTCGTCTACGAGGCGCTGAAGGGATCGCTGCACGCCAGCCCCCTCCCCTCACAGATGCTGCTGCTGCCCGAAATCGTCGACCTGCCGGAAGCCGACGCCGACCGGCTGGGCGAAGCGGCCGCGACGCTGGAGCGCTTCGGCCTGCGGCTCGAGCGCTTCGGGCCGGGCGCGGTGATGGTGCGCGAGACGCCGGCGCTGCTCGGCGAGGTGGATGCGGGCGCGCTTGTACGCGATCTCGCCGACGAACTCGCCGACAGCGGCACCGGCGCGGGGCTCCAGGCGCGCGTCGATCATGTCGCTGCGACGATGGCCTGCCATGGTTCGGTGCGCGCCGGGCGACGGCTGAACCCGGCGGAGATGAACGCGCTTCTGCGCCAGATGGAGGCGACGCCCGGTTCGGGCACCTGCAACCACGGACGCCCGACCTTCATCGAGCTGAAGCTCGTCGACATCGAGCGTCTGTTCGGCCGGCGGTAGCGCTGCCGCGCCAGCCGTTGACTTCGCGCCGCGTAGGATGGAACAACGCGAGAGATGAAAGGGCAGCGCTCGCGCCGCCGCCCGCCCGCAAGGCCCGATCTGCGCGTCGAGACACCGATGATGAACCGCATGGACAGCGGCGGCGAAGCCCGTCTTCGCTACCTCGACGCCGATTTCGAGGTGATCCGGCCCGGCGCCTTCGTGCGCTGTGTCGTCACCGGCGAGGCGATCCCGCTGGATCTCCTCAAGTACTGGAGCGTCCAGCGGCAGGAGCCCTATCGCGACGCCGCCGCATCGCTGGCACGCGAACTCGAGATCGACCCGGGCCTTCGCAAGCGCTCGAAGGGCTGACCGCTCGCGTCAGGATGCCGATCGTCTGGCGAAGCTCTGCAGCGCCTGCGTCACCAGATCGCCCGCATCGCTGGTATGCTCGAAGCGTAGCACCTGTTCGAGAACGCTTGCCCGCGCACCGAGCGCCGCGCCGACGCCTGTGGCCGATCCCAACCGCGCGTGGTCCTTGGCGGTGGTCGCCAGCATCAGCCCGAGACTGTCGGCTTCGCTCAAAAGCGCGCGGGCCTCGTCCGGCGTGAACATGTGATGATCGGGAAAATCGGTGGAGGCGACGATCTCGGCGCCCGCATCTTCGAGCGAGCGGTGGAACTTGCTGGGGTCGGCGATGCCGCAGAAGGCGAGCACCCGCTGCCCGGCGAAAGCCGACGCGTTCGGCGCCAACGAGCGCGCCCGCAGCAGCGGCTTGCCCGCCCTCTGCGCCAGATCGGCCGCTTGGTCCGCGCCCCGTCCCTCGCCGATCGCCAGAAGCGCGTCGGCATCGGCGAGCTGGCGGCCGAGCGGTGCGCGCAGCGGCCCTGCCGGCAGCACGCGGCCATTGCCGAGGCCCCGCCCCGCATCGACCACGATCAGCGACAGGTCGGCGCGCAGCCGGGCGCTCTGGAACCCGTCGTCCATGATGGCGAGATCGCAGCCGGCTTGCGCGAGAAGCCGCGCGCCCGCCAGTCGGTCCGCCGCGACGGCGGTCGGCGCGAGCGCCGCCAGCAGCATCGCCTCGTCGCCGACCCGCGCCGCATCGTGGCGGGCGGGATCGGCGAGCACGGCCGCGCCGCCGCGACCGCCATGGCCGCGCGTCAGGAAGCCGGGCCGGCGGCCGAGCGCCAGCGCGGCCCGCCCCAGCGCCAGCGCCGTCGGCGTCTTGCCGCCGCCGCCCACCGTGAAGTTTCCGACGCAGATGACGGGAAGGCCGGCCTCGGCACGGACGCCTCGCGCCATACGGCGCCCCGACACCGCGCCGTAGAGCGCGGCGGCGGGCCCGAGGATGCGGGCCTGCCAGCCGGCCTCCTCGTGCCACCAGAAGGCGGGCGCGCGCGCCAGCATCACCGCGTCTCGTCGCGCCGATGCAGCGACAGGCGCATCGGCAGCAGGAACGGGTCGAGCGCGCCCATCGTGCGGCGCAGGCTTCCGCCCATGTCGTCGACCCCGTCCTTGGCCGCGGCGATCATCGCGCGCCGGGTCTCGGGATGCGAGAACAGGTCCGCGACGACATGCCCAAGTTCCGCGCCGTCCTCGACGATCCGCGCGCCGCCGCGGTCGATGAGCCGCTGGTACACCTCGCGGAAGTTCTGGACGAAGCGCCCCGACAGGATGGCAACACCGAGCATGGCAGCCTCCAGCGGGTTCTGTCCGCCCTCGCCATGGATCGACTTGCCGACGAAGGCGATCTCGGTGAGCCGCAGATAGAAACCCATGTCGCCGATCGTGTCGCCGAGAAGCACGTCGGTGGTGGGATCGGGCAGCTCGCCCCGGCTCCAGCGGGCGACCGCGAGACCGCGCGCCTTCAGATCCTTCTCCACCGCGTCGGAGCGCTCGACATGGCGCGGCACGATGATCGTCAGCAGGCGCGGCCGGTCCTCGCGCAGGCGCAGATGGATCTCGGCCGCCATCGCCTCCTCGCCCTCATGGGTCGAGATCGCAGCCCAGACGGGCCGAAGGCCGAGCACCCGGCGCGCGTCGGCGAGATCCTCGCGGTTGACCGGCGGCGCCTCCACGTCGGCCTTGAGATTGCCGGCAACGGTCACGGCGCGCGCGCCGAGGAGATGGTAGCGCTCGCCGTCGACATCCGACTGCGCCACGATGTGGGCGAGGTTCTCGAGCAGCGCCTCGGCGAGGCGCGGCGCCGAGCGCCAGCGCTTGAAGGAGCGGTCGGAGAGGCGCGCGTTGACGAGGATCTGCGGCACGCGGCGGTGCGCGAGCTCGAGCATCGTCATCGGCCAGATCTCGCTCTCGGCGACGATCGCCAGATCCGGTCGCCAATGGTCGAGGAAGCGCCGCACGAAGGGGCGAAGGTCGAGCGGCACGTATTGGTGGATCACCGTGTCGCCCAGCCGGTCGCGCACCATCGCCGCCGACGTGACCGTGCCCGTGGTCATCAGCACGCGGATGCCGTCGTCGGCGATGGCCTGGACGAGCGAGGCGACCGCCGAGCTTTCGCCGACGCTGGCGGCGTGGACCCAGACGAGCGGCACGCCGTCCGGGCGCGGTTCGCCGGCATAGCCGTAGCGCTCACGCCGGCGGTGGCGCTCTTCCTTGCCGCGCGCCGCGCGCCAGCCGACATAAGGGCCGATCGCGGGATAGGCCAGCGACCCCGCGATGCGGTAGGCCGTCAGTGCCGTCTTCGCCCAGCCTTCGCTCAACGTCGCTGTCCCGTCACTGCCTGCGTTCCGCTTCCCGTTCGAAGGTGTCGCCCCGGCCATCGGCCAGGAGGATCGCCCTTCGGTTCGCCCGTTCGATCGCGAGGGTCAGCCTCGCGCGGATCTCCTCCATCGCCGCCGCGTCGGCGTCGGCGGGAACGAAGATCGGATCCTCCATGACCACGGCAATGCGGCCGAAGGGCAGCGGCAGGGTGGTCCGGTCCCAGGTTTTTTCGAGCACCCGGCGCCGGCTCGTCACCGCCGCGCTCGGCACGATCGGCCGGCCCGAAAGTCGCGCAAGCGTGACGATGCCGAGGCCCGCCTCGCGTGGCACGCCCTTCGGCACGTCGGCGATCATGCAGACGCCGAAGCCCTCGCGCAGCTTGCGCATTAGCTGGATCAGCGCCCGCGCGCCGCCCTTGCGCGAAGCCGCTTCGCGGACGCGCCCGCCCGAGCCGCGCACCGTCTCGATGCCGAAACGCTCGACCACGGCGGCGTTGATCTCGGCATCGGCATTGCGCGAGAGCAGCGCCACATAGGGCAGGCGCACCGGGCGGAAGAAGGGGGCAAGCAGATGCTGCCCGTGCCAGAGCGCCACGATCGCGGGATGCTGGCTCGCCAGCAGCGCATCGAAGTCGCTGGAGCCGGGCGCGGGGCGCTGCGTGCGTCGCACGAAGCGCAGCGCGTCGTAGATCGCCCGCCCCGCCAGCCGCGAGACGACGGGCGAGCGATAGAGCGTCTTCAGGCGCCGCTGCAGGCGCACCCGCAGTCGCTTGCGCGGCCGCCCCTGACGCCCGCCGGCGGGCGGATGCTCATCCACGCGGGGGCGATCCCGCCGCGCTCAAACCGTCTCGGGATCGAGAAGGCGGTGCATGTGGACGATGAAGTAGCGCATCGAGGCGTGGTCGACCGTCGCCTGCGCCTTGGCGCGCCATGCGGCCTGCGCCGAGGCGTAGTCGGGGAAGATGCCGACGATGTCGAGCGCCGAGAGGTCGCGGAAGTCGACGGCGCCGAGATCCTTCAGCTCGCCGCCGAACACGAGGTGCAGGCGCTGCTTTGGCTCTTCTTCGGTGACCATGAGGCGTGAACTCCGGGTGAGACGGTTGGGAGGCGAGACGGGCGGGGCCGCGTCAGGCGGCGACGCCGCCATAGGCGAGGAGCTGGGCGAGACGGTCGGTGCCGCCGGCGACGAGAACGCCATGCCTTTCCGGGGCCGGATTGTAAAGGTGGCGGGAGCCGTCGAGCCGGGCGAGCGCCCCGCCGGCGCGCTCCAGGATGAGGTCGCCGGCCGCGATGTCCCAGTCGTTGGCGCGCGGCAGAATGAGCGTGCCGTCGAGCCGGCCGCTGGCGACGAGCGCCAGGCGATAGGCCAGCGAGGGCACGCCCGGGGCGAAGTCGATGCGGGCGCCGTGCTGCCCTTCCAGCTTTCGGCGCATGCCGTCGGGCATCGACAGGCGCAGCCGCCCGTCCTCGGGCTCCGGCGAAACCCGGATCGTCTCGCCGTTCAGCTGGGCCGGACCGTCGGCGGTGGCGCCCAGCACCTCCTCGAGCGCCGGCGCGTCGATGATGCCGGCGACCGGCCGGCCGCGCGCGATCACCGCGATCGAGACGCACCACGTGGCCTCGCCGCGCAGGAACGAGCGCGTGCCGTCGATGGGATCGACCACGAAGAACCGCTCCTCCCCCGCCCCTGCCGGCTGCGCCGCGGTCTCCTCGGAGATCCAGCCATAGTCGGGCCGCGCGCCGAGCAGCGTGCGCCGCAGATGGTCGTCCACGGCGAAGTCGGCCTCCGAGACCGGCGAGGAGCCCTTCCAGAACACCTCCGGGTCGCGCTTCCAGAAGCCGAGCGCGATGCGCCCCGCCTCGGCGGCGGCCTCCGTGAGAAGCTGCAGGTCGGCGGCGGCGTCCTCCATCTCGCTCAGGCTCCGGCCACCGTCATCTCGCCGACCCGCAGCGTCGGCGTGTTCACCGAGAAGCGCTCGTCGCCGTCGTTGGCCGGCTCGATGGCGAGCAGCATGTCGCGCAGATGCCCCGCCACCGTGAACTCCGAGACCGGATGCGTCAGCTGGCCGTTCTCGATCATGAAGCCGGAAGCGCCGCGCGAATAGTCGCCGGTGACGAGATTGGCGCCGTGGCCGATCATCTCGGTGACGTAGATGCCCTTGTGCGTGTCGCGGATCAGCTCCGTCGGCGTGCGGTCGCCGAAGGTAAGGGTGACGTTGGTCGAGGAGGGCGAGACGCCCGAGGAGGAGCGCGAGGCCCGCCCGTTCGGCGTGAGCTTCAGCTCGCGCGCCGTCGCGCCGTCGAGCAGCCAGTGCCGCAGCACGCCGTTCTCCACGAGATGCAGCGGCTGGCCGCGCACGCCCTCGCCATCGAAGGGGCGCGAGCCCGGTCGGCGCACGAGAAGCGGATCGTCGACGAGGCTGAGGGCCTCGGGGAGGATCCGCTCGCCCATCCGATCCTTCAGGAAGCTCGTGCCACGCGCGATGCCGGCGCCGTTGATCGCGCCGAGAAGGCTGCCGATCAGCCCGCGCGAGACGCGGGGGTCGAGCACGATGGCGTAGCGCCCGGTCGCGACCTTGGCCGGCGACAGGCGGCGCACCGCGCGCTCGCCGGCACGCCGGCCAATCGCCTCGGCGGCGTCGAGATCACCGACATGCATGCGCGAATCGAAGTCGTAGTCGCGCTCCATGCCGGTGCCCTCGCCGGCGATGACGCTGACCGAGCGCGAGAAGCCCGAGCGCATGCGCCAGCCGCGAAATCCGGTGGAGGTGACGAGCACGAGGCCGGTGACGCCGGTGCCGGCGGAGGCACCGCCCGAATTGGTGACGCCGGCGACCCCGCGCGCGGCCGCCTCCATCGCCTGCGCCGCCTCGACCAGCGCCTCGCCGGCGATCTCGGTGTCGTCGAACAGATCGAGCTCGACATCGCCGGTGGAAAGGAGCGCGGGATCGGCGAGCCCGGCATAGGGGTCTTCCGGCGAGACCTTCGCCATCGCCACGGCCCGCTCGGCCAAGCGATCGGCATCGGCCCGGATGTCGGCCGATACGGTGGCGACGCGGCGCCCGACAAAGACGCGGAGCGAGAGGTCATCGCTCTCCGACGACTCCAGTTCCTCGACCGCGCCGAGGCGCACTTGCGCCGAGCGCGAGCGCGAGCGCACCACCGCCGCATCCGCCGCATCGGCGCCATGGCGTCGCGCGGCCTCGATCAACCGGTCGCCGAGGTCGGCGAGGCGCTGGATATCGTCGTTCATGGTGAAATCTGCCGAACCTTTTGCATCCGCACCATCTATTATGCGATTCGTTCCAATCAAGCTGCCGCTATCGCCCGCCGTCCGCGCGAATCGACCTGGAGGACTCTCGTGGAAGAGACCGCGCCCCTGTTTCTCGACATCCTCCTGATCCTGGGAGGCGGCATTCTGGCGGGCACGCTGTTCAAGCGGATCGGCCTCGGGACGGTTCTCGGCTACCTCTTCGCGGGCATCGTGCTCGGCCCCGTCACCCGCGTCATCGACAGCGGACAGGGTGAGATCCTGCATATCGGCGAGCTCGGCGTCGTCTTCCTGCTCTTCATCATCGGACTGGAACTGAAGCTTTCGCGCCTCTGGGCGCTGCGGCGCCAGATCTTCGGCCTCGGCCTCGCGCAGGTGCTGCTCACCGGCGCGGTGCTGGCCGGCCTCCTCATGCTGCTGCCGATCGGCTGGCGGGCTGCGAGCGTCATCGGCTTCGGGCTGGCGCTGTCGTCGACGGCCTTCGCGCTGCAGCTTCTCGAGGAATCGGGCAGCCTCAACACGCGCTTCGGCCAGGCCTCCTTCTCGGTGCTGCTGTTTCAGGATCTCGCCATCGTGCCGCTGCTGGCGGTGCTGCCACTGCTGGCGCCGGGCGCGGGCGCAGAGGCTGCCACCGGCATCGATCCGATGGAGGTCGCCAAATCCTTCGGCGCGCTGGCGCTCCTCATCCTCGCCGGACGCTACCTGATCAACCCGTTTTTCCGGGTGCTCGCCAATGCCGGCGCGCGCGAGGTGATGATCGCGGCCGCGCTCTTCGTCGTGCTGGCCTCGGCGCTTCTCATGGGGCTGGCCGGCTTCTCGATGGCGATGGGCTCCTTCATCGCCGGGGTGCTCCTGGCCGAATCTTCCTACCGCCACGAGCTCGAAGCCAATATCGACCCGTTCCGCGGCCTGCTGCTCGGCCTGTTCTTCATCGCGGTCGGCCTGTCGCTCGACATCGAGGTGATCCGCACGAACTGGTGGATCATCCTTCTCGGCGCGCCCGCGCTGATGGCGGTGAAGGCGGCGATCCTCTATCCGCTATGCCGCCTGTTCGGCGAGACCCACGCCAACGCGCTGCGCACCAGCCTCGTGCTGCCGCAGGGCGGCGAGTTCGCGTTCGTGCTGTTCTCGGCCGCCAGCGCCTCGGCGATCTTCGACGGCGCCGTCGGCTCGCTCCTCGTCTCGGTGGTGACGCTCTCGATGGCGTTGACGCCGCTCACCGCCTATCTCGGCCGCCGCCTGACGGAGGAAGAGGACGACGAGGGCGAGCAGCTGGAGGAGGATTTCGAGGGCGCGGGATCCGACATCCTGATGATCGGCTTCTCGCGCTTCGGCCAGATGGCGGCGCAGGTGCTGCTCTCCAGCGGTCTCGAGATGACGATCCTCGATTCCTCGGCCGAGCGCATCAAGACGGCCGGGCGCTTCGGCTTCCGCATCTATTTCGGCTCCGGGCTGCGGCGCGAGGTGCTGGAGGCCGCCGGTATCCGACAGGCCAAGATCGTCGCCGTCTGCACCAACAAGCCGGAGGTGACGAACCAGATCGTCGAGCTGGTGCGGTCGGAGTTCCCGAACGTGCAACTCTTCGTTCGCTCCTACGATCGAAACCACTCGCTGCTGCTGCGCGAGCGGGGCGTCGCCTTCGAGATCCGCGAGACGCTGGAATCGGCGCTGCGCTTCGGCGGCGAAACCTTGAGCGAACTCGGCTTCGAGACGGCGCAAGTCCGCGAGATCGTCGAGGACGTCCGCAAGCGAGACGCCGAGCGCCTCGCCCTGCAGCAGGCGCGCGGCCTCGGAGCGGGCGGCAGCGTCTTCGCACCGAACAAGGCAACACCGGAACCGCTGGTCAAGCCGCGCTCGGGCAAGGACGGCGGCGACGGTGGCGGCCCATCGAAGGCCCGGCGGCCGCGCGGCCAGAAGCCGCGGAGCCTTCGCGGTCCCGAGGAGACACCGGCCAACGCGGCGACCGCCGACTGAAAGCGGCGATCGCCCCGACGTTGAGTTCGAGGCCTCAATCGGCCTTGTGGACCTCGCTGTCCTTCTTCAGCGCCTTGGCGCCGTCTTCCTGCTTGACGAGGTAGGCGGGCTCATCCTCGGTCGCGTTGCGGGTGATTTCCTTCCCCTTGATCTGCTTCGTCACCTTCTCGGTGAACTTCTCCTCGACCTTGCCGGTCGCGGTGCCCTTCCCGTACTTCCACTCGACTTCGGTGCCCTTCGAGATGCCGGCCATGATCCAACTCCGTTTCGTGTTCGGACGAGGGAATGCCGGGCCGCCGGCCGACGTTCCGCAGGCCGGCGAAACCGCGGAAGGACCGAACGCCGCAGGGTCGGAGCGGGAACGACGCAGCGCGAAATGCCGTTGGCCCGAACGATCAGCTGCGTACCCGATATCCGATGAACAAGCGTCTCGAGTTCCATGCCCTGCGCTTCGGCCTTCTCATGGTCGATCCCGCCGACTTCACGCTGGAGCGTCGCCCGCACGGCGCCAGTCACCGCATCTGCTTTTCCGGCGGCGAAAAGATCACCGACAAGCTTCTGAAGGCGCGCATCAAGGCGCTGGTGATCCCGCCGGCCTGGAGCGACGTGAAGATCTGCGTCGACGAGGCCGGGCATATCCAGGCGACCGGGCGCGACGAGAAGGGCCGCCTGCAATATCGCTACCACGACGACTGGGTGAACGTTCGCAACGCCGTGAAGACCGAGCGCCTGCTGCGCTTCGGCCGGGCGTTGCCCACCTTGCGCAAACGGGTGGAGAAGGATCTGCGCCGTCCTGCCCTCGACCAGCGCACCACGTCGGCCGTCGCCGCCAAACTCATCGACGTATCCGCCATGCGCCCGGGCCACGAGAAATATGCCGAGGATGGCGGGCGCGGCGTCGCCTCGCTGCGCAAGGACAATCTGAAGCTGCGCAAGAGCCGGGCGATCCTCAAGTTCGTCGGCAAGTCGCAAAAGCTCAACGTCATCGAGATCGAGGATAAGAACCTCGTCCGTTCGCTCGAGAAGATGCGTGCAGGTCGCGGC
This sequence comes from Aureimonas sp. AU12, assembly GCF_001463705.1. Taxonomy (GTDB): domain Bacteria; phylum Pseudomonadota; class Alphaproteobacteria; order Rhizobiales; family Rhizobiaceae; genus Aureimonas. Next base: position 36,408 of record NZ_BBWH01000024.1, on the reverse strand, counting down.
AAGCGGCTCTTCCACTTCCGCGGCGACGACCGCAAGATACACGACCTCACCGCCAACCGCCTGAACGAATACCTGCGCGACAGCGCCGGCAAGCGCATCTCGGCCAAGGACTTCCGCACCTTCCACGGCTCAGCCGAGGCTCTGCGGTTCCTGGTCGAGGAGGTCGATCCCGCCGCGGTGGACACCGAGGCCAAGCGCAAGCGCGCGGTGGCCAAGGCGATGCGCTCGGTCAGCGAGGTCCTGCGCAACACGCCGGCTGTGGCGCGCGCTTCCTACGTCCATCCCGAGATCGTCACGGCCTTCGAGGAGGAGCGCCTGCCGCGCAACATCCTGAAGGGGCGCGGGCGCGACGGGCTGACGAAGGTGGAGAGCGGGCTGATGCGGTTTCTGGAGGAGACGGCGACGAGCTGAGGCGAGGCCTCACGCCACCGTGCGCGCGATCTCTTCGGGCGACGGGCGCCCGAGCGCCCAGTGGTGGGCGATGAAGGCCGCCTCGATGGCGCGCTTGGTCTCCTCGCGTACCGACGCCGTTTCCTCGACGATGATCCGCGCGCGCAGGAAATCCAGCACCTTGTAGCCCGAGACCGCCGGCTGGATGAGAATGTCGGGCTTCACGCAAGCGAGCTTGGCTCGGATGATCGCCTGCATCATCAGCTGCGAGGCGCCGAACATCGCCTCGACCGGCGTCGGCAGCAGCATCGCGCCGGAGGCGACGGGCCCGCCGGTGACGTCGCAGGCGACCACGAAATCCGTGCCGCGCGCCGCGACGTCGAAGGGCAGCGGGTTGGAGATGCCGCCGTCGATCAGCACCACGCCCTCGCGCCGCACCGGGCGGAACACGGCGGGAATCGCGGCGGAGGCGCCGATGGCGCTGGCGAGGTCGCCGGTGGTGAGCTCGCATTCCACCCCCTCGAAGAAGTTGGTGGCGATCACCGTCAGCGGAATGGCGAGGTCCTCGAAGCGCCGTGGCACCCGCGGCGGCAGGAAGGCCGCGACGACGCGCTCCGCGTTGAGTTGGCCGAGGCGCAGGCCCCCTTCGGCGATGAACTCGGCAAAGCTCGGCGGGCGCGTTCGCCAGAGCTTGCCGACCACCAGCCGTCGGTTGGCCAGCGATTCGAAGACGTGGGCGGCGATCTCCCGCGCCGAAAGCCCCGCCGCATAGGCCGCGCCCATCAACGCGCCGATCGAGGTGCCGGCGATCGAGGCGGGCTTCAGGCCGAGATCGTCGAAGGCCTGCAACACGTGGATATGGGCGATGCCGCGGGCACCGCCACCACCAAGCGCCAGGCCGATCCGGGGCGCGGCGGACGGGTTCGAACTCGGGGTCGCAATCTCGCTCATCCGGCGCTTTGGTCCTCTCGAACGAAAAACGCCTCTCGAAGCCGCGGCCGCGAGAGGCGTTCGTTTCCTGATTTGAAGATGGGAGGGTTCGAGCGGGTTCGCACCCTCCCCCGCGCAGATTTCAGGCGGCGGCAGGGCCGACGGTGATCACCGTCGGCTCGACGGAGAGCAGTCGCTTGGCGATCGCCTTCACGTCGTCGAGCGTCACCGCATCGATGAGGCCCTGGCGGCGGTCGATATAGTCGATGCCGAGATCGTCGAGCTGGATGCCGACGAGTGTGGAGGCGATCGACAGCGACGAGGAGAGGTTCTGTACCGCGTAGGAGCCCTTCACGAAGGCCTTGGCCTTGGCGAGTTCGTCGGCGGTCGGGCCCTCCTCGGCGAGGCGCTTCAGCTGCTCGCGGATGATACCGACGCTTTCCGTGGCCTTATCGGCGCGCGTCGCCGTCGAGCCGGCAAGAAGCGAGGCGTGATCGTAGTTCGAGAGCGAGGATCCTGCGCCGTAGGCGAGGCCCCGCTTCTCGCGGATCTCCTGATAGAGGCGCGAGGTAAAGGAGCCGCCCCCGAGAACGTGGTTGGCGAGGTAGGCGGCGAAGAAGTCCGGCGCATCGCGCTTGACGCCTGGCAGCACGAACTGGATCTGCGTCTGCGGCACGTCGAGCGTCACCGCCTCGACCTTGCCGGTCACCGGCTGCACGTCGGGAACCGGCGTCAGCTCGGCCGTGGCGCGCAAGGGACCGAAGACCTCGTCGAGCCGGCGGCCGAGGGTCTGTGCATCGATCGCCCCGACGACGCCGACCACGAGATTGTCGCGGCCGAAGGCGGTGCTGCGGAAGGTGCGCAGGTCCTCGGCGGTCACTGCGTTCAGCGTCTCGACCGTGCCCTCGACGGGCCGCGAATAGGGATGGTTCGGGAAGACGGTGGCGCGGAACGCCTTGCTCGCCAGCGTGCCGGGGTCGTTCTCCTGTGACACGATCCCGGCCGCGATCTGCCCGCGGATGCGCGCCACCGGCTCCTCGTCGAAGCGCGGCTCGTTGACCGAGAGCCGCAGCATGTCGAAGGCGGCGTCCTCGTTCTCGACGATCGTGCGGAAGTTGCCGGAGAAATTGTCGTAGCCGGCATCGTAGGACAGGCTGATGCCGAGCTCGTCGAGCTTGGCCTGGAACGCCTGGCTGCCGATCTCGCCGGCGCCCTCGTCGAGAAGGCCGGACAGGAGATTGGCGGTGCCTTCCCGCCCCGGCTTGTCCTGCGTCGAGCCGGCGCCCTCAAACGCGAAGCGCATCGCGATCAACGGGTTGGTGTAGTCCTCGACGAGCAGCGCCTTGATGCCGCCGGGGCTCGTCACCTCGCGGATGTCGACGGCCTCGGCCGCCGTCGCGAGGCCGAGCGAGGCGATGCCGGTGAAGCCGAGCGCCAGCGAAGCGCGGCGGATGGTCTGGAAGAAAGCGGTCATGATCTCAGGTCCGATCCGTCAGGAGCGCGTGTCGCCGGGGGCGGGCGCGGCCGCGGGGTCCACCGCACCGGCCGCGGCGGGCGAGCCGGCGGGCGCCTTGGCCTCCGCGGCGCTCGCGGCGGTGGCCGGCAGGAGGGTGCCCGTCACCGAGCGCTTCTTGTCGAGATAGGTGCGCGCGGCGGCGTTCACCTGATCCACCGTCACCGCCTCGATCCGGTCCGGCCAGCTCTCGACATCGGCGATCGTCTGCCCGGTCGAGAGCGCCGCGCCGTAGCGCCGCGCCATCGAGGTTTGGTTGTCGCGCTGATAGATCAGCGCCTTGCGCACGCGGTTCTTCGCCGCTTCCAGCTCGGCGGGGGTAACACCGTCCGCGATGAGCCTGGCGATCTCGCGGTCGATGGCGGTCTCGACCTGTTCGAGCGTCGCCTGACCGCGCGGCGTGCCGTAGGTCATGAACTGGCCGTCGTCGAGCGCCGTGCCCTGGTAATAGGCGCCGGTTCCAGCGGCGAGGCCCTGATCGACCACGAGGGCACGGTAGAGCCGGCTCGTGGTGCCACCGCCGAGGATGTCGGCCAGAAGGTCGAGTGCCTCGGCCTCGCCGGGCTTGCCGGTGTTCTCGGAGGGGACGAGATAGGTGGTCTGGACGCTCGGCTGGGTGACGCGCGGATCCGACAGCGAGACGGTGCGCGCGGCGAGCGGCATCGGCTCCTGCGGGCGCATGCGCTCGCCGGGCTCCGCCCGGCGCTTCACCTGCCCGAAGGTCGCCTCGGCATACTCGCGCACCTGATCGAGCGTCACGTCGCCCGCGACCAGCAGCGTCGCGTTGTTCGGCGTATAGTACTTGTCGTAGAAGGCGATCGCCTGATCGCGCGACAGCTTTTCCATCTCCTGCCGCCAGCCGATCACCGGCGTGCCGTAGGGGCTATTGGCGAAGAGCGCGGCGTCCACCGCCTCGGAGAGCTGCGCGCCTGGCTCGTTGTCGATGCGCATGCGGCGCTCTTCGAGGATCACGTCGCGCTCGGGCAAAACGGCCTCGTCGGAGAGAACGAGGTTCTCCATCCGGTCGGCCTCGAAGGCCATCATCTGGCGCAGGCTTTCGACGGGAACCTGCTGGTAGTAGGCGGTGTAGTCGTAGGAGGTGAAGGCGTTCTCCTCGCCGCCGATCGCGGCGACGGCGGCCGAGAACTCGCCGGTCGGATGGGTCTTCGTGCCCTTGAACATCAGGTGCTCGAGGAAATGCGCGATACCGGACTGGCCTCGCTCCTCGTCGGCCGAGCCGACGCGATACCAGATCATCTGCGTGGCGATGGGCGCGCGGTGGTCGGGCAGCACCACGACCTGCAGACCGTTGTCGAGCGTGAAGCTCTCGATCGCCGGGCGCTTGGCCTCGGCCGCAGCGGCGGCCGGCGTCGGGGCGGCAGGCGTGGGCGCGGCCGGCGCCACCGTCTTCTGGGTGGTCGCGGCCGGTGCGGGGGCGGTCTGGGCCAGGACCGGCGACAGGGCGGTGGCACTGAGCGCCAGCGCCAGGAGCGAGGTGCCGGCGCGGCGGGATAGGGAGGTCATCGTCGGGCGTTTCCTCGGGATCGGGCTCTGGATCGGCTTCGCGGGGCTCGTCACGCCCGGTATGAAGGACCGGGAGGAAAGGCACCAATTACGTTTTTGTAAGGGCTTGGAATCGCGAGGGCCTTGCCGCTCACGCTGGCGCGAGGCGCAGGAAGCGAAGGCGCGTCTCGCCCATCTCGCGTTCGTCCTCGACGCTGAGGCCGGAGATCGGCTCGAACGGGGCGGCCAGCGCCTCTTCCAACACGATCAGCGCGTCCGGCTTCAGCCAGCCGCCACCAAGAGCGCCGGCGAGCGCCGCCTCGCCGAGACGCCGCCCATAGGGCGGGTCGGCGAGCACCAGATCGAAGGGCTCGATCGTGCCCGCCGGGCCGAGGCGCGTCGCGTCGCGTCGCAGGATCTTGGTGTGGCCGCCGAGACCGAAGGCCTCGACATTGGTGCGGATAAGCCCCCGCCCCTCCGCGCTTTCCTCGACGAAGACGCCGTAGCGGGCGCCCCGCGACATCGCCTCCAGCCCCAGTGCCCCGGTGCCGGCGAAGAGGTCGAGGACGCGCGCGTCCTCGAAGCGGAAGCCGAAGCCGTGACCGAGAATGTCGAAGAGAGCGCCGCGATGGCGCTCGCTCGTGGGGCGGATGCCCTCACCCTTCGGCGTGGCGAGCGGGCGGCCCTTCAGACTGCCCGCGACGATGCGCATGGCCACCGGTCGTCAGCCCTTCGGGCCGCGACCGCCGCCGCCCCCACTGCCCCCACCAGGGCGCCCGCCGCCGCTCGGCCGGTCACCGCGCGGGCGGTCCGAGCCACCGGTGCGCGGACGATCGCCGTCACGCGGCTTGAAGCCGCCCGGGCGCGGGCCGTCGGACCGGGGACCGTCGGTGCGCGGAAAGCGCTTGGCGCGATCCTCGCGTTCGGCCTTCTTCTTCTCGCCGGTGGCGCGGGCGCCGGGCGCCATCCAGACATTGGCGGCGCGGCGCGGCTCGTTCATCGCGGGCTTGCGCACGGGACGCTCGTCGGCGCCGCCCGTGTCCTTGCGATCGCCGAAGCGGCGCGGCTTGTCGCCGTCGCGGCTCGCACCAAAAGCCGGCTTGTCACGCGAGGCACCGAAGGCGGGGCGCTCGCGCTTCTCGAACGTGCGACCACCCCGGTCGCCGGCCCCGCGATCGGGGCGCGGCGCCTTCGTGTCGAGACGACCGAGCGCGTCGTCGCGTTTGCGCTCGCCGAACTTCTTGCGGTTCGGCGCGGTCTCGCTGGCGCTGATCCATTCGTTCTTCGGCTTGGCGGGACGCTCAGTGCGCTCCGAGCGCTCCTCACTGACCTCGGAGCGCCGGGGCGCGGCCACCGGCTTGTTCGAGAACTCGTTGACGATCGGCGCGTCGAAATCGGCGCCGGCCTCCTCGATGAGGCGCTCGCCGAGCTGGTCGCGCAGCATCCGGCCCTTCACCTCCTGCACCGCGCCCTCGTCGAGATCGCCGAGCTGGAACGGGCCGAAGGACAGGCGGATCAGGCGGTTCACGTCGAGCCCGAGATGGCCGAGCACGCGCTTGACCTCGCGGTTCTTGCCTTCGCGAAGACCAAGCGTCATCCAGACGTTCGAACCCTGCTCGCGGTCGAGCGTCGCCTCGATGGCGCCGTAGAACACACCGTCGACGGCGACGCCTTGGCGCAGCTCGTCGAGCTGGGCCTGCGTGACCTCGCCGCGGGCGCGCACGCGGTAGCGCCGCAGCCAGCCGGTGGCCGGCAGTTCGAGAACACGGGCCAGCCCGCCATCGTTGGTCAAGAGGAGCAGGCCCTCGGTGTTGATATCGAGGCGCCCGATCGAGAGGACGCGCGGCATATCCTCCGGCAGGCGGTCGAACACCGTGGTGCGCCCTTCCGGGTCGCGATTGGTGGTGACGAGCCCGGCCGGCTTGTGGAAGAGCCAGAGGCGGGTGCGCTCGATCGCCGGCAGGGGCTTGCCGTCGACCTCGATGCGGTCGCGCATCGTCACGTCGATGGCGGGCGTCTCCAGCCGCTTGCCGTTCAGCGTGATGCGGCCGTCGGCGATCATGCCTTCCGCGTCGCGCCGGGACGCGATGCCCGCCCGCGCCAGGCGCTTGGCGATCCGCATCGAGCCATCGGAGGCCGGGCTTTCGGCGGCGTCGCGTCGCGGCGCGCGATCGTCGTCGCTGCGCTCGCGGCGCGGCCGCTCGGTGCGCTCGCCCGATTCGCGCGGCGGACGGCGGCTTTCGCCGGCGACGTCGCCATGCTGGAGACGGCCATAGGAACGCGGACGCGCCTCGCCCCCGTCGTCCGACTTCGGTGCGCCGCCATGCGAAACCATGCCGCGCGAGCGCGGCGTGAAGGTCTTGTCGCCCTCGCCGCGTGCCGGGCGCTCGCCGCCCTCGGTGCTGCGGTAGGAGCCGCGCTCGCCGCCGCCTTCGCGCTTCACGAAGGGCTTGCGATCGCCATCGGGACGCTCGGTGCGCGGGCGGAACGTCTTGCGCTCGCCGCCCGTGCTCTCGCCGCGCGGCGCCCCGTCGGCCGCGGCCGGGCGGGCCCGGAACGGCTTGCCGGCGCGGTCGCCGCCGAATTTCGCCCCGCCCGCACCGGGCTTGCCGCTGCGCGGACGATCGCCGCCGCCAGAGCGTCCGCCGGGCGCACCGCCTCCGCCGCCGCCCGGACGCGGACCCTTGCCGAAACCGCCGCCACGGGGGCCGCCCTTGCCGCCGCCGCTCTTGCGGCCACCGTCGTTGCTGTCGCTCATCTTTTCGCTATGCCTTGTTTCGGGCGACGCATATCAAAAACCCGTCGACGAAACGAGGGAAACCGCGTGTCCCGCATGAGTTACATGGGTGAAGCGCTGATCGAGGCCCATCTTGCCGCGGAACGCGGAGAGACGCCGGTCGGCGCTGTGGTGGTGTTCGAGGACCGGATCGTGGCCCGCGCCGGCAACGAGACCCGCGCGCTCTTCGATCCGACCGCGCATGCGGAGGTGCTGGCGATCCGGCGGGCCTGCCAGGCCGTCGGATCCGAACGCCTGCCCGGCTTCGACCTCCACGTGACGCTGGAGCCCTGCGCGATGTGCGCGGCGACGATCTCCTTCGCGCGCATCCGCCGGCTCTATTACGGCGCCGCGGACGAGAAGGGCGGCGCGGTCGAGCATGGCTCCCGCTTCTACGCCCAGCCCACCTGCCATCATGCGCCAGAGGTCTATTCGGGGATCGGCGAACGCCAATCCGCCGATCTCCTGCGCGCCTTCTTCAAGGCCCGGCGCGACGAGTAGCCCATTCCGCGAAGCCTGCTCGCTTCTCCGCCCGATCCTGCGGCGAGATCGAAGACCTCGATCGCACCCGGCGGCCGGTCAGAACGGCCAGAGGCTCTTCAGCTTCGAGCCGACACTCGTCGTGCCCTTGGCACGGCGCTCCTTGACCTCCTCGTCGTCGCCCTGGACGCCGACCGGCGCGGTGGCGGCCGGGGCACGATAGGCGAGCGGCGGCTCGGAAAGGTAGCGGCGCTGGTCGGGGCTGCCCTGACGGGTGGCGCGCTGGCGTTCGTTGGCGGCGACCCGCTGGCCGACCATCGCCTTCGGGTCGAGCCAGCTGTTCTCCATCTCGGTGCGACGACCAACGGCGTTGACGCCGGACGTCCGCTCGACGCTCATGCCTTCCTTCTCGGCGGTCATGAAGCCCACCGGCAGCGGCTCGTCGCCGTCGGGCGCGGCGGCGCGCAGACGTCCGCGCCGATTTTCCGGCGATTCCGGCCAGTTCGGGTCGTTGGCGGCGGTCACCGACTCGCGCGGCGGCGGCAGGGCGCCGATCGTCTTGGGCTTCACCAGTTCGGGACGCGGCGCGTAGCTGGGGCGCGGACCGTTGGTGGAGCCGAGCGAGACGATGTTGTCGAGATCGCTGACGAGCTGACCGCCCTGCGACTTGCCGGTGCCGTAGGTCGGCCCCATGCAGCCGGCGAGCGCGAAGCCGCAGACGCCGAGAAGAGCGACGCGCGTGCCCACGCGGATGATTTCAGACGTCATGCTCGGCGATTCCCCTCGTGGCTCGACCCGCCATCCCTGGACACGGCGGAGCGCAGTCTTATTTCGCGCCATCCCACGACAATCCGGCGATTTTGAGAGCCAAGCTCTTAGGCGAGATGCCCGCGCCTGTCCAGAAAGGTGAAGATCGCGTGAAGCGCGGCGGGACCCCTGCAGGAGCCCTGCCGCGCTTTGCACCCGTTGCCGTCAGGCGGTCAGCCCGAGCGCGCGCAATTCGCGCAGCGCCTCGGCGTCGCGCGGGGTCACGTCCGGGAATTCGGCGTCGGACCCCACGGCGGGATCGATCTTCCAGGAGCGGGCGCACTTGCGTCCCTTGGCCTTGGCGAAGCGCACCGCGACCTCGGCGGTCGCGCCCTCGTCGCGGAAGAGATCGTCGCCCGATGCGGGGCCGGCCGCGATCGCGGCCTGCGAGGTGATGAAGATCTCGGCGGCATCCAGACCGTCGAAGAGAGCGGCCTCGCTCGCGCCCAGATAGACGGTGGGCGCGGCCTCCAGCGAGGAGCCGATCACCTTCTCGCGCCGTTTCTCCTCCAGCGCGCCGAGGACGACGCGGCGCACCTGGCGAATCTTCGCCCACTTGGCGGCCAGCGCCTCGTCGCGCCACGCCGGGTCGCAGGGGCGGAACTGCTCGACATGCACCGAACGCGCTTCGGGATGGCGCGACAGCCACGCCTCCTCGGTGGTGAAGGGCAGCAGCGGCGCCAGCCACGTCACCAGACGATCGAACAGGATGCGCACCACCTGCAGCGCCGCCTTGCGACGGGTCGAGGACGGCGCGTCGCAATAGAGCGCGTCCTTGCGGATGTCGAAGTAGAAGGCCGACAGCTCGGTCACCGCGAAGTCGAGCAGGGTGCGGGCGATGCGCTTGAAGTCGAACGCGTCGTAGGCACGCAGCACCACCTCCTCGATCTCGGCGAGGCGATGCAGCATCAGCCTCTCAAGCTCGGGCATCTCGTGGAGCGGCACCTCGTCCCCCCGGTCGTGCGCCAGCGTGCCCAGCATCCAGCGCACGGTGTTGCGCAGCTTGCGATAACTGTCGATGTTGGTCTGCAGGATCGTCTTACCGAGGCGCAGATCCTCGGAATAGTCTGACGACACCACCCAGAGGCGCAGGATGTCGGCGCCGGACTGCTTGATGACCTCCTGCGGGGTCACGACGTTGCCGAGGGACTTCGACATCTTGCGCCCCTCCTCGTCCATGACGAAGCCGTGCGTCAGCACCGCATCGTAGGGCGCGCGACCGCGCGTGCCGCAGCTTTCCAGGAGCGAGGAGTGGAACCAGCCGCGATGCTGGTCGGAGCCTTCGAGATAGAGATCGGCCGGCCATTTCAGGTCGGGGCGCTTCTCCAGGCAGAAGGCGTGGGTGCTCCCTGAATCAAACCACACGTCGAGGATGTCGCGGACCATGGCCCACTTCGCGCCGTCGTGCTCGTTGCCGAGGAACCCCTCCTTGGCGCCATCCGCGAACCAGGCGTCGGCGCCTTCCTGGGCAAAGGCGTCCGTGATCCGGGCGTTCACCGCCTCGTCCTTCAGGATCCGACCGTCCTCGTCGACGAAGACGCAGATCGGCACGCCCCAGGCGCGCTGGCGCGAGAGAACCCAGTCGGGCCGATCGGCGATCATGCCGCGCAGGCGGTTCTGGCCGGATGCCGGCACGAAGCGCGTGTCCTCGATCGCCTTGAGCGCCCGGGCCCGCAGCGTGTCGTCGCCCTCGGTCAGGCCGCGCTCGGAAAGGCCGTAGCCGGCGAGGTCCTTGTCCATGTGGACGAACCATTGCGGCGTGTTGCGGAAGATAACGGGCTTCTTCGAGCGCCAGGAATGCGGGTAGGAGTGCTTCAGCCGGCCGCGGGCGAGAAGGTTGCCGCGTTCGATCAGCGCCGCGATGACGCGCCCGTTGGCGTCGCCCTTCTTGCCCTTGTCGTCGATGACGCGCGCCGGCCCGCCCTCCACGCCCGGCCCGAAGCCCGGCACGTCTTTCGTGTAGAAGCCGTCGTCGTCGACGGTGAAGGGGATGGCGGTGTCGATGCCGCGCGCTTCCAGATCGCGGCGCGAGGCCGTCCAGACGTCGAAATCCTCGCGGCCGTGGCTCGGCGCGGTGTGGACGAAGCCGGTGCCGGCGTCGTCGGTGACGTGGTCGCCGGCGAGGAGCGGCACGGTGAACTCGTAGCCGCCGGCGAGGCCCTTGAGGGGGTGGTTCGCGGTGAGATGGGCGAGGTCGGCAGGCGAAACGTCGGCAACGCGGGCGTAGCCGCCATCGGGCACGCGGGCCTTGGCGAAGACGTCGGCGGCGAGCTTATCGGCAAGAATGAGGCGTTCGCCCTGCGCGGCCCAACGCGGCGCCTCGGCGTCGTCGGGCGCGGTCACCTCGTAGAGGCCGTAGGCGACACGATCGGAGAAGGCGATCGCGCGGTTGCCCGGCATCGTCCATGGGGTCGTCGTCCAGATGACGATAGAGGTTCGACGGAGGTCGTAAGCAGCCTTGGAGCGGCCGGCATCCACGCGATCGGTCGCGGGTCCTCGGGAGACCAATGGCGATTTCGATTGAACCGGAAACTTCACCCACACCGTATCCGACTCGTGGTCGTGATACTCGACCTCGGCCTCGGCCAGCGCGGTCTTCTCGACCACCGACCACATGATCGGCTTCGAGCCGCGATAGAGCTGGCCGCTCATGGCGAATTTCAGGAGCTCGCCGGCGATCACCGACTCGGCCCCGAAGTTCATCGTCAGATAGGGGTCCTTGAAGTCGCCCTCGACGCCGAGACGGCGGAACTCGGCGGACTGCACGCCGACCCAGTGCGCGGCGAACTCGCGGCATTCGGCGCGGAACTCGTTGATCGGAACGGCGTCCTTGTCGCGCCCCTTGGCGCGGTAGGCCTCCTCGATCTTCCACTCGATCGGCAGGCCGTGGCAGTCCCAGCCCGGCACGTAGTTGGCGTCATAGCCGCGCATCTGGAAGGAGCGGGTGATGACGTCCTTGAGCACCTTGTTCAGCGCGTGGCCGATATGCAGGTTGCCGTTGGCATAGGGCGGGCCGTCGTGGAGGACGTATTTCGGACGCCCGGCCGACTCGCGGCGCAGCGTGCCGTAGAGGTCCATCTCGTCCCAACGCGCGATCCAGGCGGGCTCGGCCTGCGGCAGGCCGGCGCGCATCGGAAACTGCGTCTCCGGCAGGAACAGCGTCTTGGAATAATCGGTGGGAGCCGTGGTCTGGTCGAGGGTGGTCTGATCGGGGGGGGTCATCTCGGATCTTCGTCGCAAGGGCGGCCCGTGAGGGCGGCGCGAACCCGTTCGGGTCCGAAAAAGGCGGGAACCCTTGCCCGTGTCGGGACAGGGCGCGTCGGCGCATCCCGGCCTTCGCGGATCGCACACTTCAGGAGCGGGCGACCGGCGAAGCCGGGCGGGTAATTCGTGCCGTGCGGGACGAAGAAGCGGCCTCAGGTTCCATGACCGGCTTCTCTACCAACCCCGCCCGCCGGATCAAAGCCTTTTCCGCCGGATCCCGGTCACGGGAAACAGATCCGCGCGTCGAGGGCCGAGAGCGGCGCGGCGCCGGTCAGAAGCGCCCTCGCCTCCTCGCTGTCGCGGTCCATCTGCCGGACGAGCGCCTCCACCCCGTCGAACCGCTCCTCGCCGCGAAGGTAGGCGAAGAGCGAGACGCTGGCGGCCTCACCGTAGAGATCGCCGGAAAAGTCGAAGAGGAAGGTTTCGAACAGCGCCGCGCCGTTGTCGAAGGTCGGGCGGCGGCCGTAGCTCGCGACGCCGTCGTGTAGCGTGCCGTCGGCCCGGCGCAGGCGCACCGCGTAGATGCCGTGGGCGAGCAGCCCGTCCTCGCCGAGCGCCATATTGGCGGTGGGATAGCCGAGCGTGCGCCCGAGCTTGGCGCCGTGCGCGATGGCACCCTCGAAGGTCCAGCGATAGCCGAGCAGCGCCGCGGCGCCTGCAGCATCGCCGTTCATCAGGTCCTCGCGGATGCGGCTGGAGGAGACGATGTTGCCGCCCTCGTCGGCAAAGGCGCCCGTCAGCGTCACGCCGATGCCGAGCGCCGTCGCGCGCTCCTGCAGGAAAGCGGTGTCGCCCTGCCGGCGCGCACCGAAACGGAAGTCGAAGCCGACCACGACATGACCGGCGCCGAGATCGCGCGCCAGCGTCTCGGCGACGAAATGCTCGGGCGGATGCGAGGCGAATTCGAGATCGAAGGGCTGCTCCACCACGGCGTCGAAGCCGAGCGCGCCGAGAAGCCGCGCCTTCATCGGCGCGGGCGCCAGACGCGGCACCGGATGGGCGGGCCGGAAGACGGTGCGCGGATGAGGCTCGAAGGTCAGACAGACGAGCGGCCGGCCTTCCGCGTGCGCGATGTCGGCGGCCGCGCCAAGCACCGCCTGGTGACCGCGATGGACGCCGTCGAAATTGCCGATGGCGACCGCCGCGCCGCGCAGTTCGGCCGGCAGTGCCGCCGCGCCCTCGATCCGCCGGATGGTGCTGCCGGGCACGCTCACCGCAGGGCTGGCTGGACGTAGCGCGCCGTCAGCCCGCGCGCGGCCAGCTCGCCGAGGAGATGTGCGGGGTCGCCGCCGGCGACGACCAGTTCGTCGCGGTGGATTCCGTCGGCGATGAAGAGGCAGTCGGCGGCGATGCCGTTGGCACCCTTCACGTCGGTGAACATCCCGTCGCCGATGCAGAGGATCTTCGCCTCGGTGCGCTGAAGGCGGGCCTTCGCGACATCGTAGATCGGCGCATGCGGCTTGCCGGCAAGATGCACCACCTGCCCGAGCTCGCCATAAGCGGTCGCGATGGCGCCGGCACAGTAGATCAGCCGCTCGCCGCGATGCACGACGATGTCGGGATTGGCGCAGATCATCGGCAGGCCGCGGGCCGCGAGCGCGGCGAGCAGCGCGCGATAGTCGTCGGGCGTCTCCGTCTCGTCGTGGAAGAGCCCGGTCGCGACCACGACCTCGGCGCTCGCCTCGTCGCGGAATTCCAGGTCGAGGCCCTCGAACAGATCGCGGTCGCGCGCCGCGCCGATGTGGAAGATCGCCCGCGGGCCGGCGGAGATCAGCGCGCGGGTCGCATCGCCCGAGGTGACGATCGCGTCATAGGCGTCGTGCGAGACGCCGAGTGCGTCGAGCTGGTCGCGCACTCCGGCAGCGGGACGCGGAGAGTTGGTGAGGAGCACGACGCGCGGGCCGCTGGCGCGGGCCTCGATCAGCGCGACTTCGGCGTCCGGATTCTTGGCGACGCCGTCATGCACGACGCCCCAGACGTCGCAGAAGATCGCATCGTAGCGGCCGGCGATGTCGCCGAGCCTCGCGATCACCTCGAGTGCGCCGTCGGTCATGGGTTGGCTCCTTGCCGCGCCGCGCGAAAGCTGCCGGCCTAGCTCCGCGATATCGGAGGGCGCGGCGCAGGGTCAAGCGGAGCGGGTCGCGGGAGCGCGTGTCAGAGGTGTCCGCGCGTGATGGGAAGGCTCGAACGGGACACCGCCGCGTTGCAAAGGACGGCCTCACCGTTCGCGTTGGGGACCGTCACCCTCCCCTGAGGAGATGGGCCGATCGTCCGTCCTGAGAGAACAAACGTCGATATTTTCGAGAGCGGACCCTTGCGAAACCGGCACTCCAACCAGTCGTCGACCCGTCCCGGACGCAGCATCGAAGCTTGTGCGAAACCGGCGCCGAGCTTGACAAGCGGACGGCCCAGGGCCTATCTCCCGCCTCGTTAGCACTCGAGAGAAACGAGTGCCAGATTTTGGAGCGGGCGCCGCAACGGGCCCGTTCCCTGTTCAGCCAAGGAAGGTTCGATCCAGATGGCCAACGTGAACTTCCGCCCTCTTCATGACCGCGTCGTCGTGCGCCGCGTCGAGTCCGAGAGCAAGACTGCCGGCGGCATCATCATCCCGGACACCGCCAAGGAGAAGCCGCAGGAAGGCGAGATCATCGCCGTCGGCGCGGGCGCGCGCGACGAGACCGGCAAGGTCAACCCGCTCGAGGTGAAGGCCGGCGACCGCATCCTGTTCGGCAAGTGGTCGGGCACCGAGATCAAGCTCGGCGGCGAAGACCTGCTCATCATGAAGGAATCCGACATCCTCGGGATCGTCGGCTAAGGGCTAGCGCCTTCTTTCATCCCATCCATTCAAGACGGTGTGGCCTCTTTCAGGGGAACGCCGAGGAGACAAGATCATGGCTGCCAAGGAAGTCAAGTTCGGACGTGACGCCCGCGAGCGGATGCTGCGCGGCGTCGACATTCTCGCCGACGCGGTGAAGGTGACGCTCGGCCCGAAGGGCCGCAACGTCGTCATCGACAAGTCGTTCGGCGCGCCCCGCATCACCAAGGACGGCGTCACCGTCGCCAAGGAGATCGAGCTCGAGGACAAGTTCGAGAACATGGGCGCCCAGATGGTGCGCGAAGTGGCCTCGAAGACCAACGACAAGGCCGGCGACGGCACCACGACCGCCACGGTTCTGGCCCAGGCGATCGTGCGCGAAGGCGGCAAGGCCGTCGCCGCCGGCATGAACCCGATGGACGTCAAGCGCGGCATCGACATGGCCGTGACGGAAGTCGTCAAGGTTCTCGTCGCCTCGGCCCGCAAGATCGAGACCTCCGACGAAGTCGCTCAGGTCGGCACGATCTCGGCGAACGGCGAGAAGGAAATCGGCCAGATGATCGCTTCGGCGATGCAGAAGGTCGGCAACGAGGGTGTCATCACCGTCGAGGAAGCCAAGACCGCCGAGACCGAGCTCGAAGTCGTCGAAGGCATGCAGTTCGACCGCGGCTACCTGTCGCCCTACTTCGTGACCAACGCCGAGAAGATGGTCGCCGAGCTCGAAGACCCCTACATCCTCCTGCACGAGAAGAAGCTCTCGAACCTGCAGGCGATGCTGCCGATCCTCGAGGCCGTGGTGCAGTCGGGCAAGCCGCTCGTCATCATCTCCGAGGACGTCGAAGGCGAGGCGCTTGCCACGCTCGTCGTCAACAAGCTGCGCGGCGGCCTGAAGATCGCCGCCGTCAAGGCGCCGGGCTTCGGCGATCGCCGCAAGGCGATGCTCGAGGACATCGCGATCCTGACCGGCGGTCAGGTGATCTCGGAAGACCTCGGCATCAAGCTCGAGACCGTGACGCTCGACATGCTCGGCCGCGCCAAGAAGGTGTCGATCACCAAGGAAAACACCACCATCGTCGATGGCAACGGTGAATCCGCCGGCATCCAGGCGCGCGTCGCCCAGATCAAGCAGCAGATCGAGGAGACCACCTCGGACTACGACAAGGAGAAGCTCCAGGAGCGTCTCGCCAAGCTCGCCGGCGGCGTTGCGGTCATCCGCATCGGGGGCGCGACGGAAGTCGAGGTCAAGGAAAAGAAGGACCGCGTCGACGACGCCCTCAACGCGACCCGTGCGGCCGTCGAAGAAGGCATCGTCCCCGGCGGCGGCGTGGCTCTGCTGCGCGCTTCCAACTCGCTGACCCTCAAGGGCGAGAACCAGGACCAGGAAGCCGGCATCACCATCGTGCGCCGCGCTCTTCAGGCCCCGCTTCGCCAGATCGTCACCAATGCGGGCGCCGAAGGCTCCATCATTGTCGGCAAGATCCTCGAGAACGCCTCGGTCACCTTCGGCTACAACGCCCAGACCGGCGAATACGGCGACATGATCCAGATGGGCATCGTCGATCCCGTCAAGGTCGTCCGTTCGGCCCTGCAGGACGCGGCTTCGGTCGCCGGCCTGCTCGTCACCACCGAAGCCATGATCTCGGAGGCTCCCCGCAAGGAGTCGGCCGGCGGCGGCATGGGCGGCGGCGGCGGCATGGGCGGCGGCATGGGTGGCATGGGCGGCATGGACTTCTAAGAACCCCAAGGGTTCCGGAAGATCACCGACCGGCCCATCCGCTGAGGATGCGACCGTTAGAGAGAGGCCCGGCGCAAGCCGGGCCTTTTCTCGTTGCGGCTCCGCCTGTAGGCCCGATCCGCCATGCTCCGGGCCTTGGTCAGATCACGATTTTTTTGCGCCAATCGGGTTTGTCGGGGATGACACGGCCTCGTCTTCGGCCTTCGAACCCGTCTAAGTCCACGACGGCCGACAGACCATTCGGCCATCGCTGATTCGTGCCGAGGACGAGGACCGCCCAATGAACGACGCCGCATGATCGAGTTCGCGACCTTCTTCTTCGTCGGGGCTCTCGCCCAGCTCGTCGACGGTGCGCTCGGCATGGCCTACGGCGTCATCTCCTCCACCGTCCTGATGAGCTTCGGCGTCTCGCCGGCCGTCGCCTCGGCTTCCGTCCACACCGCCGAACTCTTCACCACGGCCGCGTCCGGCACGGCCCATATCGCCAACCGCAACATCGACTGGAAGCTGTTCTGGCGCCTCGTGCCCTTCGGCATCCTCGGCGGCGTCCTGGGAACCTACGTCCTCACCAGCATCGACGGCAGCGTCCTGCGGCCGTATGTGGCAGCCTATCTCGGCATCATCGGGCTGCTGCTGACCGTGCGCTCCTTCCGCAAGATCCCGCGCACTCCGACCCCCATGGCGCTCGTGCCGCCGCTCGGCGCGGCCGGCGGCTTTCTCGATTCGATCGGCGGCGGTGGCTGGGGGCCGATCGTCACCTCGGGCCTTCTGGGCGCCGGCGGCCAGCCACGCTACGTCATCGGCACGGTGAACGCCGCCGAGTTCCTCGTCACCCTGTCGGTCTCGATCTCCTTCCTCGTGGCGCTCCTTACCGGGCACTGGGAGGAGGCCGGCGATCTCTCGACCCACGCCCTGTCGGTGCTCGGCCTCATCGCCGGCGGCATCCTCGCCGCGCCGCTCGCCGGCTATGCCGTGAAGAGAATCCCCGAGCGCCTGCTGCTGCGGATCGTAGGGTTGCTCATCTGCGGCCTCTGCATCCAGCAGATCGTCTCGATCCTCTCCTAAATGTAATGCTTGGCCGGGAACCGAACTGGAGCCCGGGCGGTTCTTCCCTTCGAAATCGGACGCTTTGGTCCGGTGCACATTCGAACGGAGAAGTCTCGTGGTCGACAAGAACGAAGTCTCGGGCGGCGCCAAGGAACTCGGTGGCAAGATCAAGGAAGGCGTCGGCAAGCTGGTCGGCAACGAGAAGCTGCAGGCCGAAGGCGTCGCCGATCAGGTCGAGGGCAAGACCGAGAAGAACTACGGCAAGGTCAAGGACGCCGTGAAGGATCAGGTCGGCGCGAAGAGCTAATCGCGACACTGGTGTGATGAGGAGGGTCGGCCGCGAGGCCGGCCCTTTTTCGTTTGTACGCCTTCAATCGGTTCAGCGGCCCCCGCGAGGGTTCCCGCCCCTTTCGCTCCATGCTAACGCGCGCAGCAGCAGTCCAGCGCGACGCAACGGGACAGGATGGGCGACCAGTGAGCATCACCAGACGCGAGACGGATTCGATCGGCGCGATCGACGTGGCCACCGACCGGTACTGGGGCGCCCAGACCGAACGGTCCCTCAACAACTTCCGCATCGGCACCGACAAGCAGCCGATCTCCCTCATCCATGCGCTCGCCACCGTCAAGAAGGCCGCCGCGCAGGTCAACACGTCGATGGGCAAGCTCGACGCCAAGCTGGCCGCCGCCATCGTTTCGGCGGCCGACGAGGTGATCTCCGGTGCGCTCGACGACCACTTTCCGCTCGTCGTCTACCAGACGGGCTCGGGCACGCAGACCAACATGAACGTCAACGAGGTCATCTCCAACCGCGCCATCGAGGCGATGGGCGGCGAGATGGGCTCGAAGAAGCCGGTGCATCCCAACGACCACGTCAACATGGGCCAGTCGTCGAACGACGTGTTCCCGACGGCGATGCATGTCGCGGTGGCCATCGAGACGACGAACCGCATCCTGCCGGCGATCGACGCGCTGCACGGCGCGCTCGACGCCAAGGCCAAGGCGTTCGGCGGGATCATCAAGATAGGGCGCACCCACACCCAGGATGCGACCCCGATCACGCTCGGCCAGGAGTTCTCCGGGTACGCCGCGGCGCTGGAGCTGGGCAAGGCGCGCATTCTCAAGGCGATCGAAGACGTCTATGCGCTGGCGCAGGGCGGCACCGCCGTCGGCACCGGGCTCAACGCGCCCGTCGGCTTCGACGAGGCGATCGCAGCCGAGATCGCCTCGCTGACCGGTCTGCCCTTCCGCACCGCCACCAACAAGTTCGAGGCGCTGGCCTCGCACGGCGCGCTCGCCTTCTTCCACGGCTCGCTCAACGCCTTGGCGACCGATCTCTTCAAGATCGCCAACGACATCCGCTTCCTCGGCTCCGGCCCGCGTTCCGGCCTCGGCGAGCTGTCGCTGCCCGAGAACGAGCCGGGCTCCTCGATCATGCCCGGCAAGGTCAACCCGACGCAGGCCGAGGCGCTGACCATGGTCGCCTGCGAGGTCTTCGGCCACGAGACCACCGTGACGGTCGCGGCGAGCCAGGGTCATTTCGAGCTCAACGTCTTCAAGCCGGTCATCGCCAATGCCGTTCTCTCCTCGATCCGGCTGCTCGCCGATGCGATGGACAGCTTTCGCGAGCATTGCGTCGAGGGCATCAAGGCCAACGAGGAGCGCATCGCAGCGCTCATGAGCCAGTCGCTGATGCTCGTCACCGCGCTCGCGCCGACCATCGGCTACGACAACGCCGCGACGATCGCCAAGACCGCGCACAAGAAGGGCACGACGCTGCGCGACGAGGCAATCGCGTCGGGTCTCGTCTCCGGCGAGGATTACGACCGGATCGTCGATCCCGCCGCGATGACGCGTCCGGGCTGATCGCTTGGGCGGATTGGAACTTGGAAACGATCCAATCGCGCCATTGATACTGAATGAGTGAACGAACAGTCGCCCGGTGGGCGGCTGTCTTTGCGTCGCGCTTTCGGTCATCTCTGCACGGCACAACTCGGGCGGTATGGTACGGCCCGGCCTTCTTTCGACCGGAGCCCGTAGTGAACCCGACCGTCACCCTTCTCGCCCGTATCCTTTTGGCTATCCTGTTCATCGTCGCCGGCTTCGGCAAGCTGATGGGCGCTGCGGGCTTTGCCGGCTATCTCGGCAATCTCGGCATTCCCGGCGGCGTCGCGATGGCCTATCTCGTCGGCCTGTTCGAGCTGCTCGGCGGTCTGGCGGTTCTCGTCGGCTTCCAGACCCGCATCGTCGGCTACGCGCTGGCCGCCTTCTGCGTCGTCACCGGCCTCGTGGCCCATCTCGGCCCCGACCAGTCGACCCAGCTGATGAAGAACCTCGGCCTGGCCGGCGGTTTCCTGCTGCTCGCCGCCGGCGGCGCCGGTGCCTATTCGGTGGACGCCCGCAAGCGCTGATTTCGACCGCATCCCTAAAACGCGAAACGGCCGCCTCTCGGGGCGGCCGTTTTCGTTGGAGGGTCCATCTCCGCAAGCCGGGCCCGGCTTGTCAGCCGGCGCGCCCGCAAGTCCCGTTAGAATCGGGCGACGATGGTCTCCAGCGCGGCGGCGTCGGCGGCGCTGCGCTCGTCGCTCAAAGCCAACGCAAGGCAGGCCTCGGATTTCAGGATGGTGCCGTCGGTGAGGATCCGCAGGTGGTTGGCGGTCAGCGTCGAGCCGGTCGAGGTGATGTCGACGATGATGTCGGCCGAGCCCGCCGCGGGCGCGCCCTCGGTGGCGCCGAGGCTTTCGACGATGCGGTAGGACTGGATGCCATGCGCGCGGGTGAAGAACCCCTGCGTCAGCCGCCAGTACTTGGTGGCGATGCGCAGGCGCCGGCCATGGGCGGCCCGGAAGCCGGCGGCGACGTCGTGGAGATCCTCCATCGTCTCGACGTCGATCCAGGCGTCGGGCACCGCCACCACCACGTCGGCGTGGCCGAAGCCGAGCCGGGCGAGGATGCGCGCGCGCCGGTCGAAGTCGGGCATGGTCTCGCGCAGGAGATCCTCGCCGGTGATGCCGAGGTCGATGGCGCCGTCGCGCAGTTCCCGCGCGATCTCGGAGGCCGAGAGGAGCAGCACCTCCAGCCCGTCCGCACCCTCGACGCGCGTGCGATACGAGCGCGCGTCGTCGGAGGGGATCACTGTGATGCCGGCGCGCGCCAGCGAGGCGACGCACTGGTCCTTCAGGCGGCCCTTGGAGGGAATGGCGAGCGTCAGGGTCATGCCGGGTCTCCGCGAGCGGCGGCCGCGATCCGGTCGAGCCAGAGCGAGAAGCCGACGGCGGGGATCGGCGCGGCCGCGCCGAGATAGCCCACCAGCCGGTCATAACGCCCGCCGCCCGCCAGCGGCTCCGCCGCGCCCGGCAGACGCGCCTCGAAGACGAGGCCGGTGTAATAGTCGATGGCGCGCCCGAAGGCAGCGCGGTAGCGGATCCGGGCGAGATCGACGCCGGCTGCCGCCAGCGCGCCGTTGCGGGCACGGAAGAAGTCGAGGGCGTCGCCCAACTCGATGCCGGTATCGGCCTCGATGGCGGCAAGTTCCGAAGGCGCCTCGCTCAAGGCACAGTCGAGCGCCAGGAAGCGGCGCAGGCGCGCCAGCGAGGCCGGCGTCATCCGCGTCTCCGCCAGTTCCACCTTCTCGAACAGGCGCACGGCGATCTCGCGCGGGGATCGGCCGCGATGCGGCGGCAGGCCGCCCGTCTCCATCATCGCCTCGACATGGTTCGCCAGCGCGTTGACCGAGCCCGAGCGCAGGAGATCCTGCACCTCGGCACTTGCCCCCGGACGATCCGCCTCGGCCTCGCGCGACAAAGCCAGCAGCGCGGCGTCCAGCAGGTCGTCGCGCCCGAAGGTGCGCACCAGCCGGCGCTGCCAGCCGGCGGGCAGCGCCATCGCGCCGAGAAACGCCTCGAACAGCGACTGGTCGCCGAGCACGATCTCGAGCGGCACGTCCTCGCCGAGCCCGCAGGCGGCAAGTCCGTCCAGCGCCTCAGCCAGCGTGCGGGCGTCGGCCTCGGCGCGGTCGGTGTCGCCGAGATTCTCGATACCGGCCTGGTGAAACTCGGCGGCCGCATCGCGGCGCTGGCGGAAGACGAGCCCGTTATAGGCGTAACGGCGCGGCAGGCCTTCGCCGCCCGCGATATGCGCGAGGCAGACGGGGATGGTGAAGTCCGGTCGCAGGCACAGCGTCTCGCCGGCCTCGCCCCGCGTCAGGAAGATGCGGCGGCGCAGATCCTCCCCGGCCGTGTCGAGATAGGGCTCGGCGCGCTGCAGGATCGGGGTCGAGACGGTGACGGCCCCGGACGCGCGGAACAGGCGCGCCAGCGCGGCGTCGACCGGCGAGACCTCAGCCGTGTCGAGCGAGATCATCGACCGGCGGTCTCCCGCTCAGCGGCGTGGCGGGCGAGAATGGCGCGCACGGCCCCGACGAGATTTCCTAAGTCCTCGTTTCCATCGGCATCCACAACATCAACGAGTTCCTGCCCGGCACGAGCCTCGCGCCACTCGGCATTGTCCTCGATCCCGTCGGCGATGCGCTTGCCCTCGACGAGATCCTTGACCTGCACCTTCCCGGCCTGCTTCTCGTCGCCGCCCTGGATGACGACCACGGGCGCGTTGCGGCGGTCGGCATATTGCAGTTGCTTGCCGAACTGCTTGGGGTTGCCCTGGAAGACCTCGACGGGAATGGCGGGGCCGAGATAGGCGCCGCTCTCGTCGCGCGGGTTGAGGCCATCGCGCAGCACGCTCGCCATGCGCTGGTAGTCGGCCATGCGGTCGCGATCCATGACGGTGACGACCACCGGACCGGAGCGCTCGGTGGCATCGAGGCGGCCGAGGTTCTTCAGCGCCGTCTGCAGGCGCGAGACGCCGATCGAGAAGCCGGTGGCCGGCACCGGCGTCGACATGAAGCGCGAGACGAGCCCGTCGTAGCGCCCGCCGCCGCCGACCGAGCCGAACTGAACCTTCTGGCCCTTCTCGTTGACGACGTCGAACAGCAGTTCGGCCTCGAAGACGGGGCCGGTGTAGTATTCGAGGCCGCGCACGACGGAGGGATCGATCAGGATCCGGTCGTCGCCATACCCGGCCGCGACGGCGGATGCCCGGATGTCCGCGAGTTCGGCCAGCCCGTCGTCGATCGTCGCGTGACCGCCGAAGGCCTCCGCGACGCCGGCCAGACTCGCCTCGCCCGAGCGCGATCCCGTACCGACGCCCTCGAAGATCCGCACGACCCGCTCGATCGCCTCGTCGGCGAGTTCGGCGCCCTTGGTGAAATCGCCCTTGCCGCCGCTCTCGTCGAGCCGGCCCTTGCCGAGCAGCAGCCGGACGCCGTCGACGCCGAACTTGTCGAACTTGTCGAGCGCGCGCAGCACCGTCAGGCGGCGCGGCGCGTCGCCTTCGAGGCCGATCGCGTCGAGGATGCCGTCCAGCACCTTGCGATTGTTGACGCGGATCACGTACTGGCCGCGCGGGATGCCGAGCGCCTCCATCGTGTCGGCCATCATCATCGCCATCTCGGCATCGGCGGAGACGTTGGGCGCGCCGACGATGTCGGCATCGAACTGCATGAACTGGCGGAAGCGCCCCGGCCCCGGCTTCTCGTTGCGGAAGACGTAGCCGGCGCGATAGGAGCGATAGGGCTTCGGCAGGTCCTCGAAATTCTCGGCCACGTAGCGCGCCAGCGGCGCGGTCAGGTCATAGCGAAGGCTCAGCCACGCCTCGTCGTCGTCCTGCAGCGAGAAGACGCCCTCGTTCGGGCGGTCCGAGTCGGGCAGGAACTTGCCGAGCGCATCGGTGTATTCGAACAGCGGCGTCTCCACCGGCTCGAAGCCGTAGCGCTCGTAGACGCCGCGGATGATCCCGAGCATGCGCTCCTGCGCGGCGAGGTCGGCGCTGGTGCGATCCACGAAGCCGCGCGGCTGGCGCGCCTTGACGCGGGAGGGCTTCTTCGGGGCCATGGAACTGCCTGTGTTTGCGAGGTCGAAGCCACCCGCGCGATGCGCCGGCGAGCCGTTCGACGAAGGAAGGAATTCGACCCGCGTCCTAGCCGATCACCCCATCGGCAGCAAGTTTGGCGCGGTCAACGCGGCCTTTCGAACCCCGCCCGCGCCGCCTCGCAGTCGCCTCGCACGCAGCATCCGTCCATGTGATCGTTGACGAAGCCCATCGACTGGAGAAGCGCGTACATCGTGGTCGGCCCGACGAAGGAGAAGCCGCGCCGCCGCAGCTCCTTCGACAGGCGTGCGGAGGCCGGCGTCACCGGGTTGGCGCGCAGCCACTCGGATGTCATCCGTTCGGGGCGCTCGCCCGGCGGCGGCTCGAAGCTCCAGAGAAAGGCGGCGAAGGAGGCGCCGGTCTCCTCCCGCAGCTGGAGGACGCGGCGGGCATTGTTCATCGCCGAGACGATCTTGCCGCGATGGCGCACGATGGCGGGATCGAGGACGATGCGCTCGACGTCGGCCTCCCCCATCGCCGCCACCGCCTCGATACGGAAGCCCGCGAACTGCCGGCGGAACGCCTCGCGCTTGCGCAGGATCGTGATCCAGGACAGGCCGGCCTGGAAACCTTCGAGGCAGAGCTTCTCGAACAGGCGATCGTCGTCGGCGCTCGGCCGGCCCCATTCGGTGTCGTGATAGCGGGCATATTCGGCGTCCGCGCCGGCCCAGGCGCAGCGCAGCCGTCCGTCCTCGCCTTCGCGCAGGCCTGCGGTCGTCGTTTCCGTGCTCATGCATCCGTGATCGCGCGGCAAAGGCCATGATGCAAGCGCCCGCACCGATTGCGGCGGCCGTGCGGCGGTTTCGAGCTTGCCACCGGCCTTGAAAGCACCGCACAAAATCGGCCGTTGCGGCATGAGGGGTTCGAGGGCGGATGCGATTCGCAGGAGCGGAAAGGCCAGCGCATGGGCATCGGTCGCGCCGGCTCGCCGTCGCAAGCGCCCTCAGTGCCGTCGCGCTCCTGTTCGCGACCCCGGCCCTGTCGCAGCGCCTGCCCAAGGATGCGGAGATCCTCGATGGTTTCGAGACGGTGATCTTCGGCGCCGAGCTGCGCGGAACGTTCAGCGACGACAGCTATCTCAAGCGGTTCGCCGTCCCCGTGCGCTTTCGCATCGAGTCCAAGGCCAAGCTCGACCGTGCACCTGCCATCCGGGCCTTCGTGCGCCAGATGGGCCGCCAGATCGCCCATCTCGATACTGGCATGGCCGGGCGCGAGGAGAGCGCCAACTTCGTGGTGCATGTCGTCGACCGCGCCGACTACCAGAAGGTCGGGCGCGAGATCTATCGCAACCCGTTCTACCGGGTGCCCGGCAACTGCATCGTGCGCTCCGTCTACGGGCGCGGCGGCATCTCGCGGTCCGACGCGATCCTCGTCTCCGACGAGGGCGAGGCGCTGTTCCGTCGCTGCCTCGTCGAGGAACTCCTGCAGGGCCTGGGCCCGCTGAACGACGATGCGGACGCCGCGCAGAGCGTCTTCAACGACACATCGCTCCTCACCAGCTTCGGCGGCTACGACCGGCTGATCCTCAACATGCTCTACGATCGCCGCCTCGAGCCGGGCATGAGCCGCAAGGCCGCCGAGCCGCTGCTGCCGAAGATCCTTGCCGAGACGAAGCGGCGCCTGCGGCTGCGCTGACGGATCGGGCGGGCCGGCCGGGGCGTCGGCCAGCGCGTTGACGCGGTCTTCACCATTTCTCCCAACGCTTCGTTCACCCTGATCGGAAAGGTTGAACGGAGTGGGCGGCTACAGCCCCTGCGATTCACCAATCGAAGGGACTTCGCGCCCATTCTAGCCGCAATCGGCGCTTTCCAGCGCCATCGGCCAAGGTTGCTTCCTCGATGCGTCTTCGCTTCCCGCTCACAGTCGTCACGCTGGCGCTTCTCGCCGCCGCTCCTGCCGGGGCGCGCGACCGCCAGCCGCTCTCCGTTCCCGCCGAGATCGCCGCCCCCTGGGTCGAACAGCTTTCGCCCGGCAGCGGCGTCGTCCCGGGCTATGCCCGCCAGCGTGTGGCCCGGCCCTACCCGCCCGGCCGCGTCGTCTTCGACGGCAACGTGCCCGTCGGCATCGCGCCGGCCGATGGCGGGCCGATCGAGCCGCTCGGCTCCTATCGCGAGGAGCCGCGCCCGGTCCTCGGCTTCTTCGGTGAACCGCGCCGACGCGACGAGCGCGCCCCGCGTCCGCGTGCCTCCCGCCGCACGCCGCTATTTGCCTCAGCCGCCATCGCCCCGGCCGCGCCCGCCGCCCGCGCCGGCGTTCGCAGCACGCAGCCGCGCCACGAGATGGACCCGGTGTTCCTGCCGCAGCGGGTGGCCTATCGCAGCGCGCATGCCCCGGGCACGATCGTCATCGATACGCGGGCGAAGTTCCTCTACCGCGTCGAGGCCGACGGCCAGGCCATGCGCTACGGCGTCGGCGTCGGCAAGGAAGGCTTCGGCTGGACCGGCAGCCACAGGATCTCCCGCAAGGCGGAATGGCCGGGCTGGACGCCGCCCGCCGAGATGCGGGTCCGCGAGCGCGCCAAGGGTCGCGTCCTGCCGGCGCATATGCCCGGCGGCGTCGAGAACCCGCTCGGCGCGCGTGCCCTCTATCTCGGCTCGACGCTTTACCGGATCCACGGCACCAACGCGCCCTGGACCATCGGCCAGTCCGTCTCCTCCGGCTGCATCCGCATGCGCAACGAGGACGTCGTCGACCTCTACGAACACACCGATGTCGGCACCCGCGTCATTGTGATGTGATTGCAACAACGGGTTGCATTTCGCGCGCGGACGCATCGCCTTGCGATAAGCCCTGCGCCATCTTCATCTCCAACATCACCGCGCTTTCGCCACCTTTCCGCCAAGCGAATTTCATCAAGGATCTCCGCCCGATGAGACAGCATCTCACCCTCGCGCTCCTCGCGGGCCTCGCCTGCATGACGACGCTGCAGGGGGCCTCCGCCGAGGCCCGGTACTACGACCACAACCGCAACCAATGGGTCAGCGGCAGCGACCGGGCAAGCGTGTCGACCCAGCGCATGACGCGCCAGACGCAGGTCGCCCGCAAGGTCGATCCGCAGTTCATGCGTCAGCCCGTCCGCATCTCCACGAAGGAGAAGCCGGGCACGATCATCATCGATACCGACCGCAAGTTCCTCTACTTCGTCGAGGCGAACGGCGCGGCGACGCGCTACGGCGTCGGCGTCGGCAAGGAAGGCTTCGCCTGGGGCGGCACGATGAAGGTCGGCCGCAAGGCCGAATGGCCGGGCTGGACGCCGCCGGCCGAGATGGTGCGCCGCGAGCGCGCCAAGGGCCGCATCCTGCCGGCCTACATGGCGGGTGGGCCCGAGAACCCGCTCGGCGCACGCGCCATGTATCTCTACCGCGACGGTCGCGACTCGATGTTCCGCATCCACGGCACCAACCAGCCCTGGACGATCGGCCTCAACATGTCGTCGGGCTGCATCCGCATGATGAACCAGGACGTGACCGACCTCTACGAGCGCGTGACGCCGGGCACCAAGGTCGTCGTCATCGGCCCGGGCGCCAAGAGCCGCGACGCCGTCTATGCCGAAACCGGCCTGATGCGTCAGGCCTCGAACCGCCCGAACATCCTGTCGGCGATCTTCGGCGGCTGATCTCGCGTTCAACTCCGCTGATGAAAAGGCCCGGCTCGCGCCGGGCCTTTTTCGTTGGCGCGGGGGCTGCCCTACTCGGCGGCCACGGGCAGGGCGCGCGCCTCGAAGTTCGCCAGTTTCGCCGGTTTCTTCCCGCCGAAGGCCCAGTCGAGAAGTTCCACCGTGTGGACCACGGGGATGCCCGTCGCCGAGCCGATCTGCGTCATGCAGCCGATATTGCCGGTGGCGATGATCTCGGGCGCCACGCTCTCAATGTTCTTGACCTTGCGATCGCGGAGCTGCGCGGAGATCTCGGGCTGCAGGATGTTGTAGGTGCCCGCCGAGCCGCAGCAGAGGTGCCCCTCGGGCACGTCGCGCACCGTGAAGCCGGCCTGCGCCAGCAGCACCTTCGGCGCCTTCGTGATCTTCTGCCCGTGCTGCATCGAGCAGGCGGAGTGATAGGCGACCACGGCATCCACCGGATGCGCCGGCAGCGGCAGGTCGAGGCCGGCGAGGAACTCGGTGACGTCCCTGGCCAGCGCGGACACCCGCGCCGCCTTCTCGGCATAGGCGGGGTCGAGCCGCAGCATGTGGCCGTAATCCTTGATCGTCGTGCCGCAGCCCGACGCGGTGATCACGATGGCGTCCAGCCCGCCCTTCTCGGCGGCCCGCGTCCAGACATCGACATTGGTCCGCGCGAAATCGAGCGCCTCAGCCTCGCGGCCCATATGGTGGGTCAGCGCCCCGCAGCACCCCTCCCCTTCCGGCACCACGACCTCGACGCCGAGCCGCGTCAGCAGCCGAACGGTGGCCTCGTTGATGCCGGGGTCGAGCACCGACTGGGCGCAGCCGCGCAGCAGCGCTACGCGGCCGCGCGCCGTCCCGGCGGCCGGATGCACCGCCGGTTCGTCGATCGTGGAGCGCGCCGGCACGCTCAAGGGCGCCAGCTTCAGCATCGCGGCCAGGGGCTTCAGCGGCGCCACGCCGGCCAGCAGTCCGGCGAAGGGCCGCGCGAGCTTGGCCAGCACGAGGCTGGCCCGGAAGCGCGCGGGATAGGGCAGCGTCATCGCCAGGACCTGGCGGATCATCCGGTCGGCGAAAGGGCGCCTGTAGGTCTTCTCGATATGGGCGCGGGCGTGGTCGACGAGGTGCATGTAATTGACGCCAGAGGGGCACGTCGTCATGCAGGCGAGGCACGAGAGGCAGCGGTCGATGTGCTTGACCACCTTCTCGTCGGCCGGCCGGTCGTTCTCCAGCATGTCCTTGACGAGATAGATCCGCCCCCGCGGACTATCGAGCTCGTTGCCGAGCGTCACGTAGGTCGGGCAAGTCGCCGTGCAGAAGCCGCAATGCACGCATTTGCGGATGATCCCCTCGGTGTGCGCCGTGTCGGCATTCGCAAGGGCGGCGGGGCTGAAGGCGGTCTGCATGAAACGTCCTTACGATCCTTCGAGAGGCTTGCGTGGATGCAGAGGAAGACTTCCCTCACGGCCGAGCAAGGCATAGCGCCCCGCCTCCAGCGCAAGCAGGCGGGAAGAGATCGCTTCGACGCTGCCCAGCACCGCGTCCAGCCTGGAAAAGGGCAGAACGAGAACGGCGATCCGTCGATCTCGAAGCGCACACGGGAACGGCATGTTTCGATCGCAGGTGATCGGAACGTCGAAGCCGGTCATGTCGGCCGCGGCGATCACATCACGATCCGAAAGCCGCTTCCACTCGTTCGGAAAAGGCGAGGCGTCCGAGCCGTGGTTCGACAGGAGACCGGCCAGCATCCGCGGCACGCCTTCATCGAGGATTGCTCGGGTCACGCAGCCTTCAACCGCAACCCGCGGCGCGCGAGCAGGATCGCGGCCTCCGCCCTCTCCCGTCCGATCGAGGGAAAGTTTTCCAGGATCTCGTCCAGGGACGATCCCCCTGCGAGATTTTCGAACAAGGCGTCGACGGGAACGCGCGTGCCGCGAAACACCAGCGCGCCGCTGACGACGTCGGGGTTCTGATCGAAGAGTTCGTCCTCGCTCATGCTCATCGGACTGCCTCCATGGAAAGACGTCATCCTATCCCATCCGCCCGGGGTTGAGGATGCCCTTGGGGTCGAACTGGTCCTTCAGGCGGCGGGCCAGCGCGGCGAGCGCCGGGGCCTGCGGGTGGAAGACCGACACCGCGGCGCGGGTGGCGAGATCGGCGCGCACCAGCGTCGCGTGGCCGCCGCCATGCGCGGCGACGAGGCGTCGGACGAGGTCGGCCTCGGGGTCGCCTTCCATGCGCAGCCAGACGAGGCCGCCCTGCCAGTCGTAGAAGGCATCGGTCGCCGCCTGCATGCGCAAAGCCATGACCAGCTCGTGGCCCCGCGTCGGCGCCACCGAGACGCGCCAGACCGCACGATCCGTTCCGTCCGCGAAGGGGCGAACATCGCGAATGTCGCGCCACAATGCAGCGGAAGCCTCGTCCTCCAGACGCTCCAGCGGCGCGACCCGGCCGAGCGCCCCGCCGAGATGAGCGGCGCGTGCCTCGACCGAGGGGCCGAAGCCGTCGATGCGAACCGCGGTCGCCGCCTCGCGCCCGAGCGCGCCTTCGGCAACCCGGGCCGCGACGCCATAGGGCAGATGCGCCGCGCCCGAAACCTCGGCCGAGGAGCCCATCGCCGCCGCCATCGCGCCGGCCGCGGCCGCGTCGTCGAGACCGCGCAGCACCAGCGTCGTCTCGCGCTCGGAGCGCGGCATGGTCTTGACGATGACGTCGGTCAGGACGGCGAGCGTGCCGTAGGCGCCGGTCAGTCCCTTCGACAGGTCGTAGCCGGTGACGTTCTTCACCACGCGCCCGCCGGTTTTGAAGATCTCGGCCCGCCCCGAGACGGCGGCGAGGCCCAGCACATGGTCTCGCGCCGCGCCCTGCTTCAGCCGGCGCGGGCCCGAAAGGTTGCAGGAGAGCACCCCGCCGATGGTGCCGAGGCCCGCCGGCAGGCCGTGCAACGGCCCGTAATCCATCGGCTCGAAGTCGAGCCGCTGGCCGCGCGCCGCGAGCAACGCTTCGATCTCGGCGATCGGCGTGCCCGCCCTTGCCGAAAGCACCAGTTCCTCCGGCTCGTAGAAGTTGACGCCGGTCATCGCGGCTGTCGACAGGGTGCGCGCCGCCTGCACGGGTCGGCCGAGGCCGCGCTTCGAGCCGGATCCCTCGACAGCCAGGGGTTCGCCGGTGGCGACCGCCTCGGCGACGATGGCGCGCAGGGCCTCCGGCGTATCGGGGGTCATCACCGCGTCGGTGAGCGCGAGCAGGGGAGAAACGGACATCAGAACCGCGGCAGTTCGGGGAAGGGAAGCTTGCCTTGGTGGACATGCAGCTTGCCGAGTTCGGCGCAGCGGTGCAGCATCGGAAAGACCTTGCCGGGGTTGAGAAGATGCCGGTCGTCGAAGGCGCATTTGACCCGGATCTGGTGCTTCAGGTCGTCCTCGGAGAACATTTCCGGCATCAGGTCGCGCTTCTCGATGCCGACGCCATGCTCGCCCGTCAGCACGCCGCCGACGGCGACGCAAAGCCGCAGAATGTCGGCGCCGAAATCTTCGGCGCGCTGCAGCTCGTCGTCCTTCGAGGCGTCGTAGAGGATGAGCGGATGCAGGTTGCCGTCTCCGGCATGGAAGACGTTGGCGACGCCGAGACCGTATTTTTCCGACAGGGCCTTCATGCCGGCGAGCACCCGCGGCAGTTCCTTGCGCGGGATGGTGCCGTCCATGCAGAGATAGTCCGGCGAGATGCGCCCGACCGCCGGAAACGCCGCCTTGCGCCCGGCCCAGAAGGACATGCGCTCCTCGTTCGACTGCGAGACGCGCGCCGTGGTGGCACCGTTGGCGGTGGCGATGGCCTCGACCTCGGAGAGGAGGTGGTCGACCTCCGCTTTGGGCCCGTCGAGCTCGACGATGAGCAGCGCCTCGACATCCAGCGGATAGCCGGCATGGACGAAGGCCTCCGCCGCGTGGATCGCCGGCCGATCCATCATCTCCATGCCGCCGGGGATGATGCCCTTGGCGATGATCGCGGCGACGCATTCGCCGGCCTGTTCGGAGGTCGGGAAGCCGATGAGCACGGCGCGCGCCGTCTCGGGGGCCTGGAGGATGCGCACGGTGACCTCGGTGACGACGCCGAGCAGCCCTTCGGAGCCCGTCATCAGGCCGAGGAGGTCGTAGCCCTCCGCGTCCAGATGCTTGCCGCCGAGGCGGATGACCTCGCCCTCGATCGTCACGAACTCGATGCCGAGAACGTTGTTCGTCGTGAGGCCGTATTTCAGGCAGTGCACGCCGCCGGAATTCTCGGCGATGTTGCCGCCGATCGAGCAGGCGATCTGCGAGGAAGGATCGGGCGCATAGTAGAAGCCGGCATGTTCCACGGCGCGGGTGATGCCGAGATTGGTGACGCCCGGCTGCACCACGGCGCAGCGATTGTCGAAATCGACGTCGAGAATGCGGTTGAAGCGCGAGAGGACGAGGAGGACACCGTCCTCCAGCGGCAGCGAGCCGCCCGACAGCGAGGTGCCCGACCCCCGCGGCACCACGGGCACCCGGTGCTCGTGGCAGTAGCGCAGGATCGCGGCGACCTGCGGCACCGTCTCGGGCAGCACCACGACGAGCGGCAGCTGGCGATAGGCCGTCAGCGCATCGGTCTCGAAGACGCGCATCTCGTTGACCGCGTCGACCACACCCTCGCCCGGCACGATCGCGCGCAGCGCCGCGACGATCGCGGCCCTTCGACCGAGAATCTCCCGACTGGGCTTCGGCATCGAAATGCCCATGGCCGCCTCCCGTTCTTGTTCTTGGAATCAGTCTAGCGCGAGCCGGCGGGCGATGGAAAGCATCGCCGGGCGAGACGCCCTGCCTGCGAGGAGATCGATCGGGAGGCCGACGTCGACGCGGCGCGATCGATCCGCGGCTTTACGGTAAATTGAGCCTGTGGCCCGAGAGTGTCGCGATGACGCTCTCCCACATCTTCCTGCGCCCCGGCGAGTGCCTGGCGGCCGTCGCCATCCTCGCGACGAGCGCGCTGTCGGCCGCCATGGCGGTGGTTCATCAGGCGCCGGTCGACTTGCCCTCCTACGGCGGCAAGGCCTTGCCGGTGGTGCTCTTCCTGACGACCGGCGCCATTGCCCGCTGGTGGCGGCGGGACGAGTTCCTGGCGTCCTTCACCATGGCCGCCGGACTGTTGCTGGCGTTCTCGCTGGTCCTGTCGACCTACAACTATCTGCTGCTCCCGGTGGCGGTTCCGCTCATCGATCCCTGGCTCCTGTCGACCAACGCGGCGCTCGGCTACGACTGGACCGCCTTCGTGGACTGGGCCGCGTCCCACCCGCTTCTCTCGTCGGCACTCGGGTCCGTCTATCGCTCGACGCTCCTCCAGATTCTCGCCGTGCTCCTGGCTCTCGCCGTGACGCGGCGTTTCGCGGTGGCGGACCTAATGGTCGCGACGATCGTCGTCTCGGGTCTGGCCACCGTGGCGTTCTGGGGCCTCTTTCCCTCGATCGGGGTCGCCCCCTTCCTGTCCCTGCCGGAGACCGCCCAACGCGCCGCCGCTCTCGTCGTCGACGGCCGAGAAGGCGCCGCGCTGCTGCGCCTCGTGACCCTCGGCCCCGAAGTCATCTCGCCGGAGACGATGACGGGCCTCATCGGCTTTCCCTCGTTCCACACGGTGCTCGCCTGCATCTGCGTCCGATTCGCCTGGCCGATCCGCTGGCTGCGCTGGCCGCTGCTTCTCCTCAATGCCGCGATGCTTCCGGCGATCCTGCTGCACGGAGGCCATCACCTCCTCGATCTCGCGGGCGGCGCGGCTTTCTTCGTCGCTTCGCTCTGGACGGCGACCCGCCTGACCCGCCTGATCGGTGAACACGAACCGCGCGAAATCGTCACCGCGATGCGCCGCGCCCAGGTCTCGACCGCCAGCACCAAGCCGCCGGGAGCATGGTCCACCGATCCCGCTGGAAACCGCGGTTGATCTCGCTAGAACCATTCGGCGCCGGTTCTTCGTTGCTCGCAATGAGGTCGCCGCGCCGATGGTTCGACCCCGATCCCCCGCGAGGACGCGCGAAACCGATGCCCGACTACGATTTCACCGGACCCCGGCTCTTCCTCGATCATCGGCTGGAGGCGAACGCCGAGATCGAGGCGAGCCCGGCGCAGGCGAACTATCTTCTCAACGTCCTGCGGCTGGACGAGGGCGCCGGCCTCCTCCTCTTCAACGGGCGCGACGGCGAGTGGCGCGCGGCGCTGCGCCGCGAGGGGCGCAAGCGCTTGTGGCTCGTGCCGCAGGGCCGAACCCGCGACCAGACACCGCTGCCCGACCTCCACTACTGCTTCGCGCCGCTGAAATCGGCGCGGCTCGACTACATGGTTCAGAAAGCGGTGGAAATGGGCGCCGGCCTCCTGCAGCCCGTGCAGATGCAGCATGGGCAGGCGCCGCGCTTCAACCGCGAACGGGCCGGCGCCAACGCTGTGGAGGCGGCCGAGCAGTGCGGCATTCTCGCCGTGCCGGAATGCCGCGACATCGTGAAGCTGGAGCCGATGCTGGCCGGCTGGGACGCCTCGCGCACGTTGATCTTCTGCGACGAACGGGCGGGAGCCGGCGACGCCCTCGCCGTCCTCGCGCCGCTGCGCGGCGCCCCGCTGGCGCTGCTCATCGGCCCGGAAGGCGGCTTCGCGGCCAGCGAACGCACCCTCCTGCTCGGCCTTCCCTTCGTGCGCGCGGTGTCGCTCGGGCCCCGCATCCTGCGCGCCGACACGGCGGCGGTGGCCGCGCTGGCGCTCGTGCAGGCGGCGGCTGGCGACTGGACTGGCGCTTGAGGTCGGCACCGCACCGTTCACGCGAAAGCCCTTGCGCGCGCGCCTGAAAGCGGACAGACACCGGGCGCTTCGTCGCCCTCGGGCCGCGCGAGCGATCAGTTTTCCGCATCCTGGCCGGAGCACCCGATGGCGCGCGATACGACCGACCTGACACCCATCCGCAGCGTCGCCGAACTGGTGGAGCATATCGGCGAGGGCGAGAAGCCGGCGGACGCCTTCCGCATCGGCACCGAGCACGAGAAGTTCGGCTTCTACGCCGCCGATCTCTCGCCCGTGCCCTACGAGGGGGAGCGCGGCATCCGCGCCCTGCTCGACGGCATGCAGGCGCTCTCGGGCTGGGAGGAGATCCTTGACGACGGCCGCATCATCGGGCTGGCCGGCGCCCACGGAGGGGGCGCGATCTCGCTGGAGCCCGGCGGCCAGTTCGAACTGTCCGGCGCCCCGCTCGAGACGATCCACGAGACCTGCCGCGAATCGAACGCCCATCTGGCCGACGTGCGCCGCGTCGCCGACCCTCTCGGCATCCGCTTCCTCGGCATCGGCGCCAGCCCCACCTGGCGCCTCGGCGAGACGCCGGTCATGCCGAAGTCGCGCTACGAGATCATGGCACGCTACATGCCGAAGGTCGGCACGCGCGGCCTCGACATGATGTTCCGCACCTCGACGATCCAGGTCAATCTCGACTTCTCGTCCGAGCGCGACATGCGCCGCAAGATGCAGATCGGCATGCGCCTGCAGGCCGTGGCTTCGGCCTTCTTCGCCAACTCGCCCTTCACCGAAGGCCGGCCGAACGGCCTCGTCTCCTGGCGTTCCGACGTCTGGTCCGACGTCGACAACCAGCGCTCGGGCCTCCTGCCCTTCGCCTTCGAAGAGAGCTTCGGGTACCGCGACTATGTCGAATGGGCGCTCGACGTGCCCATGTATTTCGTCATGCGCGAGGGCCGTTATTTCGACGCCACAGACGTCACCTTCCGCCAGTTCCTCGACGGTGCCCTCAAGGGCAAGCTGACCGACCCGGAGCCGACGATGGGCGACTGGGCGAACCACCTGTCGACGCTCTTTCCAGACGTGCGCCTCAAGCGCTTCCTCGAGATGCGCGGCGCCGACGGCGGCCCATGGCGCGGTATCTGCGCCCTGCCGGCCTACTGGACGGGCCTTCTCTACGACGAGACCGCGCTCGACGAAGCCGAGGCGCTGACGCGCGACTTCGGCTTCGACGAAATCTCGGTTTTGAGGCGCGACGTGCCGCGGCTCGGCCTCGCCACCCCGTTCCGGGCCGGCACGGTGCTCGATCTCGCCCGTGCGACGCTGGAGATCTCGAAGGGCGGCCTCGCCCGGCGCGCACGCCTCAACGCGGAGGGCGAGGACGAGACGATCTTCCTCCAGCCGCTCGAGGACGTCGCGGCCCGCGGCATTACCGCGGCCGAGGAACTGCTGCGGCTCTACGAGGGCCCTTGGAACCGCCGGATCGAGCCGCTCTTCGATCACCTCGCCTACTGACCCGAATACCGGCCCCGAGCGGCCGACATCTTTGTGTCACGCGGTGGCTTGGCAGCGCCGCACGGGCGGGCCATTCTCGCCGGACGCCGAACGGTGCCGCGCTTCCCGCGGCCGTCCGGGTCCGGAGGGGCGATGACCGATTTCTTCGACTGGCTGAGCGCGGCCGATTCGGGCGCCGCCGCCGAGCGCATCGCCTCGCAGTTCCGCCTGACGCACGAGGAAATGCGCCGCACCACCGACGCGCTCGTGCCGGCCTTCATGCTGGGCATGCAGCGCGCCATGGCCAACCCCGCGGCTTGGACGACGCTCGTCTCGGACTTCACGAAATCCGCGACCGTCGGCGGCGCGGCGTTTCCGACGCCCGGCGCCGGGCGCACGGTGATGAACGGCCTGTTCGGCGCCGACCTCCTGCAGGCGATCGCCCGGCAGGCCTCGCTCCTGACCGGCCAGGCGCCCGACGTGATCGAGAAGATGATGCCGGCGCTCGGCGCTCTCACCTTCCAGTCGATGCTGCAGATGATGGCGGCCGGACCCGGCAGCTATCCGACCGACGGCGCCGGACAGGGCATGGCGGAAGCGCTGCGGCGATCGGCCAACGCGGTGGAAGCCTTCAACCGTCCGTCCGGCGCGGGTGGCGGGGGGCGCGCGGGCGCCGCTGCGCCGATGTCCTCGCTGTTTGCGGAAGCCCTGCGCGGCGGCCTGCCGTGGATGCCGGCCCCCTCGATGCGCGGCGGCGCCATGCCGGGCGGCGACCCGTTCGCGTTCTTCACCTCGATGATGTCGGCCTTCGCGCCGCCCGCCGCGCCTCCCCCCGAACCCCCGCGAGCCGCCCCGGCGGAAACCAAGCCGACCGATCCCTTCACCGGCATGATCGGCACCGCCCAGACGATGCAGGCAGACTACATCAGCGAGATGCTGTCGCTCTTCGACCGGCACCGCCAGCCCAAACCCTGAGCGGTTCGAACCGGTTGCGAGCCGGGCGAGGCTCGAGAGCCCCCTCGTCTCGGGATGCCGACGGGTTTGCCGACGTCTTCGGGAAACTTCTGAAACCGCAATTGCGAAAAGAATCCGGTCACGGCCTTGGATCGCCGGGGGGCCGCCCCTTATACTGCGGTCAATCGAAACACGGAGGATCGCAGAATCCTCACGGACCCCGGATGCTGATCGCAAACCTCTTCATCGTCGTTCTTCTCATCGTTCTCAATGGCTTCTTTGCGATGTCGGAACTGGCGGTGGTGTCCTCCCGCCGC
>NZ_BBWH01000023.1 GCF_001463705.1 Aureimonas sp. AU12 | reverse complement strand
GGTGGTGTCCTCCCGCCGCTCGCGGTTGCAGCAGATGGCCCAGAACGGCAAGCGGGGCGCAGCCGGGGCGCTCAAGCTGATCGACGATCCCACGAGCTTCCTGTCCACCGTTCAGGTCGGCATCACGCTCGTCGGCATCTTCGCCGGCGCCTTCGGCGCCTCGGCCTTCGCCGGCCCGGTGGCCGCCGTCCTCGAACAGCTTCCGATCGTCGGACCCTATGCGCAGGGCCTGTCCTTCGGCGTCGTGGTCGTGCTGATCACGTATTTCTCGTTGATCGTCGGCGAGCTGGTGCCCAAGCGCTTCGCCATGGCGAACCCCGAAGCCATCGCCTGCTTCGTCTCCTCGCCGATGCGCATCCTCGCCAAGGTCGGCCTGCCCATCGTCTGGTTCCTGCGCGTCTCAACCGAGGTCGTGGGCAAACTGGTGGGCGCCGGTAAGGCCAACGAGAACGCCGTGACCGAGGAAGAGGTCAAGGCGATGATCGCGGAAGGCACGGAGTCGGGCGTCTTCGAGGAGAAGGAGCGCGAGATGATCGAGGGCGTACTTCGCATCGCCGATCGCAACGTGCGCTCGATCATGGTGCCGCGCCCCGACGTCGCCTGGATCTCGCTCGTCGATGAACCCGACGCCATCCTCGACGAAATCCACCAGAGCGGGCACTCGCGCTTTCCCGTGGCCTCCGAGGATATCGACGATCTCGTCGGCGTCGTCCAGGCCAAGGAACTGCTCGAACAGTACCGGCGCACCGGCAGCATCGACATTCGCTCGGCGGTGCGCGAGCCGCTCTACATCAACGAGACCATGCCGGTTCTCAAGCTGCTCGATCGCTTTCGCTCGGCCAACATCCACATGGCGATCGTGCTCGACGAATACGGGTCGTTCGAAGGCGTGGTGACGCCGACCGACATCCTCGCCTCGATCGCCGGCTCGCTGCCGGAAGGATCGAGCGACGACTATTCGGCCGTGCGCCGCGACGACGGTTCTTATCTCATCGACGCCGGCATGCCGATCGACGACGTCGAGCGCACGCTGACCGACGCCAAGCTGCCGGAAGAGCGCGACTACGAGACCTTCGCTGGCTTCATCCTGCACCAGTTCGGCCATATCCCGGAAGTCGGCGAATCCATCCAGTACGGCGCGTGGCGCTTCGAGGTGGTGGATCTCGACGGACGACGGGTCGACAAGATCCTCGCCAGCCGCACCGGCGAACTCGCCGGCGCCGCACGCGAGAACGCCTAGCATCCGCCGACGCAAAGAGACCGCGGAAGAGGTATCCTCCGCGGTCTCGATCATTCACCAAAACGATGGATCAGGCGACCTTGCCGCTCTGGCGCCGGCGCCGGGCCGCCGCCATCGCCATCTTGAAGGTTGGATCCTCGCGCCAGTCGGCATGCATCGCGTCGTGCACGTCGTCCCGCTTCAGGCCGATATCGGTGAGCAGGTAGTCCGGCAGTTCCGATACGCGATAGGCGGCGCGGCGGTTGAGAAAGGTCCGGACGATCGCGCGAAGGGCCGAAATGCCCGCGCCGAACGTCGGGGCGAGGGTTTCGGTGGTCCGGGTTGCCGGGATCTTCTGAGCAAGCGTCATGGCCGTTTCTCCTTTCGAGCGCCATACGGGGTGTCAGACAAAGCGGAGGCGTTCCGGCGGACGGCATGTCCGGCGGCGATGCAGCCTCGTGCTGGGCTTGACGAAGATGGAGATAGATCGCCTTGACGGATCAGACCAACGAATGTTTCTTATGATCGTCATCACCGGATACGATGGATGAAACCGATGGCCAATCCGCTCGATCTCGACCAGCTCCGCACCTTCGTCGCCATCGTCGACACCGGCAGCTTCACGCGCGCGGCCGAAGAGGTGTTCAAGACGCAGTCCGCTGTCTCGATGCAGGTGCGCCGGCTCGAGGAGCGTCTGGGCACCGATCTCTTCGAGCGCTCCGGCCGAGCGGTGAAGCTGACGGATGCCGGCGGGCGCCTTCTCACCTACGCGCGCCGTATGCTGTCGCTCAGCCAGGAAACTCTGTCGGCCTTCGACGAGGAGACGATCGAGGGCCACGTGCGCATTGGCCTGCCCGACGACTATGCCGAGCGGTTCCTGCCCGAGATCATGGCGCGCTTCGTGCGCTCCAATCCGCGCGTCGAGTTGCAGATCGCCTGCGAGACGACGTCGAGCCTCATCGACCACATCGACAAGGGGCATCTCGACGTGGCGCTCGTCTGCCCCTCGAAGACGAGCGCCTGGTCGGAGATCGTCCGGCGCGAGCCCCTGCACTTCGTCACCTCCGCCTCGCATTCGGTGCATGAGGAAGCGATCCTGCCCCTGGCGATCGGCCGGCAGGATTGCGCCTGGCGACGCCAGGGCGTCGACGCGCTCAACCGGATCGGGCGACCGCATCGCATCCTCTTCACGTCCTGGTCGGCGCAGATCGTCACGTCCGCCGTGCTCGCCGGGCTGGCCGTCAGCGTGCTGCCGGAATGCGCGCTGCGTCCGGGCATGCGGGTGCTCGGCGAGGCAGACGGCTTCCCGCGCCTCGAAGACGCCGAGATCGCGGTCATGCGCGGGCGCAATACCAACACGCCGGTGATCTCGGCGCTCGTCGAGCACATCCGCGAGAGCCTGCAGAATCTTGCGCCCGTCTCTCCGGCGCAGAGTTCGAGCCGCCTTCCCGAAACGCGGATGATCCGCTCGCAGCGCCTTCGCCCCGGCGTCGGCGCGGCCGGCTGGTAGGGCCTTGGCGATGAGCCGTCTTCGCGCAGCCCCTTCGTCGAGCGAAACGAACGCGCCGGCCGATACCAACGTTGCGGAATATTCCGTCAGCGAGATCTCCGGCGCGCTGAAGCGCACCGTCGAGGAGACCTATGGCCATGTGCGGGTGCGCGGCGAGATCTCCGGTTATCGCGGGCCGCACTCGTCGGGCCACGCCTATTTCGCGCTGAAGGACGATCGCTCGCGGCTGGAGGCCGTGGTCTGGCGCACGAGTTTCACCAAACTCGCGTTCAAGCCCGAGGAGGGGCTGGAGGTCATCGTCACCGGCAAGCTGACGACCTTTCCCGGCTCGTCGAAATACCAGATCGTCATCGAGGCGATGGAGCCGGCCGGCGCCGGCGCGCTCATGGCGCTTCTCAACGAGCGCAAGGTCCGGCTGGAGGCCGAGGGCCTGTTCGCCGAGGCGCGCAAGCGCCCCCTGCCCTTCATGCCGCGCGTCGTCGGCGTCGTCACCTCGCCGACCGGCGCCGTGATCCGCGACATCCGCCACCGAATCTCCGACCGCTTCCCGCTGCATCTCCTCGTCTGGCCGGTGCGGGTGCAGGGCGACACCGCCGCGGCCGAAGTCGTCGCGGCCATCGAGGGCTTCAACGCCATCGGGCCCGGCGGCAAGCTGCCGCGCCCGGACGTCCTGATCGTGGCGCGCGGCGGCGGCAGCCTCGAGGATCTCTGGAGCTTCAACGACGAGGCGGTAGTGCGCGCCGCCGCGGCCTCCGCGATCCCGCTGATCTCGGCGGTCGGGCACGAGACCGACTGGACGCTGATCGACCACGCCGCCGACCGTCGCGCGCCGACGCCGACCGGCGCGGCCGAAATGGCGGTGCCCGTGCGCGCCGATCTCGTGGCGACGCTGGCGGCGATGGATGCGCGGGCGGGCGCCGCGATCTCGCGCGGGCTGCAGGCCGAGCGCCGCACCGTCGCCGCGCTGGCGCGGGCCCTGCCCTCGGCCGACACGCTGCTCGCCATGCCGCGTCGCCGGCTCGACGAGGCCGACGCCGGTCTCGGCCGCTCGCTGCGCATCCTCCTGTCGGATCGTCGTCGCCTGTTGGCCGATGCCGGCGCGCAGCTCTCACCCTCGCGCCTCGAAGCGGCCCTGCGCGATAAGCACGCCGATCTCCGCCATGCCGATTCGCGCACGCTGCACGCGATGGAGGCGGGGCTGGCCCGCCGTCGCCACACGCTCGACCGGCTCGGCTCTGCCTTCCGGCCCAACATTGTCGCCGCCCGCAGCGATCAGGCCCGGCATCGGCTGGAGACGACGGCCGACCGGCTCGACCGCGCCGCCGCCGCGCTTCTGGAGCGTCGGCGCTCGGCGCTGTCAGGATCGTGGCGGATGGCCGCGAGCCTCGACCCACGGCAGGTGCTGGAGCGCGGCTACGCGATCGTGCGGGGCGCCGGCGACGTGCCGATCACCCGCGCCGAGGATCTCGTGCCGGGCTCGCGCTTCGAGATCGAGTTCGCGCGCGGCCACAAACGACCTGCGCTCGCCCTCGACGTGACGGGCGAAGCGCCGGAGGCGCCGACCGCCAAACCGGCGCGGACGGCCCGACGGGCCAGGCGCATGGAGGCCGAGACCGTACAGGGCGACCTGTTCTGATCCGGGCGGCGCGCGGGTGGCGGGCGCGAGGCGATCAGCAGTTGGCAGCGATGCCTACGGCATCGTTGGCGCCCCGCGCCGTCTGGCAGGCCGCGCCCTTCGCGAGATCGTTGAGCCCGTTGCGGGTGGCGTCCAGAGCCTGCGACCCTGCCTCCTTCGCACGCTGCACGGCAGGCGCCGCCGCATTGCCGACATCGGTGGCCGCCGAACTCGCGGCCTCGCCCACCTCGCGACCGGCATCGCGCAACGCATCGCCGGCCTCGCGCGCCTGCTGCTCGGTCGTGGTCGTGGTCGTGGTCGTGGTCGTGGTCGCTGGCGCGGTGGTCACCACGGCCGGCGTTTGCGCCTCGTCGCTGCAACCGGCGAGAACGAGCAAGGTGATGAGGGCGGGAACGAGACGGCGCATGGGCAGATCCTGCTGAATAAAGGGCCACCACAGATGGCGTGCGAACGCACGACGGCAAGCCGTGCGAAACGTCATTCAGGCGCCGCCGATCCCCGTTGCAGGGACAACGCGGACGTCAGAGGGGATCAAACTTTGATGTGCCAGTACCCTGCGCAACATCACAGCGCTCACAGACGAGGGCTACATCATGACGATGACAAGGAGTGGCAATGGTACGGTTGGGCGGGTTCGAACCGCCGACCTCTGGAGCCACAATCCAACGCTCTAACCAACTGAGCTACAACCGCATCCGGGCGGGGGTGCCGCCGAGGACCCCGCAATATGATTTTTCGCGGGGTATGGCAAGGGGCGACCTCGGATCGGGCCGCCCCTTTTTCGTAGGCCCGACGGGCCGGTGGTCAGAAGGCGTCCTGGCCGTTCGTCTTCTTGGCGGCGTCGCGCGCCGGCTGCATCACGTCCTTGGCCACGGACTGCGACATCTGCTGCATGTCCTTGGCCTGATCCGTCACCATTTCGATCTGGCGCCGCACGAAGCTCGTCTGCATCTCGATGATCTCGGCCATGGAGCGCGCCGACGCGAGCTTTTCGAGATGGGCGTAATTCATCTCGGCCTGCGCCCGCATGCCCTCGATGGCGCGCTTGGAGAGCGTCAGGGAACCGCTGTGAACGTTTTCCAGCGTCGATTCGAGCGTCTTCGTCGCCTGGTCGGACGCGGTCTTCATCCGCGCATAGGCTTCCTTCGACTGCTCCATCGACCGCTCGGTCATGGTGCGGAAGGCTTCCGTCATCTTTGCGGGATCGAGGCCCATTGCGGCCTGCGCGTCACGCATCGCCGCCGGATCGGTCATCTTCTCAAAGGTCTTCTGCGCTGTGTCGTAGGCCTCGCGGGCCGGATCGCTGCTGTTGAAATTCTCGGTATCGGACATGTCTTCATCCTTTCGAAGCGCATCGGCATTGCCAGCCTAACATCGATTCCGCGTCTTGGTTGCGACAAGTTCTCGCCAGTTTGATCGGCCGAAAGGTGCCGGCCGCCAAGAGGGGTTAACCCTTCGGACAGCCGGGCGGCGCCCGCCGGCCTCTGGTTCTGGATTAACGCGACCCAAGACCTTATTAACATTCCGGTAACTGCATTGCCGCCGCGCCGGAGTCCTCGCCATTCCCGCTTTCCTCGACCTCATGGCCATCGAAGCCATTCGCACGGCGAACGCCCTCGGTTCGGCGATTGCGGTGCTTTCGTCCGATCTCGCCAGCGTGGTGTGGGCCAATGGTGCCGGGCACGCTCTTCTGGCCGGGCCCGACATGTTCGACGGCACTGTGATGCGGCAGATTGGGACGGCGGCCGAGACGTTGGCCGCGAAGGGGCGCACGCAGCTGCTGCTGCGCCCGGCGACGGCCGGCATGGGCCGCGCGGTGCTGGCCCGGCTCGAGCGGCTGGCGGGGTTCGAGACGCCGCTGGCGCTCCTCACCGTGCGGCTCGACACCGCCCCGTCCGAAACCCGGCTCCAGCTGGCCGAACGGCTCCTCGCCGAATCCGGGCTCGGTGATGCGCTGGCCTGCATCGTCGCGCGCGACGGGTTCGTCGCCGGCACCGCGTCTTTGCCCGCGGAAGAGCGCCCGCTTCTGGCTGCGCAGGGGCAGGAGTTCCTCGGATCGGGCGAAGAGCGCCTGCGGGTCGAGGACGAGTTCGGGGCGCTCGCCTTCGCGACCGTCGCCGACGGGCTGGTTCTCGTGCATCTCGACCTGGGCGTGCAGGGCGAAGGCCAGGTTTTGGCGGGCGAGATGACATCGGACGAGGACGCCGCGTCCACCCCCGCGCTGCCGATCGCGGATGAAGATGCCCATTTACCGGCCGCGGCGTTGTCCGGTGCGCCGGACGAGCCCGAACCGATGGCGATC
This sequence comes from Aureimonas sp. AU12, assembly GCF_001463705.1. Lineage (GTDB taxonomy): Bacteria > Pseudomonadota > Alphaproteobacteria > Rhizobiales > Rhizobiaceae > Aureimonas. The sequence continues at coordinate 118,291 of NZ_BBWH01000023.1, read as the reverse complement.
GAGCCGCCCGCCGAGACGGCTTCGGCCCTGACGGCCTTCGCCGCCGATCTCACCGCCGAGCCGTCGCGCTTCGTCTGGCAGATCGACGCCGAAGGTTGCTTCTCGTCCTTCTCGCCCGAATTCGCGCTGGCCGTCGGCCCGAGCAGCGCGGCGGTCATCGGGCGCTCCTTCTCGGACGTCGCCACCGTCTACGGCTTCGACGAGCGCGGCGACATCGGCCGCCTTCTGGCACGGCGCGACACCTGGTCCGGTCGCTCGATCCTCTGGCCGATTGAGGGAACCGATCGCCGCGCGCCCGTCGATCTCGCGGCGCTGCCAATCTACAGCCGCGACCGCGCCTTCGAAGGGTTCCGAGGCTTCGGGGTGGTGCGCCCGGCCGAGGCGGTCGAGGATCCCGACGCGCTCGGGCTCGTTCTCGCCGCGCCCGTCGCTCCGGCGGCCGACGCCGGAAGCACCGCGCCCACGAACGCCTCTCCTGCCGAGGACGAGGCCGCCCCCCCGGAAGCCACCGAGGCCGGCGGCATCAAGCTCCACCGCATCGCCGCCGAGGCACCGGGAAGCTTCGGCCGCCGGCCGGAGCCGCCGAGCGCCCCAGCGATCATCCAGCTCGACGACCGCCGCCGGCCGCGCGAAGGCGCGCTGTCGAGCGCCGAGGAAGCCGCCTTCCGGGCGATCGGCGCCGAACTCGGCGTTGCCAAGGCCGCAGCCGCCGCTGCCGCCGGCCTGCCCGCACCCGCGCAGCAACCGGCAATCGCACCGCCGGCGGCCCCGCTGCCGGCGGAGGCGCTGGAGGCCACCACCCACGCACAGGACGCAAGCGAGGATCACGAGGACTCGCAGGCCTTCGTCGCCGCGCATGAGCTGGAGGACATGCTCGACGCGCTGCCGCTCGCCGTGCTCGTGCAGATGCAGGAACGGCTCGTCTTCGCCAACCGTCGCTTCTTCGCGCTGACCGGCTATGTCGATCTCGACGCGCTGGAAGATGCCGGCGGCATCGACCATCTCGTCGCCTCCTGCGGCGTCGACGAGAGCGACTCGGAAGCCGTGCTGGTGCGCGCCGACGGCCAGCGCCAGCGCGCCCGCCTGCACCTGCAGCGCGTTGCCTTCGCAGGCCGCTCCTGCCTGATGATGTCGTTTCCGACCGTAGAGACCGCGGGCGAGGCCCAGCTCGGGCGCGAGGTCGCCGACCTCGAGAACGAGCGCGACGAATTGCAGGCCGTGCTCGACACCGCGACCGACGGCATCCTGCTCCTCGACGGAGCCGAGCGCCTGCGCAAGATGAACGGCGCCGCCGAGGCCCTGTTCGGATTGAAGCCCGAGCAATATCTCGGGGTCCCCTTCGCCGATCTTCTCGCCCCCGACAGCCGCAAGACGGCGCTCGACTACATCGAGATGCTTCGCGACGACGGGCTGGCCTCGATCCTCAACGACGGCCGCGAGGTCTCGGCGCGGGTGAGCGAGGGAAGCGCCACGATCCCGCTCTTCGTCACGCTCGGGCGCCTCGCCGACGGGCGCGGCTGGTGCGTGGTGATCCGCGACATCGCGCAGTGGAAGCATGCCGAGACCGACCTCGTGACGGCGCGCCAGCAGGCCGAGGATGCCAGCCTGCACAAGAGCCGGTTCCTCGCCAATATCAGCCACGAGCTGCGCACGCCGCTCAACGCCATCATCGGCTTCGCCGACGTCATGGCCTCCGAATGCTTCGGGCCGATCGGCCACGAGCGCTATCTGGAATATCTCGGCGACATCAAGCGCTCCGGCCACCACGTGCTCGACCTCGTCAACGATCTCCTCGACATCTCGAAGATCGAGGCCGGCAAGGTGGAACTGGCCTTCGAGTCGGTGTCGCTGAACGACGTCGTCGCCGAGGTCGTGTCGCTGATGCAGCCACAGGCCAACCGCGAGCGCGTCATCGTCCGCTCGGTCCTGCCGGCCTCGGTGCCCCCCGTGGTGGCGGACCGGCGCTCGGTGCGCCAGATCGCCCTCAACCTCATCGCCAATGCCGTGCGCTTCACCCCGGCCGGCGGCCAGATCATCGCCTCGACCCATTACGGCAACGAGGGCGAGGTGACGCTGCGCTTTCGCGACTCCGGCATCGGCATGACCGACCGCGAGATCGAGATCGCCCTGACGCCGTTCCAGCAGGTCAATGCCGGCACGCGCGGGCGAGGCGAAGGCACCGGTCTCGGCCTGCCGCTGACGAAGGCGATGGCCGAGGCCAACCGCGCCCTCTTCTCCATCGCCTCGACCCCCGGCGAGGGGACGCTCGTCGAGATCACTTTTCCGGCGCAGCGCGTTCTGGCCGACTGATACTTCATTCTACTTATGATTTTGCAATCATCGAGCGTCAAACCGCAGTTTGGAACCGTTCCATTCTTTTCGATGAAGCGATCGTTACTGGATTCAACACTTGCCTTCATGGTCGAAATCCGTCATCGGAAAGATGACTGCGGGCGGCAACTATCCGCGGTCGCTCGAACGGAGCCGCTACCTGGCTCCGCCCCCGGCGCGCCGACAGCCGATGCGCCCGACGATCGGAGATCCCTGACGATGACCCCGACCTTCCTGCGACGCGGCGCCCTCGCGCTGGTGACGATGAGCGCGCTGGCGTCCACCTCGGCGATGGCCGCCGACGTGAACATCTATTCCTCGCGCCAGCCGGCCCTCATCCAGCCGCTGCTCGACGCCTTCACGAAGGAGACGGGCCTCACCACGGCGACGATCTTCATCGAGAAGGGTCTGGAAGAGCGTGTGAAGGCCGAAGGCGCCAATTCGCCCGCCGACGTCATCCTCACCGTCGACATCGGCCGCCTCGATGCCGCCAAGCAGGCCGGCATCCTGCAGCCCTTGAGCGACGAGATCGTCGAGCGCGACATTCCCGCGACCTTCCGCGACAAGGAGAAGGACTGGTTCGGCGTCACCGCCCGCGCCCGCGTCGTCTACGCCTCGACGGATCGCGTCGGCGCGGACGGGATCACCTACGAGAGCCTCGCCGACCCCAAGTGGAAGGGCAAGATCTGCATTCGCTCGGGCCAGCACCAGTACAACGTGGCGCTGGTCGCGGCCTTCCTCGCCCATCACGGCGAAGAGAAGACGAAGACCTGGCTCACCGGCCTTCGCGACAATCTGGCGACGGCGCCCGAGGGCGGCGACCGCGATCAGGCGCGCAACATCGCCTCCGGTCAGTGCGACATCGCCATCGGCAATACCTACTATGTCGGCCTGATGCAGACCAACGAGAAGGAGCCGGAGCAGAAGGAGTGGGCGAAGGCCATCAAGGTCGTCATGCCGACGTTTGAGGGCGGCGGCACCCACGTCAACATTTCCGGCATGGGCCTCGCCAAGAACGCGCCGAACCGCGACAACGCGGTGAAGCTGATGGAATTCCTCACCACCGACGAGGCGCAGCGGATCTATTCGGAGATCAACTACGAATACCCGCTGAAGCCGGGCGTCGAGACCTCCGCCGTGGTGAAGGCTTTCGGCGAGCTGAAGCCCGACACGCTGTCGCTCGACGAGATCGCCGCCAACCGCGCCAAGGCGTCCGCTCTCATCGACGAGGTGCGCTTCGACGAGGGTCCGAAGTCCTGATCATTCCATCGGTCGCCGCTTCCCGCGCGACTCGCCCGGCTTCATTTTTAGTCGGCTGCAGCGTCCGGTCCCCAGTGGGCCGGGCGCTTCTCGGCGTTTCCACATCGCTTCGTGGCGGAGCCCGCCGATGAGCGATGCCCGCCCCATCGACGGCGCATCGACGCGGCTGGCGGCGCGGCGCGGCAGGGCGGAGCGGCCGTTCCTCGTTCTCGCGCTGGTTCTGGCGGCGCTCGTCGCGCTGCCCGTCGTCTCGCTCGGCGTCATCGCCCTGTCGGGCTCGCCGGCCAATTTCCTGCGTCTCTCGCAGACCATCCTGCCCCGTTCGGGGCTGGTGACGCTCGAACTGATGCTGGGGGTCGCCCTCGTCACCGGCATCTTCGGAACGCTGACCGCCTGGCTCACGACGAGCTTCGACTTTCCCGGCCGCCGCGTGCTCGCCTGGGCGCTCGTGCTGCCGCTGGCGGTGCCCACCTACATCGCGGCCTATTGCTTCAACGAGATGTTCCACTTCGTCGGGCCGGTGCAGACGGTGCTGCGCTCGATCTTCGGCTTTCGCTCGCGCGCCGACTACTGGTTTCCCGACATCCGCTCGCTCGGCGGCGCGATCCTCGTCCTGTCCTCGGTGCTCTACCCCTATGTCTTCCTGACGACGCGGATGGTCTTCCTGATGCAGGGCCGCAAGGCCGCGGATGTGGCGCGCACGCTTGGTGCTGGGCGCCTGCGCATCTTCCTCGCCGTGCTCCTGCCGATGGCGCGGCCCGCGCTCGCGGTCGGCGTGGCGCTCGCCCTGATGGAGACGGTCAACGACATCGGCGCGGTGGAATTTCTCGGCGTCCAGACCCTGACCTTCGCCGTCTATTCGACCTGGCTGAACCGCGGCGACCTCGAAGGCGCCACGCAGATCGCGCTTCTCATGCTCGGCGTCATCGTCCTTCTCGTGTGGGCCGAGCGCTTCGCGCGCCGTCGCCAGCGCTTCGCCGGAACGCGGGCCGATCCCGTGCGCTCGCGGCTGGAGCCGCTGAGGGGACTGCCGGCAGCGGCCGCCGTCCTCGTCTGCGTCCTGCCGATCCTGTCGGGCTTCGGCATCCCGCTCATCGTCCTCGGCGGCTACGCGATGAAGCGCCTCGGCGATCTCGGCGAACCCGCGCTCTGGCGGGCGCTTTGGCATACGGTGGCGATCGCCGGGCTGACGGGCGTCGCCACAGTCACGATCGGCTTCCTCCTCGCCTACGGCACGCGCCTCACGCGCGACCGCACGCTCGAAAACGCCGCCCGCCTCGGCGCGCTCGGCTACGCCATTCCCGGCACGGTGCTGGCGATCGGCATCCTCATCCCGCTCGCCACCTTCGACAACGCGCTCGACGCGCTCCTGCGCCAGCATTTCGGCATCTCCACCGGGCTGCTCCTGTCGGGCTCCGGCTTTGCCATCGTCTTCGCCTGTACCGCGCGCTTCATGGCGATGGGCCACGGCTCGCTCGAAAGCGGCTTCGCCAAGCTCTCGCCCCATCTCGACATGGCCGCCCGCACGCTGGGCCGCGGCCCCGGTGGAACGCTGCGCGCCGTGCTGCTGCCCCTGATGCGCCCGGCCGTCCTCACCGCGTTCCTCCTCGTCTTCGTCGAGGCGGCGAAGGAGCTCTCCGCGACGATCCTGCTGCGCCCTTTCGACTTCGACACGCTCGCGACCTTCGTCTACGCGCAGGCCTCGCGCGCCGCCTTCGAGGACGGCGCCATCGCCGCCCTTCTCATCGTCGCGGTCGGCATCCTGCCGGTGGTGCTGCTCACCCGCTCGCTCCTGCAGGGCGAGACCGAGCGTCTGGACTAACCGCGCCGCTGCCCGATCTTGCTTCGGACAAAGCACATCCACTTGGACGAGCCGAAGGGACACGCCTTGCGAGCGCCTCGGACGCGGCGCAATCTCATGGCAAGGGTCGCGCAGGCCCCGAACGCGCGGCTTGCGTTTCGCCGGGCGGACCGCCATTCCCATACGATACAAGCCGGCCACCGGCCGTGCTTCGAAGGATGAACGATTGATCGACGCGCCCATCCCGGCCACCTCGCCTCCGCCACGACGGGGCCTGAAGGGGCGCTTGAAGAAGCGCGCGGTCGCGGCCGGGCTCGCACTCGCCCTCATCGTCACCGGTGCCGTGCTTCTCGTCTCCTCGCTGTCGCTGGCGCTGCCGAGCGCGCGCGAGGATATCGAGGCGAGGCTGTCGCGCCTGACCGGCAGCCCGGTCCATGTCGACGGCAATGCCAGCTTCTCGCTCTTCCCGCGCGCCCGCATCACCCTCACCGACGTGCGGATCGGCGAGAGCGACCGGATCGACGCCGCCGCGCTGGACATCGACCGGGTGGAAGCCGACTTCGATCTCCTGCGCGCCATGCTGGGCGGCGCCGAGATCGAGCGCGTCACCCTCATCCGGCCGGAGATCGTGCGGGTCGGCGATGCGCTAGCCCCGCTGGTCGAACCGGATGCCGGATCCCCGCCGCCGCCCATCCCGGCGCCCGTCGCCGTCGATGCGCGGGCCGCGTCCGGACTGACGCGCACGTTCCTCGCCCGCTTCGAGGGCCTTCGCGAACTGCGCATCCGCGACGGCCTGTTCCGGCTGCCCGACGGGCGCGGCATCTCGAACGCCAACCTCGCCTTCGCCTGGGCCGGGGGTACGACCCCCGCCAAGCTGTCGGGCACTTACGTCTGGAACGGCCAGCCGACCGAGCTCGACGCGCGGATCGAAACGCCGCTCCTGTTCTTCGCGGGCACGCAGAGCCCGGTGCATCTCGGCCTCACCTCCCCCTCGATCGAGGCGGCGTTCGTCGGCCAGGGCGCGGCCGGCGAATCGCTGCAGCTCGGCGGTGCGCTGCGGGTGAGCGCTCCCTCGCTGTCGCGCGCCCTGCGCTGGCTTGGCGATACGCAGGTCAATCTTCCCGACTTCGGCAGCTTCACGATCGAGACGCAGATCCAGATGCTGCAGGATCGCATCACCCTCGGATCCGCCAAGCTCGATTTCGGCGGCAACAGCGCGCGCGGTGCGCTGGAGGCGATCACCGGGTCCGGCCAGCGCCGGCCGTCGGTCTCGGGGACGCTGGCCTTCGACCAGATGGACTTCGCCATGCTGACGCAGGCGATCGCCCCGGCACCTCGCACGCTGCTCGATCTCCAGCGGCCGCTGCGCACCGACCTCGTTCGCGGCCTCGACCTCGACCTCCGCCTCTCGGCCTCGGAAGCGACCCTCGGCCGCGCCAATGCCGCCAACGTCGCCGCCACGGTGAAGCTTGCCGGGGGCGTCGGAACGATCGACATTGGCGACATGTCGATCTTCGGCGGGCGCGGCGAGATGCGCGTGGCCCTCGACGCCCGCCTCGCCCGGCCGGCCGTGACGGTTTCGGGTAGCCTTCGCGGGGTTCGCGCCGGGGATTTCTCGTCTCTCGTGGATGGAACGCTGCCGCTCGCCACCGGGCTCGCCGATGCCGACCTGACCTTGCGCGCGCCGGCCACGAACTGGGGTGAGATCCTGGCCGGAAACCGGGGGGAGCTAACGCTGCGCGTCTCCGACGGCACGCTGCGCGGCCTCGATTCCAGCCTGCTGGCGCGGGTCGGCGCCCATCCCGTGAACATGGCCGCGAGCGGCACCGCGCAGCCCTTCGACAGGCTGCTTCTCGAAGCGCGGACCCTCGGCACGAAGCTGCGCCTCGACACGCTGTCGATCGCCATGGCCGGCGGCGAGGCGAAGGGCAGCGGCGTCTACGACGTGCGCACGGCCGACCTCGAACTCGGCGGACAATTCCACCGCTCAACCGCCGAGGCGTCAGGTACTGACGATTCGTTCACCACATCGCAACCCATCGGCTTCACACTCAAGGGCCAGTGGCCGGAGCCCGTGATGACCGTCGGTCCGCAGGCCAAGCCGATCTGACGGGCGCCCTCGCCGCGGCATCCGCCTTGTCCCGGAACGGAGCCGATCATGGCATCGACCCAAGCCCGCAACGGCGCCTTCTCGCCTCGCCTTGCCGCATTCGCGGCGTTCGCGCTGGCCGCGACCGCCCTTACCGGCGCCCTCGCGTCGCCGGCCGCTGCCTCGTCGGTGACGCGCGTCGGCCCGGAAGAGACGGCGCGCCGCTCGCTCAGCACCGTCGAAGTCGCCCCGGCCAAGACCGCGTCTCGCCGCAGCCCCGCCGCCTGCGCGGCCGACTTCCACGCGAGCTTCGCCGGCATTCTGGCGGGGCCCTATGCGCAGATGAAGGCGGCGATGGGATCGCCCGCTCCGGCGCCGGCGATGTCGGCGGAGCCCATCGCAGCTGCGCTGCCCGGGCAGCTGATCTTCGCGCCGGCCCCGCGCCCGCGTAGCGTCGCCGAGACCGCCGCGCTCCGCAGCGCCGCGTCGCTGGCGCGCCGGGCCGGCCGCACGGCCGGGCCGAGCGATGCCAACACGCGCTGGGTCGCCGCGCGCATCCGCGAGGATCTCGCCGACTTCCTGACGCAGAAGCCCTCGCCCTTCCTCTGCGGGGGCATCGACAATTACCTGACGGTGCTGCGGCGCCAGGCCGACACGATCGGCGTCGCGAGCGACCGTCGCAGTGTTAACCTCGACACGCAGCGCCGCGCCGCAAGCGTCAGCCTCGCCGCCGCGTTCACGGCGCTGAAGCCCGTTCCCGTGCCGATGGCTGCCCCCGCCGACCGTCCCGATCCGGCCGTGGTGTCGCAGACGCTGCGCTCCAGCGTCGGGCTTCCGGACCGCGAGCCGATGGGCCCGCCCATGCTGATGGCCCATCGCGAGGGAACCGGCGAGACACTGATTTCGGAGAGCAGCATCGATCCCGACCTGCCGCCGCTCGCCAGCCCGACAGAACGCCCGCTCGCCAGCGAGGCCGACATTCTGGCGGCGGTCGATGCCCTGACCGCGGCGGCGACGGCGGCCGGCCAGATGGCGCCCGCCGAAACGGTCGGATCGGATGTCGATGCGGGTCTCGTCACCGGCAGCATCGCGCCCCCGGCTCCCGGCCGTCCCGTGCTCGTGCGCCTCGCCGAGATCCGGCCGCGGCTCGTCGGCGCGGGAGCGCCGATCCGCGATCCGCGCCTGCGCATGGCGCTCGTCGGGGCGTTTGCCGATCTCGAGGCGCTCGATTATCTGCGCGTCGCCGCCGAAGCGCCGGCCGATCCGCTGGGTGCCGCGATGGGCGCGACGTTCGATGCGATCGAGGCCGCGCACGCGGCCGCAGCCGGCGCGTCCCGATAGATCATTTCCTGTGAAAGCCGAGCCGGCTTTCATGTACCGACAATGCGGCAAACAGGAACCGAAAGCCGATTTGGCGAACCCATGCTCGTCGGATCGGCTCCAGAGGGCCGAGAGACCGGCCGTCAGGCGGCTTCCGCGGCGAGACGCTCGTCGCGTACGCGGCGCCGCTCCTGCCGCCGCGTGAGGATCGAGGCGGCGACAACCCCGACCGAGACGACGCCGATGAGGATGGTGGAGATCGCGTTGATCTCCGGCGTCACGCCGAGCCGGACCTGGCTGTAGATGCGCATCGGCAGGGTGGTCGATCCCGGTCCCGCCGTGAAGGACGAGATCACGAGATCGTCGAGCGACAGGGTGAAGGCGAGGATCCAGCCGGCGGCGACGGCCGGCCAGATCACCGGCAGGGTGATCAGCAGGAAGGCCTTGGCCGGCGGACAGCCGAGATCCTGCGCGGCCTCTTCCAGCGAGCGGTCGAACGAGACGAGCCGCGACTGCACGACCACCGCGACGAAGCACATGGTGAACGTCGTGTGCGCCAGCGTCACGGTCCAGAAGCCGCGGTCGAAACCGATGGCGACGAAGAGCAGCAGCAGCGACAGGCCCGTGATGACCTCGGGCATGACGAGCGGGGCGAAGACCATGCCCGAAAACAGGAGCCGGCCCGGAAACCGCGCGTGGCGCACCAGCGCCATGGCGGCGAGCGTTCCCAGCACCGTCGCGGCGCAGGCCGAGACGAAGGCGACCCGCAGCGTCACCCAGGCGGCGTCGAGAAACAGCCGGTTCTCCATCAACTGCCCGTACCAGCGCGTCGAGAAACCGCCCCAGACGGTGACGAGCTGCGAGGCGTTGAAGGAGTAGACCACCAGGAGCACGATCGGCACGTAAAGGAACGCGAAGCCGAGCGTCAGCGACAGGATGTTGAAGGGTGTCAGGCCCCGGCCCATGCGGTTCTCCTCAGACGGTCTTGGCCTGGATGCGCTGGAACAGCGCGATCGGCACCACGAGGATGAGGAGCAGGATCACCGCCACCGCCGAGGCCACCGGCCAGTCGCGATTGGCGAAGAACTCGTCCCACAAGGTCTTGCCGATCATCAGCGTTTCCGACCCGCCGAGAAGGTCGGGGATCACGAACTCGCCGACCGCCGGAATGAAGACGAGGAAGGCGCCGGCCAGCACCCCCGGCAGCGACAGCGGGAAGGTGACGCTCCAAAAGGCGCGCACCGGCGTGCAGCCGAGATCCTCGGCGGCTTCCAGCAGGCGCCGGTCCATCCGCTCGAGGCTGGCGTAGATCGGCAGCACCATGAAAGGCAGGTAGGAATAGACGATGCCGATATAGACGGCGATGTTGGTGTTGAGGATCTGCAGGGGCGCGGACACCAGTCCGGTGCCGAGCAGGAACTGGTTGAGATAGCCCTCGTTGCGCAGGATGCCGATCCAGGCATAGACGCGGATCAGGAAGCTCGTCCAGAACGGCAGGATCGTCATCATCACCAGCACCGGCCGCAGTTGGTTCGAGGCGCGGGCCATCGCATAGGCGAGCGGATAGGCGACGAGCAGCGACAGCAGCGTCGAGATCGCGGCGATGCGCAGACTCGAGAGATAGGCGTTGATATAGAGCGGATCGCTGACGAGCCAGTTGTAGCTCTGCAGGCTCAACTCGCGCGCGCTCTCCACCAGCCCCGACACGCTGCCCCATTCGAAAACCGGCAGATAGGGCGGCTGCGCGATCGCCGTCTCGGACAGCGAGATCTTGAAGACGATGAGGAAGGGCACGAGGAAGAGGACCGCGAGCCAGAGATAGGGCACGCCGATGACGACGCCCTTCCACCAGCCGCCGCCGGAGCGTGCGGGCGCCGGCGGCGCGGGCGTTGCAGGCACGGGACCGCCGGCGAGCCCGCTCATTGCACGAGCACCATGCCGGCATCGCGCGGGAAGGTCAGCCAGACCTCCTCGTCCCAGCCGATCTGCTCGGCGGCGACGCGCGCGGCGTTGATGACGGTGGAGCGCACGATCGCGCCGCTCTCGAGCTTGACGTTGAAGAGCGTGACGTCGCCGAGATAGGCGATGTCCCAGACCGTGCCGCGCAGCGCGTTGACGCCGACATCGCCGGGCACGGTGCGCGACAGGCGCATCTTCTCCGGCCGGATGGCGAAGGCGGCGGTCATGCCGGGCTTGGCCTCCGCCTGGCTCTCGGTCTCGATGGTTCCGACGGGGGTGGCCAGCCGCACGATGCCGTTCGCCACGCTTTCCACCGTTCCTTCGATCAGGGAGACGTTGCCGACGAAATCGGCGACGTAGCGCGAGGACGGCGCCTCGTAGATCACGGCGGGCGTCGCGACCTGGCAGAGCTTGCCGGCGCGCATCACGGCGATGCGGTCCGACATGGTCATCGCCTCCTCCTGATCGTGCGTGACGATCACGAAGGTGAGGCCGAGTTCCTGCTGGAGGTCCATCAGCTCGAACTGCGTCTCCTCGCGCAGCTTCTTGTCGAGCGCGCCGAGCGGTTCGTCGAGGAGGAGCACCTTCGGCCGCTTGGCGAGCGAACGCGCCAGCGCCACGCGCTGCTGCTGGCCGCCCGACAACTGCTGGGGCTTGCGGCGCGCGAAGGATTCGAGCTTCACGAGCTTCAGCATCTCGGCGACACGCGCGTCGATCTCGGAGCGCGCCATGCCGTCCTGGCGCAGGCCGAACGCGATGTTCTTCTCGACGGTCATATGCGGGAAGAGCGCGTAGGACTGGAACATCATGTTCAGCGGACGGCGATAGGGCGGCACGCCGCGAAGGCTGGCGCCGGCGAGCCGGATGTCGCCCTCGCCGGGCTCCTCGAATCCCGCCAGCATGCGCAGCAGCGTGGACTTGCCGCAGCCGGACGGCCCGAGCAGCGAGAAGAACTCGCGCTCATAGATCTTCAGCGACAGGTCGTCGACGGCGGTGAAATTGCCGAAGCGCTTGGTGACGCGGTCGAACTCGATGAGGGGTTTAGCGGCGGGATCGTTCCAGGGGTCGAAGGAGCGGCGGATATTGCCGAGAGACTTCAGTGCCGTTGCCATTCCATCCCCGATACGCGCCCGTGGCGAGAGCGGACGCACGAGCGCCCGCTCCCCTCTTCTAGCGAGCGATTATTGCCCCGTCTTGACGCTCGTGAAGGCGCGCGTGACGAGACGCTGCGAGCGGGCGTCGTAGGGCTTCTTGGTGAAGAGCGTCGCGAGCGTCGCCGCATCGGGGTAGATCGCGGGATCACTGATGATCGCGGGATCGAGCAGCGGCTGCGAGGCGAGGTTGCCGTTGGCGTAGACGGTGAAGTTCGAGGCCTTCGCGATCACCTCGGGGCGCATCATGTAGTCGATGAACTGGTGGGCTTCGGCGACATGCGGCGCATCGGCGGGGATCGCCATCTGGTCGAACCACATCATCGCGCCCTCCTTCGGAATGCCGTAGGCGACCTCGACGCCGTTATTGGCCTCCTTGGCGCGGTCGCGCGCCTGGAAGATGTCGCCCGAAAACCCGACGGCGACGCAGATGTCGCCATTGGCGAGGGCGTTGATGTATTCCGAGGAGTGGAAGCGACGGATGAAGGGACGCACCTTCATCAAAAGGGCTTCGGCCTTGCCGATCGTCTCGGCATCGCGCGCATCGGGGTCGAGCCCGAGATAGCGCAGCGCCGCGGGAATGATTTCGCCGGGCGCATCGAGCATGTCGATGCCGCATTTCGACAGCGGCTCGGCGAACTTCGGGTCGAACACCAGCGCCCAGCTGTCGACTGGCGCATCCGGCAGGATGGCCTTCACCTTCGCCGGATTGTAGCCGACGCCGGTGGTGCCCCACATGTAGTTGACCGAATAGGCGTTGCCGGGGTCGTAGGCGGCGACGCGCTCGGTGATGAGCGGCCACATGTTCTTCATGTTAGGCAGCTTGGCGGGGTCGAGCTTCTGGAAGACCCCGGCCTCGATCTGGCGCGCCAGATACTCGGCCGAGGGCACCACGATGTCGTAGCCGCTGCCGCCGGCAAGCAGCCGGGTCTCGAGGATCTCGTTGGAATCGTAGGTGTCGTAGACGACCCGGATTCCCGTCTCCTTCGTGAACTCGTCGACGATCGATGTGTCGATGTAGTCCGACCAGTTGAAGACGTTGAGGACCTTTTCCTGCGCCGCTGCCGAATGCGCGCCGGTCGCCGCGAGCGCCGCGCCCAGGAATGCGGGAAGGAACTTCATGCGGTCCACCTTTCGGATCGGCCTGTCCCGGCCAAGCGGCCGGCGGCGTTCCCACGCACTATTGTCGAGCCACCTTCCGATTCCTAGCCCCCGCTGCCGATTTTCAGACCGTGGCGAATTTTGCGCCATCCGGCCTCGACGACGCCCTCTCCCGCACCATGAAAACCGCTCCCTCGCCGTAGGTAGCGAGCTTGTCGCCGAGCCGCGGATCGGCATTGGGAACGAAGCCGTAGCGGCCCCAGAACGGCGCGGTGCCGTAGACCGAGACGAGCATCGCCGCGGGAAACGCGTCTGCGAGATCGAGGAGGAGGCGGATGCCCGCATCCGAACGTCCGCCGCCGCGCCAGTCCGGCAGCAGCGCGACGTCGTGGACGTAGAGCGAATCGGCCAACGCGGGCAGCGTGCCGAGGACGGTGTCGAGCGGCGGCGGGGCGAAGAGCGGGGCCGGATAGGCGATGGCGTAGCCTCCGATCCCGGACGGGCCAGATCTTCCCACGGCTTCGAGGACGAGGCATCCCTGCGGGAACAACGCGAGCCGATCCAGGATCGTCGCCTCGCCCTCTGGAAACGCGGGATGGACGCGGTCGGCGATGGCCATCACCGCCGGCAGGTCGGCCACGGTCATGGCGCGCCAGGAGGCCGGTTCGTCCATCGTCAACGGTGCTTCTGGCCGGCGCCGTAGAACATCTTCTCCCAGGCCTTGTGGGCCTTGTAGCCCTCGCGGATGAAGGGCGTGAAGACGGCGAGGTTCAGCACGGCCTTGTTCGTCAGGTTGGCCGGAAAGTTCAGCGGCTTCTCGAAGTCGACGAAGAGCACGACCCGCACGCCGTCCGAATGGTTCCAGGCCTCGTGCTCGTAGGCGTCGTCGAAGATCAGCGCCTTGCCCTCTTCCCAGTGGCGCGTGTCGTCGGCGATGCGGATGCCGATCTTGTCGGGCTGGTCGGGCACGACGAGGCCGAGATGAAAGCGCAGGACGCCGTTATAGGGGCCGCGATGGGGCGGCAGGTGCTTGCCGGGCTCGAAGATCGAGAACATCGCCGACTTCATGCCGGGGATCTTCTGGAGGATGCGCCAAGTCTCGGGGCACTGGCGGATCGCCTCCTCGGACTTGATGCCGTAGCCGCAGAGGAAGAACGTCTTCCAGTTCTGGTCCGAAGAGATCGAGCGGACCTCGGACGAGATCTCGTGGAAGGCCGGCAGGTCGCCCTTGCGCACCAGGACCTTGTCGAGTTCGGCGCGGATGAGATGCCACTCGCTCTCGACCTCGCGGGCCCAGGGGAAGTCGTCGGTCGGATAGACCGGCGGGTTGCCGCGCGAGGCATGCTTGAGGTTCAGCCGCTCGGCCCCATCGACGAGCGACTGGACGGCGCGCGCCACCGCGCCGGGCCGCGCCATCGTGTCCTCGAGGCCCGCGGTCTTGGTCTTCTGCTGGGTGTCGGTCATCTGTCCCGCCGTGGTTCCACGGCCTCCGTGCCCCGCCGTCGCGACGGTCCTCGTTTCCAATAGCCCGCTCCGTGTCATTTCAATGACGCGCCGCGTCAACCGCCCGCGCCGCGCCGTCATCGAAATTTCATCGCACCCTCGCGCGAGGGAGGCTGCGGCCGTCGAACGGCCGGCCACACGCCGCAAAGCCCTTGAGCGCAGCCTTTCGCGGCGCCGGGCGACAGGCTATGGTCGCCCAACCGCCACCGCCAGCAGGATTGCATGTCCGACCGTATCCGCCCGACGAAGCTCGACGCCAATGCGCGTTCGAAGATCAAGCGCGACAAGCCCAAGCGGCGGACGGGAGAGATCGGCGGCGTTGGAAACGGCCGGACGACCCCGGCGCGCGCGCGCGGCGCCGAGCCCGAGCGTCCCGCCTTCCTCGACCGGCGGCGCGGCGTGCGCTCGATGGCCGAGGCCGCCGAGTGGTTGAAGGTCCGCGGCATCGAGGATCTCGAATGCATCACGCCGGATCTCGCGGGCGTGGCGCGCGGCAAGATGATGCCGGCCAAGAAGTTCACCGGCAACACCTCGCTGGCCCTGCCCTCGGCGCTGTTCATGCACACGATCTCGGGCGAATACCCGGAAGAGACCGGCGAGTTCCGCTATTCGCCGAACGACGGCGACCTCAAGCTGGTGCCCGATCTCTCCACCCTGTCGGAGGTGCCCTGGGAGACGGACGCCACGGCGCAGGTGATCTGCGATCTCGTCGACACGGCGGGCGCCGCCGTCGGCTACACGCCGCGCAACGTCCTCAAACGCGTCCTGAAGCTCTACGAGGATCGCGGCTGGCAGCCGATCGTGGCGCCGGAGATCGAGTTCTACCTCGTCTCCAAGAACGTCGATCCCGACTATCCGCTGACGCCACCGATCGGGCGATCGGGGCGCCAGATCTCGGGGGGCCAGGCCTACTCGATCGGCGGCGTCAACGAATTCGACGAACTGATCGACGACATCTACCACTTCTCCGACCGGCAGGGCCTGGAGATCGACACGCTGATCCACGAGGACGGCGCGGCGCAGCTCGAGATCAACCTTCGCCACGGCGACCCGATCGAGCTGGCCGACCAGGTCTTCATGTTCAAGCGCACGATCCGCGAGGCCGCGCTCAAGCACGACATCTACGCCACCTTCATGGCCAAGCCGATCCAGGGCCAGCCGGGCTCGGCCATGCACATCCACCAGTCGGTGGTGGATCTCCAGACCGGGGCCAACGTCTTCTCGAACGAGGACGGCTCGCCCTCGGCGCTGTTCTACAACTTCATCGGCGGCATGCAGCGCTACGTGCCGGCGGCGCTCATCATGATGGCGCCCTACGTGAACTCCTACCGCCGCCTGACCTACGGCATGTCGGCGCCGACGAACAACGCCTGGGGCTACGACAACCGCACCACCGCGTTCCGCATCCCCTCCTCCGACGCCTCCTCGCGACGCGTCGAGAACCGTCTGCCCTCCTCCGACGCCAATCCCTATCTGGCACTCGCCGCTTCGCTCGCCTGCGGCTGGCTCGGCATGGTCAACGCGATCGAGCCGGACCAGCCGACCGACCGCACCGTGAACGAGGACGGCGTGATCTCGCTGCCGCGCGGGCTGCTCGAGGCCGTCGCCGCCTTCGAGGCCGAAGAGGCCTTCCAGGAGGTTCTCAGCCGCGAGTTCGTGGGCACCTATGCCGGCATCAAGCGGGGCGAGTTCGAGACCTTCATGCAGGTCATCAGCCCATGGGAGCGCGAGTTCCTGCTGCTGAACGTCTGAGAAACGGCGCTCCGTGACCGGCCCCGCCCCCTACCAGTCCCCGATCTCGCCCGGCCGCTCCTGGTACGAGGACAGCGTGTCCGAGCGGCCGCGCTACCCACGCCTCGACGGCTCGCTCGACGTCGACATTCTCGTGGTCGGCGGCGGCTATACCGGCCTGTCGGCGGCGCTGCATCTGGCCAAAAGCGGCGTGCGCGTCTGTCTTCTCGAGACCGCCCGCATCGGCGACGGCGCCTCGGGGCGCAACGGCGGCCAGTTCGGCACCGGACACCGCGTCTGGCCGGAGGATCTCGAACCCCAGGTCGGGCTGGAGCGCGCCCGCCGGCTCTTCGCATTGGCTGAGGACGCCAAGGCCCATCTCCACGAGATGATGGCGGCGAACGACATCGACGCCGACTACCGCCCGGGCCAGGTCTCGCTCGCCCACAAGCGCCGCTACGTCGACGATTTCCGCCGCCATGCGCAGATCCTACGCGAACGCTACGACTATGCGTCCATAAACTTCCTCGACCGGGAGGCGACGAGCGCGCGCCTGGGCTCCTCGACCTACTTCGCCGGCCTGCACGACACCGGCACCGGGCACATTCATCCGATGAAGCTCCTCGTCGGCACCGCCAGCGCCGCCGCTGCGGCCGGCGCGCTGCTGTTCGAGGAGACGCCGGTCGCCTCCGTCGGTCGCGTCGGCGGGCGCATCCGGGCCGAGACCACGTTCGGCACGGTGACGGCCGATCGCGCGCTTCTGGCCACCAACGGTCACGGCGGCACGCTCAACCGGCGGAACGCCGCCCATGTCATGCCGATCCGCTCCTTCATTGCCGCGACCGAGCCGCTGGCCGAGCCCGAACGCGTGCTGCCCGGCGGCGAGGCGGCCGACGACTCGCGCTTCGTGGTGCGCTACTTCCGCAAAAGCGTCGACGGGCGGCTGCTGTTCGGCGGGCGCGAGGCCTATTCCTCCTCCGAGGGCGACATTGCCGGGCAGATCCGGGCGCAGATCGCCGACGTCTATCCGCACCTCAAGGATGTCGGCATCACCCATGCCTGGGGCGGCTCGGTGGCGGTGACGATGACGCGCATGCCCTATGTCGCCTCGCCCGAACCGGGGTTGACCGCGATCGGCGGCTTCTCGGGTCACGGCGTCCTCCTCTCGCACTTCACCGGACGCCTCTATGCCGAACGCGTGGCGGGAAACCGCGACCGGCTGGCGGAACTCGAGGCCTTGAAGGTACCCGCCTTTCCCGGCGGCACGGCGCTGCGGGCGCCGCTCCTGTTTCTCGCCATGACGTGGTATGCGCTGCGCGATCGGTTTTGACGGACTTGCACGGACCGCGCGAAACCGCCACCTGACGGATCGGCTGTCATGGCCGCTCTTCCCGCCTCCAGCACCGGACGCCTATCCTTGACCGCCGACGCTTCCACCGCCCGTTCCGATCCCGCAGCGCCGACGCCGGACCGCACGGCGACGCTGCGTGAGCGGCTGCGCCGGGACACGCGGACCGAGCACGAGGCGCTGGACGCACGTTTTGCCGGCATGTTCGCGGAACCCGGCCTTCCCCGCTATCGCAACTTCCTGGCGATGAACCTCGCGGCTCACCGTGCGATCGAGCCGGTGCTCGCCGTCAGCCCGCTCGTCGGCCTCGGCTGGTCTCCCGACGGCCGGCTCGAAGCATTGGAGCAAGACGCCGCCGACCTCGATCTCGAGGTCGAGACCGCCGCGTTTCCGCTCGATGCGCCCTCGCGGGCCGAGGCCTTCGGGATGGCCTACGTGCTGGAAGGATCGCGGCTCGGCGCGCGCTTCATGGCCAAAGCGTTGCAACCCACGCATGATGGGCCTCGAAACGCGATGCCGGTGGCCTATCTCGAAGTGTCGAGCGACCCTGCGCCTTTCCGCACCCTCCTGACGGCCATGGCCGATGCCGGACTGAGCGAAGACGAAGAGACCCGTTCGATCCTCGCGGCCGACGAGACCTTCCGCTTCTTCCGGAAGATCCTCGACCGGGGAGAGGCACGGGCCGCGGCCCACCAGGGGGTTGCAAGTCGTTGAACGTTGAACCGTCGATGCTGGACCAGAAGGTCGACCTGACCAATTGCGATCGCGAGCCGATCCAGTTGCTCGGGCAGATCCAGAATTTCGGGTTCCTGATCGCCGTGTCGATGGACTGGTTGATCGAGCGCGTCTCGGCCAATATCGGCGACTACCTCAAGGTCGACGTCGAGGCGCTGCTCGGCGAGCCCGTCGTCTCCGTGCTGCCGGAGGCCAGCATCCACGCGGTTCGCGGGCGTCTGCAAATCCTCTCCTCCAACGACGGCACCGAACGCCTCTTCGGCTTCGACCTCCTCGAGACCGGCCAGCCCTTCGACGTCGCGATCCACGTGTCCGGCAACTCGATCATCATCGAGGCCGAGGCGGTGACGGAGCGCACGACGACCAATCCCGGCGCGCTCGTCAAGAGCATGATCTCCCGCGTGCAGAAGAGCGGCGACCTCGACGCGCTCTATCGCGAATGCGTGCGCCAGCTGCGCGGTATCACCGGCTTCGACCGCGTGATGCTCTACCGTTTCTCCGCCAGCGGCGCCGGCACGGTGATCGCGGAGAACGCGCGCTCGGGCATCGGCGCGTTTCTCGGCCTCAACTATCCCGCGAGCGACATCCCCGCGCAGGCGCGCGCCCTCTACATCCGCAACCAGACCCGCATCATCGCCGATGTCGGTGCCCCGACGGTTGCGATCGTTCCCGAGCTTGACCCGCACGGCCGGCCGCTCGATCTGTCGCTTTCGGTGCTGCGCTCGGTGTCACCGATCCACATCGAATATCTTGGCAACATGGGGGTTTCCGCCTCCATGTCGATCTCCGTGGTGATCGACGGCAAGCTCTGGGGCCTGTTCGCCCTCCACCACTACATGCCGCGTCATCTCGGGATGGAGATCCGCAGCGCCGCCGAACTCTTCGGCCAGATGGTCTCGCTGATCATTGAGGGCCGGCTCTACAAGGAGCAGCAGCGCGTCGAGGAGGTTTCGCGGGCACTGCACGACCGCTTCGTCTCGAAGATCGCCGCGACCTCGGCGACGCTCGAATCGATCGCGGACTTCGCCGAGGAGCTGCGCGAGATCATTCCGAGCGACGGGTTCGCCGTCCTCGCCAAAGGAAAGGCCCGATGCTACGGGCACTGCCCGACCGAGGATGAACTGACCGGGCTGGCGCGCTTCCTCAACCGCGCTGGCTCCAGCCGGATCTACGCGACGGACGAGCTCTCCGCCTTCCATCCGCCGGCCGCCGACTACATCGTGCGCGCGGCCGGGGTGCTGGCCATCCCCATCTCGCGGTCACCGCGCGACTACCTTCTCTTCTTCCGCCGCGAGATGGTGCAGACCGTCACCTGGGCCGGCGATCCCACGACGAAGGAGATCGGGACGGGGCCGAACGGCGTGCGGCTGACGCCGCGCAAGAGCTTCGAGGCCTGGAAGGAAACCGTCTACGGGCGCTCGCAACCGTGGACCGATCCCGAGCGCAAGGCGGCCGAAGCGCTGCGCGTTTCCATCCTCGAAGTGCTGCTGCGCTTCAACGAGGAGAGCGAGCGCCAGCAGAACCTCTCGACGCAGCGCCAGGAGCTCCTGATCGCGGAGCTGAACCACCGCGTCCGCAACATCCTCAGCCTCATCCGCGCGCTCATCGTCCAGTCGAAGCCCGGTGCGGCCAGCGTCGACGAGTTCGCCAAGATCATCGGCGGGCGCATCCAGGCCTTGGCGCGCGCCCACGACCAGATCACCAGCGACCAGTTCTCCACGACCTCGCTGCGCGACGTCGTGCAGACCGAAGTCTCCGCCTATATCGGCTCGAAGGCGAGCCGGGTGCGGCTGGAGGGCCCCGACATCTTCGTCGAGGCGGTCACCTTCTCGACGCTCGCTCTCGTGTTCCACGAACTCGTTACCAACTCGGCCAAGTACGGCGCCCTGTCGGACTCCACCGGCCATGTCGACGTGCGCTGGCACATCGACGAGGACGAGAGCTGCCGGATCGTCTGGACCGAAACGGGCGGCCCGCCCGTCGCGCCGCCCTCGCGCCGCGGCTTCGGCTCGACCATCATCGAGCGCTCGATCCCCTACGACCTCGGGGGCGAGGCGAGGCTCGACTACCGCCTTGTCGGCCTCCGCGCCCATTTCACGCTCCCCCAGACCGTATTTCACCTCGACCGGCCGCCGACCTCGGCCCACGAGTGGGAGGACAAGGACACGAGCCCCATGCCCATCGCCGCCGCTGGACCCGCCTCTCTGCAGGGGCTTCGCGGCCTCATCGTCGAGGACAACATGATCATCTCGCTCGATGCCGAGCAGCTGATGCTCGACAGCGGGATGCACGGGGTTTTCACCGCCGCCAGCGTCGCCGAGGCGCGCAAGATCATCGAGAGCCAGCCTGTCGACGTGGCGCTGCTCGACGTCAATCTCGGGTCCGAGACGAGCTTCCCGCTTGTGGGCGACCTCAACGCCCGGGGCATTCCCTTCGTCTTCGTGACAGGCTACGGCGAGAGGGTGGAACTGCCCGAAGGGGCCGAGGACGCCAGTGCCATCAAGAAGCCCTTCGCCACCGACCAGCTCGTTCAGGCCATCGCCGAAGCCGTCGCCCGCAAGCCCCGCCGGACCTGAATCCCGGACGGGCCGGCGGATGAGGCGACGGCCTTCGCCACGGCACGAGGCCAAGTGGTCGCCCTTCCAAACTTCAATCGATTAGATTATAGCCGGTCCAGGGCCGAACGCCCTGCCGCAAAGCCCTTTGGAGGTGCCAAGGTGTCCAGTCAGATCATTCCCGTCGAATGTTTCGACTACATCGTGTTCGGCGGCAACGGCGATCTGGCGGAGCGCAAGCTCCTGCCCGCGCTCTACCACCGCGACCATGACGGCCAGATTCCCGATGGCGCCCGCATCATCGGCGCCTCGCGCACGCCGATCTCGGACGAGGACTACCGCGCTTTCGCCCGCGCCGCGCTCGAAGAGCATGTCGCCGAGACCGACCGGCCCGCGGCCGCGGTGGACCGCTTCCTCTCGCGCCTCTTCTACCGGCAGGTCGACGCCAAGAGCGAGACCGGCTGGGCCGAGCTGAAAGGCCTGCTGGACGAGGCCGGCGACGAGCGCATCCGCGCCTTCTATCTCGCCGTCGGCCCGGCGCTGTTCGGCGATCTCGCCTCCGGCATCGATCGCCACGGCCTGTCGAACGAGCGCACCCGCCTCGTGGTCGAGAAGCCGGTCGGGCGCGACCTCGCCTCCGCCAAGGAGCTGAACGCCCTCATCGGCGAGCATTTCCGCGAGGACCAGGTCTTCCGCATCGACCACTATCTCGGCAAGGAGACCGTGCAGAACCTGATGGCGCTGCGCTTTGCCAACATGCTCTACGAGCCGCTGTGGAACAACGCGTTCGTCGATCACGTGCAGATCACGGTGGCCGAGAGCGTCGGCCTCGAGGGCCGCGCCGGCTACTACGACAAGGCCGGGGCGCTGCGCGACATGGTGCAGAACCACATCCTGCAGCTCGTCTGCCTCGTGGCGCTCGAGCCCCCCTCCTCGCTCGGCGCCGATCCGCTGCGCGACGAGAAGCTGAAGATCCTGCGCTCGCTGAAGCCGATCGACACGAAGAACATCGAGCAGGCCACTGTTCGCGGCCAGTACAAGGCCGGCGCCTCGAAGGGCGGCGCGGTGAAGGGCTATCTGGACGATCTCGGCGAAGCCTCGAGCGATACCGAGACCTTCGTCGCCATCAAGGCCGAGATCAACAACTGGCGCTGGGCCGGCGTGCCCTTCTACATCCGCACCGGCAAGCGCCTGTCGGAGCGGATGAGCGAGATCGTCGTCACCTTCCGGCCGATCCCCCATTCGATCTTCGACAACTCCGCCGGCCACGTGCAGCAGAACCAGCTGGTGATGCGCCTGCAGCCCGACGAGGGTGTGAAGCAGTGGCTGATGATCAAGGACCCCGGTCCGGGTGGCATGCGCCTTCGCCACGTGCCGCTCGACATGAGCTTTGCCGAGTCCTTCCACGTCCGCAATCCCGACGCCTACGAGCGCCTGCTGATGGACGTCATCCGGGGCAACCAGTCGCTGTTCATGCGCCGCGACGAGGTCGAGGCCGCGTGGGAATGGGTCGATCCGATCCTCAAGGCCTGGGAGCAGATGAGCGTCAAGCCGCAGGGCTACACGTCGGGCACCTGGGGCCCCTCCTCCTCCATCGCTCTCATCGAGCGCGACGGGCGCACGTGGCACGAGCCGGATTGAGCGCGATGACCCTCAAGCGTCACGATTATGCGACACGGGGCGATCTCGCCGAGGCGCTGGCCGCCGGCGTGGCCGCAGTGCTCTGCGGCGGCATCGCCACCAACGGTTCGGCGGTTCTTGCCGTGTCCGGCGGCTCGACGCCGAAGCTCTTCCTACAGACGCTCGCCCGCGCCGAGATCGACTGGGCCCACGTCACCGTCTGTCTCGTCGACGAGCGCTGGGTGCCGGACACGAGCCCCCGCTCGAACGCCGCGTTCCTGCGCGAGAACTTCCTGCAGGGTCCGGCTGCCGCGGCCCATCTCGAACTCTTCTTCGAGGAGGGCGTCACCGCCGAGGAGGCCGAGCCCGAGCTGACGCGCCGCTTCGGCGGCCTCGCCCGTCCCTTCGACGCGGTGATCCTCGGCATGGGCGGCGATGGCCACACCGCCTCGTTCTTTCCCGGTGGCGACAACCTCGCCCGCGCGCTGGACCTGACGAGCCACGAGGCCGTGGTCGCGATGCGCGCGCCCGGCGCCAGCGAGCCACGCGTGACGCTCACCCTGTCCCGGCTTGCCGACGCGCGTTTTCTGGCGCTCCATATCGAGGGCGAGGAAAAACGCCAGACGCTGGACGCCGCGCTGGCCGATGGTCCGGCCGAGGCGCTGCCCGTTCGCGCCGTGCTGCGGCTGGAGCGCAACGAGCCGCTGCAGGTGTTCTGGGCGCCCTGACACGGCGCCCCCATGCCGGAGCCTCGCAAGGCTCGGGCACCGACGACGACGCGGGCTTCTCCGGGAGGAGAGGCGCCGCAGCCCGAAGAGGAAGCCGCCATGTCCGCAGATCGCCGCATCGAAGCCATCACGGACCGGATCCGCGAACGCTCGCGGGCGACGCGCGAGGTCTATGTCGAGCGCATCCATGCCCGCGCCGCCGAGGGCCCGAAGCGCTCGAGCCTGACCTGCGGCAATCTCGCCCATGGCTTCGCGGCCTGCGGCCCGACCGACAAGGAGCGCCTCGCCGGCGACCGGACGATCAATCTCGGCATCGTCACATCCTACAACGACATGCTCTCGGCCCATCAGCCCTTCGAGACCTACCCCGAGATCATCCGCCAGACGGCGCGCGAAGCCGGTGCCACGGCGCAGGTCGCTTCCGGCGTGCCCGCCATGTGCGACGGCGTCACGCAGGGCCAGGTCGGCATGGAGATGTCGCTCTTCTCGCGCGACGTCATCGCGATGTCGGCGGCCGTCGGCCTCTCTCACGACATGTTCGACGCCGCCGTCTATCTCGGCGTCTGCGACAAGATCGTGCCCGGCCTCGTCATCGCCGCACTTTCCTTCGGCCACCTGCCGGCGATCTTCGTGCCCGCCGGGCCGATGACCACGGGCCTGCCGAACGACGAGAAGAGCCGCATCCGCCAGCTTTATGCCGAGGGCAAGGTGGGGCGCGAGGAGTTGCTGGAGGCCGAGTCCAAGTCCTATCATGGGCCGGGCACCTGCACCTTCTACGGCACGGCCAACTCCAACCAGATGCTGATGGAGATCATGGGCCTGCACACGCCGGGCTCCTCCTTCGTCAACCCCAACACGCCGCTGCGCGACGCGCTGACCCGCGAGGCGACGCGCCGCGCACTCGCCATCACCGCGCTCGGCAACGAGTACACGCCGGCCGGGCTCGTGGTGGACGAGAAGGCCGTGGTCAACGGCGTCATCGGCCTGCACGCCACCGGCGGCTCGACCAACCACACGATGCATCTCGTGGCGATGGCGGCGGCGGCCGGCATCAAGCTGACCTGGCAGGACATTTCGGATCTCTCCGACATCACCCCGCTGCTCGCCCGCGTCTATCCCAATGGCCTTGCCGACGTGAACCATTTCCAGGCCGCCGGCGGCATGGGCTTCCTCATCCGCGAGCTGCTCGCCCACGGCCTCCTGCACGAGGACGTCCGCACGGCCTGGGGCGCCGGCCTCTCGGCCTATACGGTGGAAGCGCGCCTCGGGGCCGACGGGCAGTCGGTCATGCGCGTGCCCTCGCCCGAACTCAGCGGCGATCCCAAGGTGCTGACGACGCCGGCGACGCCCTTCTCGGCCAATGGCGGCCTGAAGATGCTGAACGGCAATCTCGGCAAGGCGGTGATCAAGGTCTCGGCGGTCAAGCCCGAGCGCCGATTCGTCGAGGCACCGGCGCGCGTCTTTCACGATCAGGACGACATGCAGCGCGCCTTCAAGGCGGGCGAACTCACCGGCGACTTCGTGGCCGTCGTCCGCTTCCAGGGCCCGAAGTCCAACGGCATGCCCGAGTTGCACAAGCTGACGCCCTCGCTCGGGGTGCTGCTCGACCGAGGCCAGAAGGTCGCCCTCGTCACCGACGGGCGCATGTCGGGAGCCTCCGGCAAGGTTCCGGCGGCGATCCACGTGACGCCCGAGGCCAAGGACGGCGGACCGATCGGCAAGATCCGCGACGGCGATCTCATCCGTCTCGACGGCGACGCCGGCACGCTGGAGATCATCGTCAACGCCGAGGAATGGGCTGCGCGCCCGCTCGCCGAAGCCGACCTCTCTTCGAACGAGTTCGGCCTCGGGCGCGAACTCTTCGCCGTGTTCCGCCGCGCGGTCGGCACCGCCGACACCGGCGCCAGCGTCTTCTAGCGCACGCCCTGCGAGCGGCCCTTCGGGCCGGCGAACGGATGTCGTCGCTCGGCGGAGGATGGGATGCAGACCTTCATCGTCTCGGCCCTCATCGGGCTCGTCTTCGTCGCCGTCACCTCGGCGCTGACGCTCGGCAGCTATCTGGGCGCCCGGCGGATCTTCGAGATCGGCGGTGACGAGCGGACGCCCGACGTCGCCTCGACGGTGGCGGTGCGCATCGCCGCCCTCCATGGGCTGATCCTGGCCCTCGTCTATGCGCAGGAGCTCGACGGCTATCGCGACCTGCGCGCCGACCTCGTCGAGGAGGCGGTGGCGATCTCCGACGTCTTCAACGACATCCACCGTTATGGCGGGCCGGCGGTGGCGCCGGTGCAGGCGAACCTGTCGCGCTACGTGCGGATCGTCGTCGACGAGGAATGGGACCGGCTCGGGCGCGGCGAAGGCCTGTCGCCCGCCGCCTGGGTGGAGTGGGATGCGGCCTACGGCCGGCTGCTCGACCTCGAACCCGAGAGCCAGCGCCAGCGCTTCCTCGGCGGGCGGATGCTCGATCGCATCACCGCCGTCGCCCGGCTGCGCCAGTCGCGCGAGGCGACCTCGATCGACCGGTTCCACACGCTGTTCTGGGCGCCTGCGATCATCGGCCTCGCGCTCGTCGCGGCGCCGCTGTACGTGTTCCGCCCGACCCGCACGCATCTCGCCCTCATCACGCTGTTCGGCGCCTATGCGGGCGTGATCCTCTTCTTCATTTACGGCTTCGCCAACCCGTTCGCCGAGCCGGGGCGGCTGGAGCCTGCCGCCTTCGAGCGGCTTCTCGCCGGCGATCTCGGAGCCCTCGCGCCCGCCCGCCGATCCGAGCCGCCTGCATGACGCCGCGCCGCACGTGATTTCCCCTCGGCGCGGGGATCGGCTAGAGCTTGGCCCTGATCCGGCGCGGCTTGTCGCCCACCGGGTCCGCCGTCCTCGATCGGGTTCTCGTCATGTTGCGTCGCCTTTTCCCCCGGTTGCCCAGAGGCTCGCTGCGGTCCTTCGGCATCGTCCACGACGTGGTGATCGCGGCGATCGCGATCACGCTGTCGCTGGGCCTCGCCTTCGACTTCTATCCGCTCGCGATCTCCTGGCAGCTCTGGGCCCTCATCGCCACGTTCACGGCGCTCTCGGCCGCGATGTTCCCGCTCTTCTCGCTCAATAGCGGCGCCTGGCGGTATGCCTCGCTCCTCGACGTCGTGTCGATCGTCAAGGCGGTGACGGCGATCAACGTCGTCTTCCTCATCGGCAATTTCATCCTGTTCCGCGGCCAGTACTTCCCGCGTTCGGCCTTCATCATGACGTGGTTCATCATGATCGTCGGGCTCGGGGGCCCGCGCCTCGCCTACCGGCTCTACAAGGAACGGGGGCTCTCCGAGCGCTTCTTCGACACCGGTTCGGCGCCGGTGCGCGCGCAGCACATCCTGCTCTACGGCTTCAACGACAATGCCGATCTCTTCATCCGCGACGCCCGCCGCTCGCACAACCACGTCCACATTCTCGGTCTTCTCGATTCCCGGCCGAAGAACCGCAAGCGCCAGCTCCACGGCGTGCGCGTCCTCGGGGCGCTCACCGATCTCGGCGAGATCGTCCGGAAAGCCGAGCACGGCGCGACGCCGGTGACGCAGCTCATCGTGACGAACACCGCGATCTTGCCCGCCGAACTCTCCTCGGTCGTCGAAGCCGCGGCGCCCTTCCAGATCGCGGTGAAACGGCTTCCCGACATCTCGCGCGCCGGCGGCGTCGACCGCGACCGGCCGATCGAGGCGCTGCCCGTCTCGCTCGAGGATCTGCTCGGGCGCACCGAGATCGATCTCGATATCGCCGAGGTCGCCCAACTCATCCGCGGCCGCTGCATCGCGGTGACCGGCGCCGGCGGCTCGATCGGCTCCGAGCTCGTCAACCAGATCGCCTCCTTCGCCCCGGCCCGCATGCTGCTGGTGGATGCCAACGAGTTCAATCTCTACTCGATCGGCAAGCGCATGGAGCACCAGCACCCGAGCGTCGAGGTGGTGGAGCGCATCATCGACGTGCGCCAGGCCGACCGCGTGCGCGCGACGTTCGCCGAGTGGTCCCCCGAGGTCATCTTCCACGCCGCCGCGCTGAAGCACGTTCCGATCGTCGAGGAGAACCCGCTCGAGGGCATCGAGACCAATCTCCTGGGATCGCGCAACGTCGCCGACGCCGCGCTCGCCTGCGGCGCGCTCGCCTTCGTCATGGTCTCCACCGACAAGGCGGTGAACCCCACCAACGTGATGGGCGCCACCAAGCGGGCGGCGGAGGCCTATTGCCAGGCGCTCGACCTCTCGCAGAGCGGGACGCGCTTCATGACCGTGCGCTTCGGCAACGTCATGGGCTCGGCGGGGTCGGTCATCCCGCTCTTCCAGGCGCAGCTGGCGCGCGGCGGCCCGCTGACCGTCACCCATCGCGACATCACCCGCTTCTTCATGACGATCCCCGAGGCCTCGCGCCTCATCCTCCATGCCGCCGGCCACGGGCTCGGCTCGAACGCGGCGCAAGGCCAGATCTTCGTGCTCGACATGGGCGAGCCCATCCGCATCGGCGACCTCGCCGAGCGCCTCGTGCAGCTCGCGGGGCTGCGGCCGGGCAAAGACATCGAGATCCGTTACACCGGCCTTCGCAAAGGTGAAAAGCTGTTCGAGGAGCTGTTCGGCGACGGCGAGACGCGCGAGAAGACCGGGCGTTCGGGCCTTCTCATCGCGCGCTCGCGCGTCTCCGACATCACCTTCCTGCGTCGCAATTTCGAGGCGATCACGCTGGCGCTGCGCGAAGGCGACGCGGCGCGCGCCGTCGAACTTCTCGCCCATATCGTGCCGGAATACGGCCGCTCGCGCAGCGAGCCGGCGCTGATCGGCCTGGAGGAAACCCGGCTGCTGGCACCGCCCGAAAGCTGACCACCGGCCGGGATCGAAGTTATCGAGACCCCGGCACGCTGGAGATGACCGTTCAGGCCGCGAGGCGACGCAGGCCCCGGATCGCGCGGCCTTCCGGACCGAACAGGCGGATCGCGCTCGGATCGGCATGAAGATGCACGGTGGCGCCGCGCGCCAGGTCCACCGCGCCGGGAAGCTTGGCGACGAGCGGCTCGCCGCCCTGCCCGAGATCGACATAGACGAGCGTGACCTCGCCGAGCGGCTCGGTCAGCGTCACCGTGCCCGACAGGATGCCATCGCCGGGATCGCCGAGGCGAAGGTCCTCGGGACGCACGCCCAGATGCACCGCCGCGCCCTGCAGGCCCGCCGCCGTCGCGCCGGGAAAGCGCACGGTGCGCCCGTCGCGCAGCGCGATCTCGCTGGCCTCACCGGCCCGCGCCAGCGTCGCCGGCAGGATGTTCATCGCGGGCGAGCCGATGAACTGCGCGACGAAGAGGTTGTCGGGATCGGAATAGAGGTCGAGCGGCGCCCCGACCTGCTCGACGCGGCCCTTGTTCAGCACCACGATCCGGTCCGCGAGCGTCATCGCTTCCACCTGGTCGTGCGTGACGTAGATCATCGTCGTGCCCTGCATGCGCTCGTGCAGGCGGGCGATCTCGATGCGGGTCTGCACGCGCAGCGCCGCGTCGAGATTGGACAGCGGCTCGTCGAAGAGGAAGACCTTGGGGTCGCGGGTGATCGCACGGCCGATGGCGACGCGTTGGCGCTGCCCGCCCGACAGCGCCTTCGGCAGCCGGTCGAGATAGGGTTCGATCTGCAGCACCGAGGCGGCGCGGCGCACCCGCGCGTCGATCTCCGATTTCGGCGTGCCCTTCTCCAAAGACAGGCCGAAGGCCATGTTCTCGTAGACGGTCATGTGCGGGTAGAGCGCGTAGGACTGGAACACCATGGCGATGCCCCGCTCCTTCGGCGTGCGGTCGTTCATCACCTGCCCGTCGATCTCGAACGTGCCGCCCGAGATCTCCTCCAGCCCCGCGATGACCCGCAGCAGCGTGGACTTGCCGCAGCCCGAGGGGCCGACGAACACCACGAACTCGCCGGAGCGGATATCGAGGTCGATGCCGTGCAACACGTCGATCGCGCCGAAGGACTTGCGCACGCCCGAGAGCCTGAGGGTCGCCATGGTCCGTTTCCTCCCCTTGAGCGGTTGCGGCGCGCCGGCCGGACGCCGGCGCGAATGCTTCAATTCAGTTGCGCGAAGAAACTGTCGTGCCGCCCGAGCGCCAGCCGGCCCGCCGCGAGCTTGGCCGGGCCGCCTGCCTCAGGGCCCAGCGCGCTGACGCGTTCCAGATCGGACGGCCACGCGATGTCGACGGGCTGGCCGGACAGGTTGAAGACGCAGACGATGCGCTCGCCCTCGAACTCGCGGCGGAAGGCGAGAAGCCCCGGCGCCCAGTCGAGGAAGGCGATGTCGCCGCGAACGAGCGCGGGATGGCTCCGCCGGAAGGCGAGGAACGCGCGATAATATTCGAGGAGCGAACCGGCTTGCCCGACCTGACGATCCACCGCCATCGGCAGGTGCTCGGGCGGTACGGGCAGCCAGGGATGCGCCGCCGTGGTGAAGCCGCCCTGCGGGGCGTCGCTCTCCCAGACCATCGGCGTGCGGCAGCCGTCGCGGCCCTTGATGGTCGGCCAGAAGCGCTTGCCCCAGGGGTCGACGATGTCCTCGTAGGCGATCTCGGCCTCGGTCTGCCCGATTTCCTCGCCTTGGTAGAGGCAGACGGAGCCGCGCACCGAGAGAAGGATCGCCGCCGCCAGCCGCAGGATCGCCTCGCGGTCCTCGTGGCCAGCCGCCCAGCGCGTGGCATGGCGCACCACGTCGTGGTTCGAAAAGGCCCAGCAGGGCCAGCCGTCGGCCGCGGCTTGCGAGAAGCGCTCGATCACCGGGCGGATGTCGTCGACCTCGGGCAGCACCGTGTTGAGGAAGTCGAAGGCGTAGCACATGTGCAGCCGGTCGGTGCCCCGCGTGTACTCGCCCATCAGTTCGATGCCGCGGATCAGCTCGCCGACCTCGCCGATCGCCGTGGCGGCGGGATACGCGTCGAGAAGCGCTCGGAAGCGCCGGAGGAAGGCGAGATTTTCCGGCCGGTTCTTGTCGTAGAGATGGTCCTGCCGGTTGTAGGGCCGGTCGCGCGGTGCGGTGCGCTCGTTCCAGTGGGCCTCGGCGAGCGGCGGGTTGTCGCGAAGCTCGGCGTCGTGGACATAGAAGTTGACGGTGTCGAGCCGGAACCCGTCGACGCCGCGATCCAGCCAGAAGCGGGTGACGTCGAGCATTGCGTCCTGGACCGCCGGATGGTTGAAGTTGAGATCGGGCTGCGAGATCAGGAAGTTGTGCAGGTAGTATTGCTGACGACCGGCGTCCCACTCCCAGGACGAGCCGCCGAAATTCGACAGCCAGTTGTTCGGCGGCGACCCGTCCGCCTTGGCGTCGGCCCAGACATACCAGTCGGCGCGGGAATTGGTGCGGTCGCGTCGGCTCTCCGCGAACCAGGGATGCCGGTCGGAGGAGTGCGACAGGACGAGGTCGATCATCACCTTGAGGCCGAGTTCGTGCGCCCGCGCGACGAGCGCATCGAAATCGTGGAGCGTCCCGAAGATCGGATCGACGTCGCGATAGTCCGACACGTCATAGCCGAAATCGTCCATTGGCGACGTCATGAACGGCGAGATCCAGACCGCGTCGACGCCGAGGCCGGCGATATGCGGCAGGCGCGCGGCGATGCCGGCGAGATCGCCGATCCCGTCGCCGTTCGAATCCTGGAACGAGCGGGGATAGACCTGGTAGATCACCGCGCCGCGCCACCAGTCCCGGTCGGCGAGGGGTAACGAGACGGCCTCAAGAGCTGCCGTAGCATGATCCGGGCGGATTGTTTCGGATTCGAGCATGCGGACGATCAGCCTTTGACGCCGCCGGCGGTGAGGCCGGAGATGATCTTGCGTTGGAAAACGAGCACGAGAACGATCAGCGGCACGGTGACGATGACCGAGGCCGCCATGATCGTACCCCACGGCACCTCCTGCTCGGAAGCGCCCGACAGGAGGGCGATGGCGACGGGCACGGTGCGCGTATCGTTGTTGGCGACGAAGGTGAGCGCGAAGAGGAACTCGTTCCAGGCGGCGATGAAGGCGAGAAGCCCCGTCGTCACCAAGGCGGGCCCCATCAGCGGCAGGAACACCCGGCGGATGATGGTGAAGGGCGAGGCGCCGTCGACGATCGCCGCCTCCTCGATCTCGATGGGCAGGTCGCGCATGAACGTGGTGAGCACCCAGACCGTGAAGGGCAGGGTGAAGATCATGTAGGCGAAGATCAGTGAGAACAGCGTGTTGTAGAGACCCATCGCGCGGATCATCTCGAAGAGGCCCGCGAGCACCGCGATCTGCGGGAACATCGAGACCGCGAGGATGGTCATCAGCAGAAGCCCCCGCCCCCGGAAGGAGACGCGTGACAGCGCGTAGGAGGCGGTGACCGCGAGGAACAGCGAGATCGTCACCACCGAGAAGGCGACGATGACCGAGTTCAGGACGTTGCGCAGGAACGAACCGGAGTTCAGCACGCCCTCGTAGTTGGCGAGCGAGAAGGAGCGTGGCCAGTAGTCGATGCGGAAGAGATCGGTGCCGGTTTTGAAGCTCGTCAGGATCGCATAGTAGAACGGGAAGACCGAGAACAGGACGATCGCCGCGACGAGGGCGTAGAAGCCGACCTGCCCGGCGGTGCGTTTGAGCGCGCGCGTATTCATCGGCCGCCTCCGTCGAAGTCGAGGCGTGCCGCCTTGATGTAGACGAGCGTGATCATGGCGATGACGAGAAAGAGCACCGTCGAGGCGGCGGAGCCTTGCGCGAAATTGTCGAACTGGAAGAGGTTCTCCTGCGCGTAGACGCTCATCGTCTTCGTCTGGTTGTTGTTGGGCGTCAGCACGTAGATGAGGTCGAAGACGCGCAGCGCGTCGAGCGCCCGGAAGATCACGGCGACGAGGATCGCCGGGCGGATCAGCGGCAGCGTCACCTTGAAGAAGACCTTCACCGGGTTCACCCCGTCGATCCGCGCGGCCTCGTAGACGTCGCCGGGCACCATCTGCAGGCCGGCGAGAATGAGGAGCGCCATGAAGGGGGTCGTCTTCCAGACGTCGACGATGATCACCGCGAGCATCGCCGTGTCGGGCGAGGCGGTCCAGGCGATCGGCGCCGAGATGAGGCCGATGGAGACGAGCATGTCGTTGAGGATGCCGAACTGGTCGTTCATCATCCAGGCCCACATCTTGGCCGAGACGATGGTCGGGATCGCCCAGGGAATGAGGACGGCGGCGCGCACGAGGGCGCGGCCGGGGAAGTTGGCGTTGAGGACGAGCGCGAAAATCAAGCCCAGCACCGTCTCGATCGACACCGAGATCAGCGTGTAGCGCACGGTGTTCCACACCGCCTGCCACCAGACGGGATCGACGAGGAGCCCGAAGGCCTCGCCCTCCCCGTCGCCGTAGTCGACCCATTCGTAATAGTTGCGAAAACCGACGAACTTCGCACCGGCGAGATCGCTGAGACTGGCATCCGTGAGCGAGAAGCGGATCGTCTGCAGCAGCGGATAGGCGGCGACCAGCGCCAGCACCGCCAGCATCGGCACG
Organism: Aureimonas sp. AU12; assembly: GCF_001463705.1. Lineage (GTDB taxonomy): Bacteria > Pseudomonadota > Alphaproteobacteria > Rhizobiales > Rhizobiaceae > Aureimonas. Next base: position 85,548 of record NZ_BBWH01000023.1, on the reverse strand, counting down.
AGAAAGATCCAGGCCGCGCGCCGACGCTGGCGCGTCAGCGCCGAGCGCCCCTCCGGGGGCCGGGCGACGGATGCGGGCGGATCGGTCGGGGGAGCGCCGACGGTGACAGGATCCATGGGAACGCCTCGACGGACATCGATGAAGGGCGGCAGGAGATGACGTCAGCGGTTGGCCCGGCGGCATCGCCGGGCGCCATCACGTCGGCGATCGGCGGAACGACCGGACCGGAGCCGCGCCGCCGAGGTCGATTACCAGTCGCTGCGCTTCAGACGGCGCATCTGCTTTTCCAGCGCGTCGAGATTGGTGGCGGCGTCGCCTTGTCCCGACAGCGTCTTGTTCACGGCCGTCCAGAACTGCTGCGAAACCTCGTTGTACTTGGCCTTGGTGGGGGCCGAGGGCCGCGGCGTGGCGTTCTCGAAGACACCCTTCCACTGCGCCACGAGCGGCTGCTGCGCCTTGATCTCGGCATCGTCGTAGAGCGCCGGGATGGTGGGCAGGCGGGCGGTTCCGAGCGCGCGCGCCTTCTGCGATTCTGCTGAGGACAGGAACTTCACCAGCTCGATCGCGGCGTCCTTGTTCTCGGAATATTGCGAGACCGCCAGATTCCAGCCGCCGAGGCACGCGGCGGACTGGCCGCCCTCGCCCGCCGGCAGCGGCACGGCGTCGAACTTGCCCTTCACGGCGGAATCGTCGCTGGCACTCAGCGGGTAGGCATAGGGCCAGTTGCGCATGAACACGGCGTTGCCGGTCTGCCAGACGCCGCGCGACTCCTCTTCCATGTAGCCGAGCACACCGGCCGGAGCGATCGTCCCGACCCAGCCCTTGGCCATATCGAGAGCGGCCGCGGCCTTGGGATTGTTGATGGTGATCTCCCCCTCGGGCGAGACGATCTGGCCACCGCCGCTCGAGGCCACCCATTCGAGCGCGTCGCAGGTCAGCCCCTCGTAGGCGGCGCCCTGGAAGACGAAGCCGTTCATCTGGGCGTTGCCGGCAGCACGCTCCTTGTCCTGCACCTCCTGCGCCGTTGCCGTCAGCTCGGTCCACGTTTTCGGGACGGACTTGCCGTACTTCTCGAGAAGATCCTTGCGGTAGTAGAGGGCCGGCGCGTCGGCATAGAGCGGCATCGCCACGAGCTTGCCGTCGACGGTCTGCGACTGGATGATCGCCGGGGAATGCTGCGGCAGCACGTCCTGCATCGCGGCCGTCAGATCGACGAAGCCGGCGGCGAGCTGCGGCGCCCAGATGACGTCGGTCCGGTAGACGTCGACATCCTTGTTTCCGGCCGAGAGCCAGAGCCGGTACTGGCCGAACTGGTCGGTGGTGGAGGCCGGCATGGTGACGATGCTGACGGTGTGGCCGCTCGCGGCCTGGAACTTGTCGAGCTGCCCGCGCATCTCCTCGACGTCCTTGCCGATCGAGCCGAGCACGATCGACAGGTCGGCGGCACCGGCCGCTCCCGTTCCCATCGACAGAACGGCCGCCATGACCGCCACGATCCCCATGCGCTTCATCGACCCGATCCTCCCGCTCGCCGGGCGATCGAGGAGCGATCGTCCGGTGCCCGCGTCCGGTCTCGGCACCCGTCTTGCTGCGACGGTGCACCAGCCTGTCCGCGTTCCTGAGCCAAGACTTGGATCATCGGAAAAGTTTGGGAAGTCCGCCCGCACCCGCTTTCATGCTTTTGAACAGGAGAGACACGCGGGCCGAGCATCATCACGCCATCGTGCGCCCCTTTAAGAAGCGCGCGATGGCGGCATCGGTCAGCTCTCTTCGAGGAGCGGCTTGGCCCGGCGCCGGCCGCGGGCGGCGGCGATGCGAAGGCTGATGCGCTCGCGGGACGCTTCCGGATCCTCGGTCCCTTCTGGGACAGGTGCGGACGCTTCGGCGGTGGCGCCATGGCCGTGATCGAGCGGCGGCGCCTCGATGTTGCGGCGGGCGCCGATGGCCCGAATGCGTTGGCGCAGCACCTGGTGGCGCGCGTCGAGATCGTCTCCGAGCGTCGTGGCGGGCGCCGGTGCGGTTTTCTCGCCGCCCTGTTCGGCCTCGTCAGCAATGGTTGGCGTCTCGTCGCGGTTCGTCTCGACGGAAACCGGCGTCTCGTCAGCGGCGGCCACGACCTTGGCGACCTCGTCGCTGCGGGCGGGAGCGCCCGGCTCGGTCACGTCGTCCCCCGCGGGGCCGCGCAGGCTCCAGCCGGCGGTCGCGATCGGTGCGGCGACGGGCGTCGGCACGATGGCCGGCTCGACTGCAGGCGAGCGATCATCCCCGGCGGCATCGGTCTCCGGCGCGTCATCGCGGCTGCGATCGACGAGCGGGATCGCGAACTTGCGCGGCGGACCGAAGGCTTCCGGCGCGCTCTGTTCGGCGGCTTCGGCGATCGAGACGGTCCGCGGCACGGGCGCGGCGGATACGAGACCGGCGCGATCGGCGGCGGCGCGGCTGTCGGTGGTCCGGCGAAGGCTGCCGAGCATCGCGGCGAGCGCCGCCAGCGCCACGCCGAGCCCAAGGCCGACGATGCCGCCGGCGGCCACGACGATCTTGCGCGAGAGGCCGGAGGGATCCATCGGCACGGTGGCGTCGGAGATGACGCGCACATTGGCGGTGTTCAGGCTTTCCTGTTCGCTCGTCTGGCGGGCGCGCAGGAGATAGGCCTCGTAGACGGCGCGCGAGGCATCGACCTCGCGCTCCAGCTCGCGCAGCCGCACGAAGGCGCCGCTCGTCTCGATCTGGCGCGAGCGCAGCGCATCGATCTGGGTGGTGAGGTCGCGCTCGGTCTGCTGGGCGCGCGCCAGCTCGGTCTGCGCGGAGGCGACGATGCGCGAGAGCTCGCCGGCGATGGCGCGACGGGCGGTCGCCATGGCCTGCTCGGCGGCGATGCGCTGGGGATGGCGCGGCCCGAGGCGCGTGGCGAGGATCGCCTGGTTCTGCGCGGCCTCGGCATAGGTCTGGCGCAGGCGCAGCAGCGACTCCGCGTTCAGGCCTTCCGGGTAGGAGCCGCCCACCACGTCGTCGACATCGGCGCGGCGCAGCGATTCGGCGCGCACGTTCAGCGAGGTGATCTGGGCGCGCACGTCTGCGAGCTGGTTGTTGATGCGCGTGATGTAGTCGTCGTCGATCAGGCGCCCGCCGACGCCGACGAGCTTGTTCTCGGCCTTGTAGGCTTCGACGGCGCCCTCGGTCTCGACCACGCGCTGGCGCAGTTCGGCGAGGCGCGAGGAGAGCGAGGTGGTGGCGCGGCGCGCGACCTCGGACTGGGCGCGGCCCTGCTCGGCGATGAAGATCTCGGTGGTGAGGTTGGCGAGGCGCGCGGCCTTTTCGGGATCCTCGGACTTCACCGCGAGGTTGATCACGAAGCTGTTGGCGTTGCGCGTCGCGGTCATGTGCTCGCGCAGGGCGTTGATCGTCACCTGCTCGCGATTGCGGATCGCGGCCTCGGGATCGCTCGAGAAGAGCGCGCCGAGAAGGAGGTTGAGGTTCGACAGGAACCCGACGCGCGTGCCGTTGAACTCGGGATCGGCGGTGAGCGAGGTCTGCGTGACGACGCGACCGAGCACACTGTTGGAGGTCATCACCGCGATCTGGCTGTCGATCAACGCCAGCGTGGCGTCCGTCGTCATGCCGTTCGGGGTCTCCGTCACCTCGTTCTGGACCAGCTTGAGATCGCGCGGGTCGATCACCAGCTGCGAGACCGCCGTGAACTGGCGCGGCGTGGAAAAGGCGTAGGCCCCGGCCAGAAGCGCGCCGAGCAGCGCGGCGAAGATGACGAAGCCCTTCGCCCGCCAGATCGCTCCGGCCAGATGGACGGGATCGAACAGACCGATCTCGGCGCGCGCCGAGGTCTGCGAGGCCAGCGGTGCCGATCGCCGTCCGGCGTCGAGAGGATCGGAGTAGAACATCCGGCAAGGCCCGTCAGATCGAGGAACGGCAGAAGCGTGTCGCCCCTGCACATTCGCCCGTCATGGCAAACAAACCGTTAACGCTGCGAACAACTAACCTTGCGTCAGGCGCTGGCGAACGTCCGCGAACCAGGGCTTGGGACGATAGTCGCGATCGAGCGGCAGCGGCCGCGAGGGCGAGCCGTCGGCGCGCGGCATCGCGTCGGGCACCCAGCTGTAGCGGTCGGTGAGGCCCCAGGCGATCACCGCCTCCGGACGCTGGCCGGCGAAGAGCCCGTCGAGAAAGTCCGACACGACGACGCGAGCGGCCTCGTCGATCTCGTCCGGCCCGCCGGGCACCTGGAAGTCGATGACGTCGAGCTCGGTGGCGAGGAGCCCGACACCGAGCACCTTCAGATCGCGCCCGAAGCGGGCCAGCGCCTCGCGGTCGATCTTCAGATGCGAATAGAGGTGGCCCTGGATGCCCACCGCATCGACCCGGTGGCCGGCATCCTGAAGCTGGCGCACGAGATCGAGCGTGAGCGCGCGCCGGCGGTCGTAGCGGTCGCCGGCAAATTCGAGGTCGTAGTCGTTGATCACCAGCCGGGCCGAGGGATCGGCGCGCGCCGCCGTGCCGAAGGCCAGCGGGATGTGGCGGGGCCCGAGACGCTGGAGCCAGAAGCTGTCGCGCAGCGGGCCGTCGCGGCCGCCGGGCTCGTGCGCCATCACCTCGTTCACCACGTCCCAGCTCTCCAGCCGGCCGCGAAAGTGATCGGCGGTGCGCTCGATATGATCGACGAGCACCCGCTCGGCCTCCGCCTCGTCGGTGATCGCCTCCAACCAGTCGGGATTGGTGGACCACCAGACGAAGGTGTGGCCGCGCGAGCGCTGCCCGTTGGAGAGCGCCCAGTCGACCAGCCGGTCGGCGGGTTCGAAGAGGAACTGCTCGCGGCTCGGCCGCAGCAGGCCGAATTTCAGCTCGTTCATCGGCAGGACGATGGCGCATTCGTCCCGGAAGGCGTGGCGATAGGCGGCATCAATGTCGAACATCTCGAACTGGATCGCCGCGCCGAACGGCACGGAAGCCGGAGCGGCGCGGGCCGGGCGCAGGGCACCTGCGCCGGCGACGGCGGCAAGAGCCCCCGCCCCGCTGCGCAGGAGCGAACGGCGCGTTAAGCTGGCGGCGCTATGAGAGGGCAGCGTCGTCCTCTCGACGGCGTCCAACGCGGCGGGCTCTGCGGCAATCACCATGGGTCCGGCGCCTTCTCACGGGTTCGCAATGCGGTGGTTTCGATTCCTGGCAGAAACGGTTGAAGCAAACCTTTATCTCGTCCGCGACTACTCCAAGCTGATCGGCGGGTCGCTGGGGCGGCTCGTCCTGTCGCTCCTCTACTTCACCGCCGTCGCCAACACGCTGACCGTCGCCGATTTCGGCCTCTTCGCCACGGCCTCGGCGACCGGCGTCGTGCTGTCGCGCATCGCCGGCTTCGGCTTCGTCTCGCCGCTCTACCGCGTCTCCACCCGCAAGCCCCATCTCGTCGGGATCTACACCGCCGGCTATCTCGCCGCGCTCGCGCTGTCGCTCCCCGTCGTGGCGCTGGCCGGCGCCGGCTTCTACGTCGCGGTGTTCCGCGGCGATCTCGCCCTCCTGCCCTTCGCGCTGATCGTCGTGGCGGAGGTCCTCATGTGGCGCTCGCTCGAGGTCGTCTGCATCGTCAACAACGGGCTTCGGCGGTTCGGCCGCGCCTCGCTCCTCGTGGTGGCGGGTTCGGGCGCCAAGGCGCTGGCGGCGGTGGCCTTTTCCCTGACGTTCGGCGCCGAGGGCGGCATCGCCGCGTGGAGCGCGTTCTATCTCGCCGCCAATACGGCGGCGGCGCTCGCCGGCATCGTCCTCCTCTATCCGCGCCAGCGTCTGCGGTTTCGCCCCAAGCTCTACTGGCGCCGGGCGTCCGACAGCCTCGCAGTGGCCGGCGCCGAGGTGCTGTTCTACCTCCAGTCCGAGATGGACAAGATCCTCGTCCTGTCGATCGGCGGACCGCAAATCGCCGGCATCTACGCCATGCTGATGCGCCTCATCGACCTCACCGCCCTGCCCGTGCGCTCCTTCAACACGATGGTGGTGCAGAAGGTGATGCGCGCGCCCGCCGCCTTCTCGACATGGCGGATGCGCTGGGGCATCGAGGCCGGCATCGCGCTCGTCTCGGTGGCGGGCATGGCCGGGCTCGGCATCATCCTCCATGTCGCGCCGACGCTGCTGGGCCGCAACGTCGCCGATGCCGCGCCGCTCGTCCTCATGGTGCTGGCCGTCCCCGCCTTCCGCAATCTCGTCGAGTACGAGAGCGAGCTGCTCTATGCGCGCGGTCGCACCGGCACGCGGGCCGGCATCCTCGGGGTTCTCGGCGTGATGAAGGCCGGCTTCCTGACGCTGCTGCTCGCCACCGCCGGCGAAGGAACGGGAACCGGCTGGATCATCGGGCTCAACGGCGTCTTCGCCGCGCTCTGGCTTACCTCGGCGACCACGAGCTACACGGCGATCGACGGATGGGCGGGACGCGGCGCCCTCGTCTGGCGCCGCGCCGGCCTTACAGGCCGACGGCAGCCCGGATGAGGCGGGGGTCGGTGCCGGTGAAGGACTGGAGGCCCACCGCGACCTGATGCGGGGCGAGCGCCCCGAGATACTGCCGGAGCTCGGCCTCACCGAGCGCCGGTCCGGACCAGTAGACCGCGCAAAGCTCCTGCGACACCGGGCGGTGGCGCTCGGGGCGGTTCTCCGCCTCGTCGACGAAGCGGCCGTAGATCGTGCATTCCGAGAGGGCCCGCGAACCCGCCAGCGCGCGCATCGCGCTCCGGCCGGTGGTCTTTTCGATCCGTGCCATCATCTCGCGCACCGTGTCGCGCCGCCAGGCGATCAGGGTCGCGATGTAGCCGACATCGACGGGGCCGCGGTTCGTAAGGCCGAGGAGTTTGGCGGCGCGGCTGTCCCAGCGATCGTGGTCGGCGCGTCGGTCCCCGGAAATCGGGCGGATCGATCTCGGGATGCGGGTGAAGTCGACGGCGTCGCCTTCGCAGAGCCGGCCGACGTCGAAGGGGCGCACGAACACGACGTCGGAATCCAGCGAGACGAGAACCTCTTCCGCCATCGTCGCGGCCATGGCGAAACGGCGCAGCTGCTGCACGTGCCAGCCGCGCAGCGGCGGGCCGAAGGGCTGCAGCCAGATCCGGCGACCCCGGTTCAGCGGGTCGCGGACGGGTCGAAGCCACGGCGGCAGGAGGTCGCGCTCCGAAACGGCCCGGCGCGTCGCCGTCTCGAAGGACCGGAACGCCTCGACATCGGCGGCCTCGACGAGAAGGTAGTGCCGGCGATGGCCGGTGACGAAGCGGTCGATGCTGTCGCACAGGAGCCGGCAGCGTTCGAGATCGCCGCGATAGCTGGAGGTGACAAGCGCCACAGTGGGGGTCATCGCGGTCCGCTCCCGCGCCCTAACATCTGCAGGGCCATGCGCCAGAGAAAGGCGGGATTGCCGGCGATGTAGCGCTGGGCCAGCCGGCGCGGCTCGAGAAGCAGGCGCCACAGCCATTCGGAGCGCAGGCGCCTGACGACGCGGGGCGCGCGCGCCACCTTGCCGGCGGTGAAGTCGAGCAGCGCGCCGACGGCGATCGCCACCGGCACCTCTCGCTTTGTCAGGTGGCGGGCGACGAAGATCTCCTGCCGGGGCACGCCGAGCGCCACGAGGGCGATGTCGGCCCGCACCAGCCGCAGCTGCGCGATCACCGCCTCGGTCTCCTGGCCGGGCTCGAAATATCCGTGTCCGATCGGCAGGAAGCGATGGCGCGGGAAGCGCGCGGCAAAGCGCGCCGCCGCCTCTTCGGCAACGCCCGGTCTGCCGCCGAGAAGCGCCACGCGCAGCGACCGGCCGGTGCTGGCGAAGAAGAAGGGCACGAAGTCGGTGCCGTTGAGGTTTTCGGGAAAGGGCTCGCCGAAGAGGAGGCGCGAGCCGAGATCGACCCCGATCCCGTCGGGCAGCACGAGGAAGCGACGCATCGCCTGCGCATAGAGATCGTCGCTCGCGGCGATGTTGACGCAGTGCGCGTTGGCAAAGCCGACATGCAGCTCCAGCCCCTCGTCCAGCGCCAGCTCGATGATCCCGGCCGCTTCCGGCCCGGTGATGGCGGCGACGTCGAGCCGCCCGATCCGGCGGATCGCGGACGAGCCCTCCGACGCCTGCGTCGTCGCCGGCGGGGCAGCCGGCGACGTGGGAAATGTCGCTGCGATCGTCTTCATGCTCTGGCAGTCCGCCTTTCGCGGGAGGCGTGGTCCGCTTCCATGGCCGGAGCGGCGAGACGGCTCAGCCCTTCGCGCAGTCCGCGCCGCAGCTCGCTGCGCTGGCGCTCGGCAAAGGCGCCGCCGTCGAGACGCAGCGGTTCGCCGGCGCGCTCGCGGCGCACGAGATCGACCAGTGCGGCGGCAAACGCGGCCGGCTCGGCGGCGACGCGCAGGTTCGAAGGCAGGACGGAGCCGAGGCCCCGCAGCGCCGCGGGGGTCGCCACGGCCGGCATCCCCTCCTCCAGCGTCTCGATCGTCTTTAGCTGGACGCCGGTGCCCCCGCGCGTGGCGAGCGCGACGACGCGGCCCGAGCGCACGAAGGCCTGCGCATCCGGCACCCGGCCGAGGAAGGCGACATTGGCGGGCGCGACCGGCGGCGCGCCGTCGAAGCGACCGGCGACGTGGACGCGGATGTCTTCGGGCAGAAGCGGCGCGACCTCGGCGGCGAACCAGTCGATCCCCGCCCGGTTCGGCGCCCAGCTCCAGGTGCCGATCATCGCGACGTCGCAGTCGCGCCGCCCGTCGTCGCCGCGCGCACCGGCATGGCCGACGGTGAGGCTGAGCGGGATCGAGCGTGGATCGTCGGCAAGACCCAGGCGCCGGGCGTCGTCGCTCGCCAGCGTGTGGATGACGGACGCCTGCGCACAGAGCCGGGCCTCTTCACGCTCCAGAAGCCCCGCCTCCCGCCGATAGAGAAGCCGCGCCAGCGGATGACGCGCATGTTCGGCGTTCTCGCGCGCCGAGAGGTGCTCGACATTGTGGGCGACGAGGATCGCGGGCGCGAGCCCTCCGAGGAAGGGAAACGCGATCGGCATCTGCACCGAGGACAGCACCACGGCGTCGATCGGTCCGGCTTCGCCCAGGCGCGCGCGCAGGGTCGCGTCGTCCATCACGCGCAACTTGGCAGCCGACACCGGCAGGCCGGAGCGCCAGGCATCGGCCAGCCAGCGCAGCTTCTGGACGCGGCTGGCACCGGCATTCTCGATGCCGAGTTCGCCGAGGTCGATATGAGCGGTGTCCGGACGCGCGGCGCCCGGCCGGCGGAAGCCCGCCAGCGTCAAACGCGTGCCCTCGGCCTGCAGGCCATCGACGATCGCCTGATTGGCGATCTCGAAACCCGTCGCGCACTGGCCGTCCGGGAGAAGCGACGAGATGAAGAGAAGATGCAACGGTCGGCCTCCTCTGCCTTTGCGTCATCTTCGGCCCGCCGCCTTTCGAATTCGTCAAGGACGACGCCGCAAACCGCGATCACCGTCGGATTTCAACCAGCGTCTTGAGGGAACGTTGAAGGGTTTGGGCTAGCCTCGGGCCCCATGACACACGAGCCCGCCGCCCTGCCCGCCCTGTCCTCCGCGTCCGGTGTCGTCGTCGAGACGGTCTCGCCGGGCCTTCGCGACGATGTCGAGATCGCCGTGATCCTGCCGACCTTCCGCCGGCCAGAGGCGGTGCTGCGAACCCTCGCCTCGCTGGCGGCCCAGACGACGGCCCGGCGCTTCGCGGTGATCCTCGTAGAGAACGACGGCGAGGCGCGGGCGGGCGTCGCCGTCGCGCGCGGTCTCTTCGAGAGCGGCGCGATGTCCGGCCTCATCCTGACGCAGCATGAGCGCGGCAACTGCTCGGCCTACAATGCGGGCTTCGCGATGGCGCGCCAACGCTTCGCCGCGCTGCGTTTCGCGCTCGTCATCGACGACGACGAGGAGGCCGCGCCCGGCTGGATCGACGCGCTCGTCGGCGCGGCGGAGCGGCTCGGGGCCGATCTCGTGGGCGGGCCGCAGGTGCCGGTCTTCGCTGCGGGGTCGCAGGCGTTCCTCGCGCACCACCCGGTGTTCCGCCCGCCCTATCCGGCGACGGGCCGGGTGCCGATCCTCTATTCGTCGGGCAATGTCTGCATCCGTGCGAGTGTGCTCGCCGCGGTGGGCGATCCCGTGCTCGACACCGCCTTCAACTTCATCGGCGGCGGCGACAGCGACTTCTACGCCCGCTGCCGGGCGCGCGGCTTCGCCTTCGGCTGGTGCGCGGAGGCCGTGGTTCACGAGACCATGCCGGCGCGCCGCACCGAGTTCTCCTGGCTGAACGCGCGCTCGCTGCGCAACGGCGCCATTTCCTCGCTGATCGAGCACCGGGCACGGCGGGGCATCACGGGTCGCGCCCGCACGCTCGCCAAGAGTCTCGCACTCCTCGCCGCCGCGCCGCCGCGTTCGCTGCTTTTGGGGCTTCGCACCCGCTCGGCCGTGATCGGCCTCTATCCGATGCAGGTGGCGCTCGGGCGTTTCCAGGCCGAGTTCGGCCTCGTCGGCGAGCAGTATCGCAACGCCGAGAGCAATTGAGCAGCCCCGCGCCGCGTGCCATTGCGCGCGTGGCGCCCTAGTTCAGCTGTCAGCGGCGCCTGGCGCGCAGACGGATCGCGGAAGGCAGCAGCATCATGGATCAACTCCGCCTCGCGGCGCTCGACGCCGAGGATCTCGGCGTCCTTTCGGCGCATGTGCAGGACGCCGTGGTGCTGACCGGCGAATGCGTCTTCAGCCCGCGCGAGAAGCGCTTCGTGGTGACGATGAACCGCTTCGTCTGGGAGATCGCCAAGCCCCGCCGCCGCTTCTTCGGCGGCAAGCCGCAGGACGAGCGTCGCCGTTCGGTGCTGCATTTCGACCGGGTGCTGGCCGCACGTCGCACGGGTCTCGCCTCCGGCGATCCAACCGAGGTCCTGTCGCTGCTGGCGATCCGCTGGAACCCGGCCGACGAGCCCTCCGGCGCGATCGACCTTGTGTTCGCAGGCGGAGCCGCGATAAGGCTCGACGTCGAATGTATCGAAGCGCAGCTTGCCGATCTCGGCGCCCGCTGGAGCACCGCGTCGCGGCCCGATCACCGGGTCTGACCGGGGCCACCGGCGGCCGATCGGACCTGCGCGAAGGAGACCTGCCCCTTGCCCCAGAGGCTGACCAGCGCCGCGCCGGATTTCGAGGCCCGCTTCCGCGACCTGCTCGCCGCCAAACGCGAGGTCTCGGCAGATGTGGACGACGCCGTGCGCGCCATCGTCGCCGACGTGCGCCGGCGGGGCGATGCGGCGGTAATCGAGCTGACCGCCCGCTTCGACGCGCTCGAGCTGACGCCCGAAACGATGCGCGTGCCGGCCGAGGCCATCGAGGCCGCCTATCGCAGCACCGCGCCCGAGACCATCGCCGCGCTCGAACTCGCGCACCGGCGCATCGCCAGCCACCACGAACGCCAGCGCCCGCGCGACGACCGCTATGTCGACGCGATCGGGGCCGAGCTCGGCAGCCGCTGGACGGCAGTGGAATCGGTCGGGCTCTACGTGCCCGGCGGCGCGGCGAGCTATCCGTCCTCGGTGCTGATGAACGCGGTCCCCGCGGCGGTGGCCGGCGTCGAACGTATCGCCATGGTGGTGCCGGCGATGCGCGGCGCGCTCAACCCGCTCGTGCTCGCCGCCGCGCACATCGCCGGCGTCCGCGAGATCTACCGGATCGGCGGGGCGCAGGCGATCGCGGCGCTCGCCTACGGCACCGCGACGATCGCGCCGGTGGCCAAGATCGTCGGCCCCGGCAACGCCTATGTGGCGGCCGCCAAGCGGCAGGTCTTCGGCACGGTCGGCATCGACATGATCGCCGGCCCCTCCGAGGTTCTGGTGATCGCCGACGGCGACAACGATCCCGACTGGATCGCCGCCGACCTCCTGGCGCAGGCCGAGCACGACCGCGCCGCCCAGTCGATCCTCGTCACCGACGATGCCGGCTTCGCCGACGCCGTCGAAGCGGCGGTGGAGCGCCAGCTCGCGCGCCTGTCGCGCCAGGAGACGGCGCGTGCCAGCTGGAATGAATTCGGTGCGGTGATCGTGGTCGAGGATCTGACCCGCGACGCGCCGGCGCTGGCAGACCGCATCGCCGCCGAGCATCTGGAAATCGCGACCGACGATCCCGAGGCGCTGTTCGCCCGGATCCGCAATGCCGGCGCTGCCTTCCTTGGGCGCCACACACCGGAAGTGATCGGCGACTATGTCGGCGGCTCCAACCATGTCTTGCCGACGGCGCGCTCGGCGCGCTTCTCGTCGGGGCTCTCGGTGCTCGACTTCGTCAAGCGCACCTCGATCCTCAAACTCTCGGCCGAAGCCTTGCGCGAACTCGGACCCGCCGCGATCGAACTGGCCCGCGTCGAGGGGCTCGATGCGCACGGGCGCTCCGTCGCCATCCGGCTGAACCTTTAGGAGCACAGGGATGACGGCGAAGGGCAAGCTGGTGGCGGTGGAGCTCGACGACTCGATCGGCCGCGGCTCGCCCGATGTCGAGCACGAGCGGGCGGTGGCGATCTTCGACCTCGTCGAGGACAACGTCTTCCAGCCGGCGGGCGACGAGCGCGGCCTCTACCGGCTGAAGCTGTCGCTGGCCGAACGCCGCCTTGTCTTCGATATCGCCGGTGAGGACGCCGCCCCGGTCGCCGTCCACATTCTGTCGCTGACCCCGTTCCGGCGGGTGATCCGCGATTATTTCCTCATCTGCGACAGCTATTACGAGGCCATCCGCTCCTCGACGCCCTCGCAGATCGAGGCGATCGACATGGGCCGGCGCGGCATCCACAATGACGGCTCGGACCTTCTGCGCGAGCGGCTGGCCGGCAAGATCGAACTCGACATGGACACGTCCCGGCGTCTGTTCACGCTGATCTGCGTCCTCCATCGGCGCAACTGAGAATGGCGGGGGCTTCGAGCATGCGGCAGATCACCGGACGCCCCGCAACGCCCCGCTTGAGGGAGGGATCGCGGTGAGCGAGACGCATCCCTCCGCCGCGCCGGGCTCGATCCTCTTCGTCTGCGGCATGAACTCGATCCGCTCGCCGATGGCCGAAGCCATCGCGCGTTCCGTCCTGCCGACGTCGGTCTACGTCGCCTCGGCCGGCGTCAAGGACGGCGAGCGCGACCCGTTCGTCGACGTCATCCTCGCCGAGGAAGGCCTCTCGCTCGGCGATCGCAAGCCGCAGAAATACGACGACCTCGCCGACGGCTTCTTCGACCTGATCGTCACCCTGTCGCCCGAAGCCCACCATGCCGCGATGAGCGCGACCGAGGCCGACGCCACCGCCGTCGAGTTCTGGCCGATGCCAGACCCCTCCGCCGTCAACGGCAGCCGCGGCCAGATCCTCGACGCCTATCGCGATCTCTACCGGCGCATCCGCGAGAAGCTGGAAGACCTGCGCCGCCGCTGACCGCTATCCCCGGCGGGCGATTGCCGGGACGAAGCGCTTGGCCATCTCCATGTCGGCGGCGAAGGCTTCGCGCTCGCGCGCCTGCGCCTCCGGGTCGGGCAGGCGCAGGATGTAGGCGGGGTGAACGGTGACCAGCAGCTTCGTCTCGCCGTCCGGCAGATCGATCAGCTTCGAGCGCGTGTCGCGGATCGTCACCGTATGCCCGAGCACCGAGGCGGCGGCCGTGGCGCCGAGCGCCACGATGAGCTTGGGGCGGATCAGTTCGCGCTCCTGCTCCAACCACCAGCGGCAGACCTTCACCTCGCCCATGTTCGGCTTGGCGTGGATGCGCCGCTTGCCGCGCGGCTCGAACTTGAAGTGCTTCACGGCATTGGTGACGTAGGCTTGGGCTCGATCGATCCCGGCGCTCGCCAGCGCCGCGTCGAAGACCTTGCCGGCCGGACCGATGAAGGGCTCGCCCGCCAGATCCTCCTGGTCGCCCGGCTGTTCGCCGACGAAGATCACCGGCGCATTGGCAGGGCCCTTGCCGAAGACGGTCTGCGTCGCCGGCTCCCAGAGCGGACAGGCCTTGCAGTTGCGCGCCTGCTCGCGCGCCTCGTCCAGATCCTCCGGCGGCCGGTTGAACCCGTTGAAGGCCGGTACCGCCGTTTTCTTGCCCGCCATGTCGCGCTCCACCTGCCGTTCGTGACGCAAACTCGGCAGGGTCGGCGCGGTTTCGATCATGCGGCGCGACGCCGCTTCCGCACCGCGGATCAGAGGCTCGATCAGCACGGCCTCCGGCAGGTTGTGCCAGTATTTCTTCGGCATTTCCGCCTGCATCGCCTTCACCTTCAGCCGCGCCGGGTTGAAGATCGAGGCGTAGTAGGTGAGCCACAGCGCCTCCATGTCGTCGTCGCCGGGCTTGTCCTTGGGGTCGGCGCCGGGTGCGAAGGCCAGATCCGTCCCGTCCCAGTGGACGGAGCGCTCGGGCGTCAGGATCGACCAGACCATGCCGGGAAAGCGCCGCATGAAGAACGGCGCGGTGAGTTCCACGACATGGTGGAAGGGCTCGAACCACGCGACGTAGACCCGGCCCTCCTCCGTCTCGATCTCGCGAAAGCGCACGAAGGCCTTCATCTTATGGCTGTCGCGGCGCACCGCCTTTTCCATCTCCACCGCGCGCGCCGTGTCGGGATCGGAGACGATCTCCAGAAGCTTGCGCTCGCGCTGCAGGCGCCACAGCAGGCGGTAGGCGAAGGTGAAGCGCTCGGGGTCGGCATGGCAAACGAGCTTGCGGGCGAGATCGGGAAAGGCCTTGGCGACCGTCAGGGGCGCGGCATCCGCGGGGCGCTCGGGCAAGGGTTCGGCAAAGAGTGAGCCGGCCTCGTCGCCGACCGCAAAGCTCATCTCCTCTGGCGCGATGCCCAGCGCCAAGGCCGTGCGGGCCGCTTCGCGCCAGCCCTCGAAGTCGGCGGCATAGTCGAGACGGGCCAGAAACATCGTCACACACTCCGGCGAGGCACGTCCCTGCAGACACGAAAACGGCCGGACCTCCCATCGGGACAAGTCCGGCCGCCGGTGCGCGGTTCCCGCCCGAGAGCGGTCCCTCTTGGCTGGTCAGTTGCTCGCGGGCTTGCCGTCAGCGTCGGTGGTCTCGTCCTCGCCGTCTTCGGATGCGTCCTCGTCTTCGCCGAAGGGATAGGACTCGATCATCTGCTCGACGTCCTCGTAGATCTCGTCGAGGAATTCCATCGCGCCTTCGGCGTCGTCGGTGCCCTGCGTGACGAGCATCGCCATCTGGATCTTCAGGACGCTGGCGACGTCCTCGAGATCCATGCCCTGGAACAGCGAGGCGATCTTCTCGGAAATGTCGTCGGTCTGGGCTTCGGTGAGCATGTCGGGTCTCCGCGTTGGGGCTGTGGGAAGAAGGCGGCCGGTCGCCCGATGTTCCGGCAAAGCGCCGGGCGCCCCGAGGGAACATCCCCCTGCCGCATCGGAATCGCTTCTTGCGCCGCAGCTTCTAGCAGGAAAGATCGGCCGGGGCCGCCCCCGTCACCAAGGATTTCGCGGAGGCCGTCGCCGGTGCGGGTTCAGGCCGCCTTCGCCGTCCCGTGCTCCCTAGCGCGCGGGTGCACCACGCGCTCGATGAAGTTGCCGAGTTCGCGGGTGCGCCGCACGGGATCCGTCATCTCGGCATCGAGCCCGAGTTGCCAGGCAAGATCTCGCCGGTGCGGCTCGACACCGAGGGCCGCAACGCGCCCGGCGAAGCGTTCGACGTCGTCCTTATCGGCGCAGAGACCCTCTTCGATGAGATCGTCGCCCTGCCGTCGAAACGAGGCGGCGATCTCGCCAAGCGTCAGTTCGGGATGATACTGGACGCCCCAGAACAGCCCGGCACCGCTGCGGATCTCCACGGCCTGAACCGGCGTCGTCTGAGTGCTCGCCAGCAGCACCGCCCCTTCGGGCAGCCGGTCGACCTCGTCGGAATGCATGGCCGGGGCATCCCATGTGAGCGGGCGCCCCGCCAGAAGGGGATGCTTGCGCCCGGCCGCGGTTGCCACGATCCCGCGCGCGAAGCCCGCCTCCATCCGGGGCGAGCGAGGCTTCACCGAACCTCCGGCGGCCACGACGGCGATCTGCAGACCGGCGCAGGAACCGAAGGCCGGCACGCCTGCGGCGAAGACCGCGCGCATGAACCGGGCCGCGCGCCGCGCCTCCTTGCTATCCTCGGACATCTGGATCGGTGAACCCGCGAAGAAGAGGCCGTCATAGGATTGGATTTCGCCCGCGGAGGGAACGTCGTCACGGTCGATGCAAGACACGTGCTCGCAGACGCATCCGGGCGCGAGGTTGGTCAGCGTTGCCGCGTAGCTCTCGTCGGAGGCTTCATTCGTGTATCGCCGTCGCTCGTCGCGCTGGCTCGGGGTTTCGCTGGCAACGACGAGAAAACGAAGAAGCACGATGAGATCCGATCGGTCGGGAGGATGACGACGAAGCTAGGCGCGGCACCGATTGACGGGATGCGCCGCATGGTCACGCTCGAAGTTCCGGAAAAACGGCGCGAAACACGGCGGTTGCTGGAATTTTGTCACTCGCTTGCCACTTGCCGACATGAAAAAGGGGAGCGCCGAGCGCTCCCCTTTCCGTCCGCCGAAACGGTCGATGTTACTGCGCGACTTCGCGCACGTTGCCTTCATAGGCCGGCGCCTGCTCGAGCTGCTCGCGCGTGACGTCCAACACGATGCGCGTCGCCATCGTCTCCGCCGAAGCGACCTGCGTCGTGGCCGTACCGGTTGCCGGTGCCATCGCCGTGCCCGTGGCTGCCGGGGCCATCGCCGTGCCGGTCGCAGCTGGCGCCATCGCGGTGCCCGTGGTGGTCGTCGCCGGGGCCATCGCCGTCGTGTCGGCGGTGGTGGATGCAGTCACATCGTCATCGGTGAGCGTCGGCAGCTGCAACGAGTCCATCGACACGGCGACGTTCTTCGCACCGATGCCGAGGAAGCCACCAACACCGACCACGACCGCGGCAACACGACCATCGGGTCCGATCAGCACGTCGTTGACTTCGCCGATGTCCTCGCCGGCGCGGCTATAGACGTCCTGACCCTGGATGTCCGACACGCGCTGGATGCCGGCCTCGGCCACCGTCACGAAGGGACCGTCCATCGACGGCGTCGCGGGGGTGACGGCCGCCTCGGTTCCGGCCGCGGGCGCCATCGTGCCCGTCGCGGTTGTGCCGGACTGCATCGGGGTCGTCGAGGTTGCCGGTGCCGTGGTGGCCTGCGCAAAGGCGGCGGGAACCATGGCGGTGCTCAGGAAAGCTGCGAGAATGATCTTCTTCATGGGGGACCCTCGTTCGGTTGGGGCCGTTGCGGCCCGCGCTTCATCCATGAAATCAATGTCGGGAATACGAGGGAGTTCCGAAAAAAATCCGGGGCGGCCGGGCAAGGACGCGCGCCCGAGAGCGCGATCGGCCGCATGTTCCCGCTGCCATTGCCGGCCGCACACTCCGGCTTCATGACTGAATCGGCTGCCTTTCAGGGCACCGGGTTGCCCGCGCGCCACGCCCAATCCCAGGTTGTCACAAGATAGCGAGATGGCGTCTGACGAGACCACGGGATGGCCATCGCTCGTCATCGCGCACGGCTGATCGCGATCGAAACGACATTTGGACGACATCGAAGGCCATGGCAAACCGGCGGAGCATGGCGACCGGCAACACTCGGACAGCGACCGAGCGCAAGTGCGTCCGATTCATCGCCGCTGCCGAAAAGGGGGCAGGCCGGAGCGCTTTGGTGATCCCAACTGGATTCGAACCAGTGGCCCCCAGATTAGGAATTTCGGCCAAACCGTTGTTCCCTATGGGGGCCGTTCTTACCGGTCATCCGAAAAAGAACGGATAGGCGCTCGCGATATTCGCAAGCGTCTCAAGAGCTTTGTCCCCTCGCTCAAAGAGATATTTACCCAAGTTTGTGCTACGCGCCGCCGCCTCGGGGTTTCCGATAGGACCACGGAAACTGTTGATCGCCTGGCGAACGTCATCCTCCGACCACTGCCCGGGCAGCTGGAGATTCGACCCGTCTGGGAGGCTGACGGAGGTAGTGCCATTTGGGGTGATATAGACGCCTTGCTGGCAATGACGCGCGATCACCGTTGCATTGAGGTTTGCAACGGCACTTTCGGGTGCAACAAGCGCAATCCCGCAATATTCCGCTGTGAGATGTAGGGACATACCGTATTCCTTCGTTAGCGAATAACGAAGATGATGCCTCACGTTGAGCAGTACAAGACAGCAAAGCACTAGAATCAGAGCGCTTACAGCGAGACTCCGATGCTTTTGAATGTCAAGTTTTTCGAGCCAAAACGAAAAAAGCCCCGTCACGGCCGAGACCGTGACGGGGCTTGCATTCAATACCATTCAAGCTGACGGCCGACGGTCGATCTTGTGATCGAGCCGTTGCATCTGATCGACCAGCTCGGCCAACGTTCGCGCGGTTCCTTGCTCTTCACTCTTTGCGAGAGACGTGACGCCCTCGGCGATCGTCTCCAGTGCGTCGGCCGCGCGCTCGATCTCGTGAGCGATCTTCGCGCCATCGAGCCCCTGCCCCACCATGGCGCCGACAACGCGCATGGTCGTGTCAGGAAGCGGCGCCGGCGCGACGCGGGTGATCATCGACTTCAGCTTCGGCACCGCGACCCAGAAGACCGAGGCGAAGACCGCCGATAGCGCCCAGAACAGCATGGCAGCCCAGGGGGGGGCCTTAGCGAGTATGTCCAGCATGCTTGCGTCCTGCACGGCGGTCATGCGCGTCGATCGCAGCCGTCCAGATGTTGGACAGTTCGAAGGCCGCCATGAGGAGGTAAATCGGGGCTGCGGTAGAGGGCGCCATGGCGGCGGCGTCAAAACCGAGCGCCATCATCAGGACAATGGAGAACGACCACACGCCGAGGAGGGCGCGGATCTCGGCGGCACGGCGCATCACGACGCCGTTGAAGAACAGCACGATCGCCCGAAGCGCTCCGGTCGCGATCAAGATCTCGGCCCAAGTTTGTTCCGTCGCCCACCGGGCGAGAAGGTCATAGCTCGACGAGTTGCCGAATGAATCTTCCGGCGAGGCGAGCGCCCAACCGACGCCGATGAAGACCAGCGCCATGAACCATTCGAACCGGCGGACGCTGAAGTGCCGGACGAACTGGACGACGATCACCATGGCCTAGCCCCCTCCCGCATCGGGTGCCGCCGGCGGGCGTCCCTGCGCCTCCAAGGCCTGCGCCGCGTCAGCAAGTGCGGCATGTCGATCGCGGCACGCGCCGAGCGACTGCCGATCGCGACCCCACAGGCGCGCCGTCTCGGCCGTCGTCAGATCCCGTTCGGGAAGATCCGCGACGTCAGCGCAGGGCTGCAGGAGGCTCGCCGGCAGGCGGGCGAGCTGCAGCGCCGCGACCGGCGGCGTCGAGCGCGTCGCGCACCCCACGAGGGATGGCAGGACGGCACACAGGAGGAGCGCCGCGAGCGGCCGGGCTGGGTGTCGGGACATTCGCTTGCTCCTCTTGGAGGGATTGTTCGAGCGCGTCCATCTGCAGGACGCGCGCCTTGTCGCGCTCGAAGTATTCGCGCTCGATCGCGTCGATACGGATCTGCGCCGCCTGGCGATCGGCGGCGGCCCGTGCCTCGGCCTCGGCCTGGCGCTTCGTCCAGACGAGCCGTTCCTCGATCCGCCCGGCCTCGCGCGCGGCCGGGATGCTGACGAGGTCGGCATAGAAGCATCCGCCGAGCCAGCCGAGGACGATGCCGGCGACAAGGATGATCGCCGCGATGGTGGCCTCAAAGGCGCGCATCAGGCGCCGTCCAGGCAGAGCGCCCGCTCCTCCTGCCGGCGCCGCGTGAGGCCGGCGATGACGCGCCCGCCGGCCTTGTTCCATTTCAGTAGAGCGTCACAAGCACCGCGGATGTCGCCAGCGTTCACAAGGCGGGCCATCGACGAGCCGCAGAACGCCCCGGTGCCGATGTTGTAGGTGACGGACAGGAAGGCCGTGTAGGGCTTATCCTTGATCGCGTCCGGGGCGACGAGACACTTGCGCATGCCTGTCTCGAACTCGACGAGTGCGGTGCCAAGCATCGCCTGGCAGTCCTCGACGCTGTAGCGGTCACCCATCTTCACGCCGCGCGTCTCGCCGAAGCAGACGGTCGGGATGCCGACGACGTCGCGATAGGCCGTGGTGCGCAGGCCCTCATAACCGCCAACCAGCGCGACGGCAGCGAGCATCAGCGTCTTCGACTTCGACAGCCGCGAGCCGCCGCCGACCTTCGACGTGGTGACGAGCTTGGAAGGATTGAACCACTTCATGAGCGGGGCTCCGAAACGCTGGACTGCGCGACCAGGCGGGCGACGAACGCCGCGCCGGCAGTGAGGGCGGAAAGGCCGGCAAAGGCCCGATCGGGGATCGGCAGAACGCCGTCTAGCGCGGGCAGGAAGATCTCCAGCGCCGAGAAGACGAAGGCGAGCACCATGAGGCGGATGGACCAGGCGCGCTTGAGCACCCGGCGCCAGTGAGGGACGAGTTCCACGGGGATATCTCCAGGCAAGAAAAAACCCGGCGCGCAGGCCGGGCATGGTTGATGCTCAATTGAAAAAGGCCCCCGCTAGGGAGCCTCCGTTTTCTGACAGTTTTGGTGCGTTACCGTTTGCACTTGTAGAGATCACCTGTAGCGGAGGCGCCGCCCATACCCATCTGCGAGTTCGTCGTTAAGAGATGGGTCGCCCCCTTCTCGGCCGCTTTGTTCTTCAGACGACGGTTTGCGTCCTCTTGCGCCGCGCCCATGAGCATAACCCCGCCCATCATGTACTGCCGACCGCTTTCCTGTCCAAGAAACTGGCATCCCCGAACAAGTTCCGGGTTGCCGGTCACAACGACATTGTTGCTTTCGACAGACGCTGTTTGGCACGCGGCCAGTGGCAGGAGTGTCATAACTGCGATGAGTCGTTTCATTTCACCCTCCGGTTAAGCATGCCGAGTAGGTACAAGGCGGCTCACTTTTGGAAGGGCCGGCAGACGAACATCCCCAGGTCCTATCCGGTCGACCGGAAGGAGGCTTGCGACTAGGCCAGCTTGACGCTCCAGGGCGTGTACGCCGGAACCGCTGGCCCCTTCGAAGTCGCCGCCATCGTCACCTTCAACCGAAGCTGGTAGCCGGTCTGCCCGCTGACGTCGTAAGTCATCGCCGTCGCGCCGCTGATGGCCTCGACAGTCACACCGGCATCGGCCGTGCGCTCCCACTGGAAGGAGAATGTGTACTCCCCGCCCTTCCAGCCGTAGCCAACCCGGCCAGTCAGCGTGTTGCCGTTCGCCGCCGTGCCGGTGAAGGTCGGGCCGACGAGCGGTCCGCCGAGATCGTCGCGAGCGGTGTAGACGACGCCAGGCGCCGAGTAGGCGACCCGTTCCGACCTGCGGACGTATCCCATGCCGTAGCGCAGGCGAATGTTCGCCGTGCCGGTCGCGACCCGCAGCTGTGTAAGGATGCCGTTCGTTCCCACCGCCGCGTTGGCGATCTGCGTGCGCCCGCGTGCGATGCCCTTCACGGGCCGATCAATTACGCCGGCGATGGCAGCCGTGTTCGCGTTCGACCAGAAGGACAGCGAGCCAGAGTTCGTCAGCGACCCGATGTTGCAGCCAGACGGAGCTGACACGTCGTCGACGGCCGAGAGGCTGGCATAGTGCATATGCTCAAACGTCGCGCCTGCCTGTTCGATCGGTGAGATCGAGAAAGCCTGCAGGATCGAGATCGTGCCTTGCGTCGTCACCGAGCCAGACAGATCCAGCTGCAGGAGCTTCATCGGCCGCATTTCGATCGAGCCGTTGACGATGAACGGGACGTTCAACGTGATCACCGACACGTCGATGATGAGACCAGCGACCGAGTTCGTGATCGTGAAGCCGGTCGGGACAGTGCCGTTGATCGTCGAGGTACCGGACTTCGTGCCGGTCGTGCCGTCCATCGTCCAGGTCGAAGCCGGGATGATGTTGTCGGCCGGATTTCCATCGGCACCGTAGAAGGATCCGATCGGGTAGCCAGCGTCCTCCAGCGCAGCTTTCAGCGCGCCGCCATATTTGATCGCTCCAGGCGTGTTCGGATGCAGGTTCCCCGTATCCGTGTGGCCGACATACGTCTCACCCCAGGCACTAGCGCCGTCGACGACGAGGAACGTGCTCGATTTCTTCGAGCGGATATAGGCGTTGACGCTGTCATAGCGTTGCTTCGGACTGGTACCGAGTCCGGTCGTGACGCTCGTCGACTGATTGGACGCGCTCGGCAGAATCGTCGCCGCCATATTCGGGGAGCCGGCAGTAGTCGCGTCACCCCAGACGAGATCCAGACCCTCTTTAATCTTCGTATCCGACAGGTCGATCGAGTTGGTGCCGATCGCCATGAGGGCGGCGATGCCGGGGCCGAGCTGGGACGTGTAATAACTCCGGCGATCGGCGCGCAGGAGAACGTCGTGTTCATCGTTGGCTTCGTTGATCTGCGACCCAGAGATAGCCTGGTCCGCGCCGCTGCGCAGAGCGAAACGGCCATAGGATAGGAACTCGGCCCAGGGCAGCCACCCGCTATTGTCCTTCAGCGCCGTGATGCTGTCACCGGAGTCCGTCAGCGGCATGTCAGCGAAGAACACGCTTAAGGCAGGCGTCGCGCTGGCGCTCGGTGAGGCCGGGCCAGCGCCGACGGCATTCACAGCGCGCGTCGTGACCTCATAGAGAACGCCGTTCGTCAGGCCAGTCAGAGCCTGCGGGTTCGACGTCATCGCAATCACGGTGAAGGCTCCGGTGCCCGTGCGGTAGAGGATATCATAACCCGTGATGGACGCCCCCCCATTGGCCGGCGCGCCGGCACGCGTAACGGCGATCTGCCCGCTTCCGGCTACCAGTGACGGCGCCGCCATCGCGGCCGGGACGGTTGCGGCGGCGGCACTCACAGAGATCAGCGGGCCGGACATTTTCGGGGAGCCGGCTGCGCCGGCCAGCGTCTCGATTACGCTGACGTCGCCAACGGCGGTCGGCGTGCCGGATACGGTTGCGCCCGAAACCGAAAGTCCCGCCGCGCCGGCGCCAGTCAGAGACAGCACCGACCCGGACGTCTTGCCCGAAATCGCCGCCGAGAGCGGAGAGCCTACGGCTCCGGCGGAGATCGAGGACGTCAGCCCCTTGAGAACCGGAGGCGTGACGCCACCGCCGCCAGGCGGCAGGACGCCGGCGCCGATCGCGCCGGCAAGGCTGGTCTTGTTCTGACGGATGCGAGTTTGCGAGACCATGGAAGGCCCTCTCTGAAGTGCGGACACGAAAAAGCCGCCTCTCGGCGGCCGGGTCTATTGATCGGATGGGCGGGGCTTGGTTGGCGTCAGGTGATCTGCGCGGCCTTCGCGAAGAGCGCATCGATCGCCGCCTCGTCGAGGCCGAGCGTCGAGCCGAGCGCCGCGATGAGCGGATGATCGCGGCGCAATACCGTCGCCTTCGCCCATTCGATCTGCGCCAGGCGCCCGGCCGTTCCCGTCATCGCCGCGATGGCGCCGTCGGCCTGATCGAGCAAGCCGGCGTCCAGAAGAGCAATCTGCGCTTGGCGCATGGTGACGAGATCGGCCGAGACCCGCACGGGATCGGGCGGCAAGATCTCGACGAGGTAGGCATCTCCCCGCTTCACCACTCGCTGCATCGCCGGATCGATGGTCGCAAAGAACTCGAACCCTAGCTCAGAACGAGTATCGGCTTCGCTTGCAAGGTTCGTCCGGGTGTAACCGTCGTCGGTGTAGGCGATCGAGGGCAGCGGCTCAGGCACGCCACCACTACGGCGGTAGAGGTCGATCATCCTGCCATCCCTCCTTCGTAAAACTCGATGATCACCAAGCCGTCGCCACCGGCGCCGCTCAAGCCGCGGAACGACGACGCGGATCCCGTTGACCCGCCGCCACCGGGCATGGCACCGGGGCCACCTGTCTCATAGGTTAGGTACGATCCTCCACGCCCCGCACCAACCGGAGCCCTGTCGTCAGGCCCGCCGGCCCCTCCGCCGCCGTATACGAGGGTTTGCGTATCATTCGTTCCTGGTGCGCCAGGATTGGTTCCTCTACCGACCTCTGGTGCCTGAGCGGGCGTTCCACCCCGTCCACCATCACGGTTGACATCTCCACCACTCGCAACCCCGCCTGCGGAGGGGGATGCGTTAGCGGCAGTGACGCCCTTTCGCCCCCCCGTGAGCGCCAACCCACCACCGGGGAACGTGACTGACGTAGGTCCTCCATCTTTACCGTCGTAGCTTGACCCTCCATAGCCGGAGACAGGTGGCCCGCCAGCACCGACCGACACACTCAGCGACTGACCCAAGCTGACTTCAAGGCGCTTCTCGCCATAGGCGCCGCCGCCGCCACCCGTCACGGTCTGAGGTGAAGATCCGCCGCCGAATACCGCGCCGCTAGCACCACCAGACCATGCGCGGATGATGACCGTGCCGGACGCAGGCGCGATCCAACTAGCGTCGCCCGGGCCGAATGAAGCAAAGACCGGCTTCACCCCACCAAGCCGGTCGCTGAGACGGTCAAACGAGCGGGCCAGCCCCCCTTTCAATGATCGCGTCATGCCTGCTCCTCGAACTTCTTCTGGACCAGCGCATAGACACCTGATGACTCGGATGCCGCCGCCTGGATGCTGTCACCGGGATCAAGAATGATCGTGCGCGAGAGCGCGTCGCGCTTCTTCACGGTGGCATTGGTCGGCAGGATTGGCCGCGACACGTTCGAGGCGCTGACGTCGATCAGGACGCATTGCGTCACATCCGGGTCGACGGTGGCGTTCGCCGGCTTGATGTTGAGGAAGTCGATGACGTAGGTCCGCACCTTGGCGTCGGCGGCCGTGTTCGTCACGAGGGTCTGGAGCGCGGTCGTCAGTGAGACGCCGCCGGTTGCTGCGGTGCGAGACATAGCTCAGTTCCCGAATGCGAGTGTGTAAGCAATACCGTCGTCGAGGAGTCCAGCCTGCGCTGCGACGAGGTCGGCCTGTGCAGCCTTGACCTCGGCGAGCTGTTCCTCGACCTCGGCCGAGATCGTCGAGAGGTCGATCGTCACGGCGCCGATCTGGCCGTTGACGCTCGACACCGGCCCGGCCTTGATCGCCGCGACCGCCGCCTCGAAGCGTGCGGCCGTCGTGTTCATCGCCGCCAGCGCTTCCAGAGTGACACGAACGACGCCTCGGCCGAAGGTGACAACGTCCTTCAACATGGCGGTAAAAACGCCGGCCTGATTGCCACCGTCATCAAAGCCGAGCGGGTTCGTCGTCGGATCGTAGCTGCCCCCGTTGTAGCGGTTCAGCCGATCCCCGGAGTTCTCTTCGTTGGGCGTGAAGCTCATGGAAGGCGCTCCTTCAGCTGGAAAGCGATATTGGCGCGCTTGGGCGCCGAGCGTTCCCACGCGGCCATCTGGCGTGGTCGTGCGAGGAAGGAGAGGCGATGCAGGTTGAGCGGGGCGAAGTCGTCAACGACAAGGATCTCGCCGTGGATGCCCTGTCGCCGGACCATCTCCAGCCCCTGGTCGAGGGCTTGCTGCTCTGGCAGGTGCTGGAACCCGACGTTGTAGACGCGGAAGGGTTCGCGAACGTCGGCGAACTCAGCACCCGACATGGACTTCTCGATCACCGTGTCGGTCTCGAACGCAAGGCTGCCGCCGAGGACGTAGTTCGAGACCGGCTGCCACCCGTTCAGACACAGAAGACGGCCGAAGTCGATGAAGCCATCGGGGTTGCCGGGATCCTCGATTTCGACGTCGATCACCCGTGCCCGCACATCGCCATCGAAGACCACGAAGGCGTTTTGCGTAAACCCTTCCAAACTTTCCACAAGCGGCTTGCCCGACCACCAGTTGGGCGCCCGCCAGTCGAGGTCGCCTGTGAAAGCGACGGGCGGGTAGGCCTGGAACCGCTTGCGCCACGCGATGTCCGTGCGCCCCTCGTCGAAGTAGCCGGTGAGCGAGATCGCCGCCGAGATCGTGAGGTTCGTGTACCCAAGAAAGAACGCCTTCAGCGTCTGTTCGCGGGTGAAGCGGACGGAGAAGCGCGCATGGTCCGCATTGGCCGACTGCGAGCGAGCGATCAGCGCCAGTTCCGGGTCCTGCAGGTTGACGAGTGGTAGCGTCCAGCTGCCCCCGTCCAGCGTCGCGCCGGGCACCGGGCCGAACCGGCCGGGATAGGGCTGGTCGCTGCGGTTGTCGCCGAGGAGCTTCAGGATCTTGCGATTGTTCAAAGCCAGACCTCCAGCTCGGTGAGATTGGTGGAGAATGTCGGTACGACGCCAAGGACCCGGACCAGCTTGCCGGCGCCGAACCCGTAGCGGTCGATCGCCAGCTCGACGACGTCGTTCGGGTCGACGCCGGCGACGGTGGCGCTTGGCTGGACCACGCGGAAGAGGTCGCGCCGCTTCGAGTAGATCGCGAGGAGATGCGCGGCGAAGGACCGCGCGTCCGCCTCGTTCAGGAGACAGGTCTCGAAGACCAGCTCGGACGCCTTCGGGTGGCGTTGCTTGACCGCCGCGTCCTCGACGATCACCTGGCGCCATTCGAGCGTCGCGAAGGTGCGGAAGGCGTCATCGGTGGCGACCTCCTTCAGGTCGCTTTCCGAGAACACCGTGTAATTCCGCCCATAGCGGACGGTGATCTTCCATGCCGGCACGCCGTCGCCGGGATCGTTGGTCGGCAGCCGGGCGAACCCCTCGCCGCGATCGATGATCCGATTGCGGATGAGGCGCGCCTCCGGCGGCCCGCTCGGCAGGAGGAGACGGCCGACCCGGAAGACGCCGAGGAGGTCGACCGAAAGGAAGCCGCCGATCGAGGCGAGGATCGTGCTCGCCACCGCCAGCGTCGTGGTCTCGCTCGGCGCGATGAAGATCCCGCACTCGGCCGGGTTGGCCGCATGCAGCGCCTCGAAGTCGGCCTCGCTCACTGCGCCGATCGCGCCAATGATCCGCCGCACGATCCGCGCGGCCGAGCGATCGGCGAGCGTTGCGCCCTCGTTCGCGTCGACCGTCATCGTCCCGTTCGGCCGAGCATAGGTGCGCACCAGGCCGGAGGCGAGACAGGTCCCGTAATGCCCTTGCGGGATGGGCGCCGCCTTCAGCGCTGCGAGCGACGGGAAGTCGCCGGCGGCCGAGAGCTTGACGCCGGTATCGCGCGCCGTGGTGACGGCGGTGACGGCCGCCAGCGGGTTAGCCGACACCTGGTAGATGTTATCGAACTGGTCGACGAGCACGGGCGCGACGTTCAGCACGCGCCCGAACAGCATCGGTTTCTTCGTGTCCTTCAGGTCGGAGTTGCCCTCGGCATCCGCCCGCCCGCCTTCCGTCGTCGTGCCGAGGTA
This sequence comes from Aureimonas sp. AU12, assembly GCF_001463705.1. GTDB lineage: Bacteria > Pseudomonadota > Alphaproteobacteria > Rhizobiales > Rhizobiaceae > Aureimonas. Next base: position 58,269 of record NZ_BBWH01000023.1, on the reverse strand, counting down.
GACGGCCGACTGGATGGGATCGCGCAGGAGTTCGAGGCGGTCGCGAAGGCGGATCGCCACCTCGCGGCCATTGAAGCTCGCCTGTTCCATCGTGGCGATGAGAACCGTCTCGCGCGAGGACCAGGCGCTGTTCACCCGCTTCAGCGAGTAGATGCGCAGCGCCCGGCCGTCGAAGGCGAGATCGAGCATGAAGTCGAGCGCGCCATCGGTGTTGACGAGAACGACCTCGCCTGCCCCGACCTCGCTCTCGCCGAACGTCCGGCCCTGCCCGAACAGATACCGCTCATAATTGCCGGGATCCTTCAGGCGGGACCGGAAGACGGCATTCGCCGGCTCGTCGTCGGGCCGGGTCGTGTAGGCCCGCGAGGCAAACCGGAGCGTCGTCAACGCCCCGGTCGCCTCGTCGGCCGCCTCGATCTCGATCAGGTAGATCATGCTGCCCTCTGTACGGACTTCGATGCCGCCCGCCGGCTCGCGGCGGCCGACTGTTCGGTTGCGAAGCCGACGCGATCGGTGGCCGCGATCGAGCCCTCGAACCCGCCGCTCGTCACGTCGATCAGACGATCGAGCTTGGCGCCGAGCGCCGTCATCTCAGCGCGCGAGGCATAGGAGCTGCCCCCCATGCTGTTTGCGGCCTGACGGCGCACGTCGACCACACGGGGCGCGACACCCCGGTTCGCCATTTCCATGAAAGCCGAGACGCCAGGCATCCGCATTGCCGGCGCCGTGAGCACGCCCTCGCCGCCGGCCAAGGCGATATCGCCGCCCCCGGCGAAGCGGGCGCGAACGCTGTCGACGTTCCAGACCCCGTTGCCGACCGTGCCGCCGCCCTGGTAGGCGCCGACGATCCCGCCGAGCTGCATGCCCTTGTAAAGAGCCGTTCCCTTGTACTTGGGATCATAGCCGTTCAGCTGGAACTGACGGTCGTACCGATCGACGATCGCGTTGATGATCGCCTGTTGCGAGGGCAGCTGCGCGTTCGTCCAGTCGAGGAACTTGCCCCCGCCGAAATCGCCCGTGTAGCTGATGCCCGCGTTCGACAGATCGCCGACGATCGCCTTGTTGCGGTTCTCGAACCCGGGGTCGCCCCAGTTGCGAGCCGCGTTCAGCGTCGTTTGCGCCGCAAGGTAATCCTTGAGCGCATCCGCCACCGACAAGGTGCTGTCATTGATTTTCGACAACCACGACGCCTGTGAACGCATCAGGTCGAGCTGCGACGTCGTCTTCACGTCCGTCGCCTTCAGCGAGGCTTGCACCTCGTCGAAGATCTTCCCGTAGCCTTCCGACGACACGAAGTAGCCCTTCGCATTGTCGAGATAGGTTTGCGTCACGCCGAGAAGCCGATCGCGCGCCTCGGCGTCGCCGCCGTTCGCTTTCGACAAGGTCTCCTCATAGATCCGCTTGCTCTCGGCCAGCCTGTCCTTCGCCGACAGCGTGGAGCTGTCGCCGATCTTCATCCCGGACAGGAACTCTTTCAGGCTCGTCGAGAAGCTGTCGAGCCCATCGTACAGGCTCTGCAGCTGCGCCTTCGAGGCATCGTAAGCCGTCATGGCGATCTGTCGCCCGCTGTCGCGAACGATTTTCAGGCGTTCGGCAGCTAGAGCACGCTCCAGCTCCGCCATAGCCTTGCCGCCAGCGGCAGTCTCAGCCTCGCGCTCCTTCTGCGCCTGGCGGTCGAAGATGGCGAGTTGCCCCGCCAAGGCGCTTGCGTCGTTCGTCGCCGCAAAGGTGCGATCGCCATAGCCGGTGATCACGTCCTTCAGCTGCGACGCCGTGCGCTTGACGGCGCCCTCGACGAAGGCCTCGACGACACCGGCGAGGACCGGAAACGCCTTGATCAGCTCGTCGAAGGCATCGCCGGTCAGCTCGGCCCCGTCGACAATCGCCTGCCCCTGCAGCTCGAACAGCTTCGGCAAGAGGGACGTGTCGGCGCCGAGCAGTTCGGCGTCTTTCTTCGTTTGCTCGAAGACCTCCAGCATCTCGCGTACCTCGGCGAGATAGCCCTTGCCGTCGAGATCGTTGACCTGGTCGCTGATGCCCTCTTCGAAGTCGCCCCGCATCTTCGTGAGCGCCTGTGTCAGACGCTCATCGATCGCCTTGGCGGCGTCGTCGGCCGACCATCCCAGCTGTTCGAGGATCGGCTGCAGACCCGCCGCCGTGCCCCGGAAGCTGTCGATGGCCTTCTGCACGTCCGACGTCGTGTCGGCCGTGTAGAGCATCGTCAGCGCATAGGCGCCTGCGGCAGCCTTGGCCTCGGCCACCGCAGCCTCACGCGAGGCCTTCCATTCCTTGTCGGCGGCGTCACCTGGCGCACCACTCGGCAGACCGTTGTCGGCCGAGCCCCAGGCGATCTTCACGTCGTCGATGAAGTTCTTCACCTGTTCGCCCAGCGCCTTGGCTCCAGCGCGACCCTTGGCAAAGGTCCCCTGCAACCCCTCGCCCGACGTCAGGTCTTCGAGCATGGGCCGGAAGCCCTCGCGGAACTCCTCATAGCTCGCGAAGATCTTCTCGGCTGCCTTGCGCCAGGTCTCGGCGAACTGCGCCGACGAGTTGCCGGTGCCGTTCTTCCAGGCGGCGCCACCGACCTGCATGAAGCTGTTCAGCTTGCCCCACAGGTCTTCGTTCTGCGCGCGCAGATCCCCGGTGCCCTCGCCCGAGAGCGAGCGATCGAACGCCTCATATTGAGGGCGGACCTCCTCCCATTTCTTCGCCGCCTCCTCGTGCGCGGCCTTGCGCTTGGCACGACCGCCGAGGATGCCGCCGAGGGCGCCACCGGCGAGGCCGATCAGACCGCCGATCGGGCCGCCGGCCATGAAGCCGCCGAGGGCGCCCTGCAGGCCGCCGCTGATCGGCGAACCCGACTGGTATCCCGCACCAAAGCCGCCGAGACCGGCAGAGACGCCGCCCATGGCAGTGAAGCCGGGATACTGGATACCGAGAACGGAACCGGGATTGGACATCCCGTTCCAGCCAGTCGGACGCCCATCCGTGCCAACGCGGATCCCGGTTGCGGCGGTCGGCGCGACGGTCGCCGTCCGCATGCCGCCCCAAGGATCGGACCCGCCCGCCATCTTGCGATTGGCATCGACGATGCCGGACGAAACGGCGCGAGCCTGCAGCTGCGCGTCGCTGGTCGATGACGCGACGTTCTGCCCGCCAAACTCCCGATACGCTTCGTTGGCGTTGGCGACGCGACCGGAATAATTGTGCGAGTTCCGAACGCCGGTGTTGTAGCCGTGCGGGCGCTCGAACCCGAGGAAGGCCTCCGTCGCCTGTGTGACGTCGGTCGCCTTCAGGAGGGCACGATAGGCGCGGCTTTCCGACGTCTGGAGTTCTTTCCAGGCGAAGTCGAGCTGGCCGTCGACGTCACTCCGCCAGTCCGCGCCGACATGGCGTTGCATGGCCGGACCACGATCGTTCCACTGGAACAGACCGAGGGCCGCGCCTCCATCGCCGATCGCCGCAGGGTTCCAGGCGCTCTCCGCCTTGCCGTTCCCCATGATGCCGGCGATCTGATGCGCGGCGAGCCCCTTCGAGGCGAAGAAATTCCAGACGCGAGCGGGGACGGACTGCCCCGCGACCGACGCGGCCTTCGACGCCGAGAACCCCTCGCCCGTCACGAGCGGCGGCAGAGGTGCGCGATCGACACGGCCGAGGGGAGCCGAGTTGGTCTCGCCGAGCGACCCCGCGCTGTAGGAAGGGATCGAGGTTCCGACGTTGGCAAGGATGCCGCCGACATTGGTCGTCGATCCGGTATCGCCGACACCCCCGAAGAGGCGATCGAAGATCTTGTCGGTGGCAAGGCTCGCCAGTTGCTTGCCGAGGCCCGCAAAGGCGCCGGCGAAGGCGCTCAAGGCATCCTCGCCCGAGCCGATCGCGTCGACGAGATCGAGGAAGGCGTCCTTCCCGTCGTCGCGCATGCCGGCGATCAGGTCGTTCGTCTCGTGCAGCCGCTTGTTCAGGCGCAGCTGCGCCGCATCGGCCTTGCCCTGCGCGCTCTCGTACTCGACACCCATCGAGCGCAGCCGCTCGGCGATCTCCTGCTCCTCCGGCGAGCGGGACGCCTGTTGACGATCGAAGGCGATATCGCGCTCGAAGTTGAGACGCTGCAAAGCGCCCGTCGCCTCGCCGATCGCGGCGGCCTGCGCCTTGATCGCGGCGACCTCGCTATCGCTCACGACCTCGCCAGCGGCCCGCGCCGCTTCCTTGGCGGTGGCGAGCATCTGATATTCAGCCGTCAGGCGTGCCGTCTCGGCTGCGCTCTGGCCGACGAGCGTCAACTCGAACTGCGCCTGGTCGACCTGTGCCTGGCCGGCTTCCGTGCGCTGGCGCAGAGCTTCCGACAGAGCATTCGTCGACTGCACCATTGCCAGCGCCCGCGTTTCTTCGGCACGGGCCGAGGCTTCGCTTGCCGAGACACCCTGCGCGATCAGGTCGATGCGCACTCGCTCGGCCTCGATCGCCGCCTTCTCGACTGACGTCCGCGCCGTGATGGCACGCACGTCGAGCTCATAGCCGGCACGGCGCGCGGTCTCGGCTCGGCTTGCCTCCAGGGCAACGCCGGCAACCTCGGCGTCCCGGCGCTGCCGCTCGGCAGCGATGGCCGCTTCCGATCCGTTGACGCGCTGCAGCTCGGCGATCTTCGCGTCGGACTGTTGCTTGATCTCGGCAATCGCCCGCTCGTTCGGCGAAAGCTTCAGGTTCGCCAGACGATCCTGCGCCTCCTGCAGCGCCTCGATCGAGGGACGCGCCAACTCGGCCGAGGCCGCATTCGCCGCGTTGGCCGCCGCGACGATCTGGCCATAAGACTGCGCTGACGATGAGGCCTCGTCGAAAGCCGCCTGGATGCGGTCGGCAGCGGTCCCGACGTCGGGGCCGAGCGTGCGCAGTTCGCCCATGGCGTCCTGAAACGCCTTCGTCCGCTCGATCAGCCGAGTGAACTCCGGGTTCAGGGCCTGCAGGGCAGCCTTGTTCGCCTCGATCGCCGCTTCCGTCGCCGACAGGCTGTCGGTGAACTGGAACGCCGCCTCGATCGCCTTGCGCATCGGCTCATTGTTGCCGGCGAGCGCATAGGCTGCCGACAGGCTCTTGCGGAAGCCGTCGATATCGGGATTGCCGTCGCGCAGAGACTTGCGGAACGCCTCGACCTGAGCGCGGATCGGCTCGAACTTCGGCAGCGACGGGATCTGCGACGAGTCGTCAGTGCCGAACATGGCAAAGCCGGTGTAATCGCTGCCGCCGACGAAGGCGCGCTCGGCCTGCTTGCGCTGTTCGGCGAGGACGGTGGCGAGATCGCGCCCGACCGCACCAGCCTGGACGCCAAGCGTCGAGGCGGCATTCTGGCCGAACTGGCGAACCTTGTCGGCGAGACCTTCATAGCGGTCGGAGATCTGGCCGAGAATGCGCTCGTGCTTCTCCAGCGTCGCCGACGCGTCCGGGATATCCTTGCGCATGGCGAGCGCGAAGGCGCCGGCGGCGATCGTGATGCCGGTGAAGGCCATCCCGACCGGACCCATGGCCGCAAGGATGGTGCGGGCCGTCGCGATCGAGGTCGCGCCGATCGCCGCGAGGCTCGCCTTGACGCCGCCGCCCTCCTGCAGGACCTGGACCACCTGTCCGGCCTGACTGGCAATAACCTGGAACGGCGAAGCACCCATCGCCAGCATCGTGCCGACGTCATTGATCTGGTAGCCGAGCCCCTGGACCTGTCCCGAGGTGAGCTTGAGATTGTCGTTCGCGACGCCGAGGCGGCGCGCCTGGTCGTCGAATTCCTTGTTCAGCTGGCGGGTGCGCTGGATCACCTCGTCGTCGCCGATCGCGCCGGCATCGCGCAGCGAGGCGGCTTCCGCGAGCTGCGCGTTCAGGCGCGCCTGTGCGGCCGACAGAGGATCGAGTTCGGCGCGGAACTTGGCCGTGCGGGTTGCCAGGTCCTCGGCGGCCTTGGCCTGAAGGCGAAGCGCCTGTTCGGCATCCTCGGCGTTCTTCAGGAAGGTGCGGGCCATGGCGCGCGCCTGGTCGTCGAAACGCTTGGTCTCGCCGATCATCGCCTTCAGCGGCGTCAGGTCGACGCTCGGCGAGAGCTTCGGGGCGACGGCGCGCTGGAAGTTGCGCAGGAGGTCGTCGACCGTCTGGTCGAGGGCGGCGATCTCGCTCTTGCCCTCGTCGGCCGCGCGGCTGACGACGCGCAGGCCCCGCTCCAGCGCCTTCCAGGCCGCCGGCGAGCCTTCCAGCTTGCGCCGGAGATCGTCGAAGGCGGCGGTCGGATTGCGCATGGCGCGCCCGACCTCTTCGTGAACACGGGCATTCTCGCCGGCAGCCTGCCCGGCGCCGGCATGCGCCGCCTGCAGTCCGCCAAGCGCCGCCTTGGCCTGGTCGATGCCTTCCGTCTTCGCGCGGAAGACCAGCTCGTCGATGCGCTGTTCGGTGGCGGCCATGGATCCTCGCGGCAGTTCGTCGGGCGGGAACAGAAAAGGGCGGCCCGTGAGCCGCCCTCAATCATCGTCGTCGGGGTCGACGGCCCGCCGGCGAAACATCGCCATGACGTTGCGTGCCGATGCGACCATCTCTTCGTCGGTCTGGTCTGGCGGCGGGGGTTCCTCGACCTGATGGCCGTGGATGCGCATCTGGAACCGATGCTCGGCGCCGCGCTCGGCCTGCGCCGCGTCGATCGCCAGCCGGAGGCGGCCGAGATCACACGACATGATCTCGTCATCGCTCCAGGCCGGCAGGGCGACCAGCGCCGCCCTGTAGATCGAGACGTGCAGCTCGTCGGGCGTTAGCCCTCGCCGCCGTTTCCCGTCGAGGCGTCTTCCTCGTCGGCGTCGGGATCCTTGCCGCCGTTCTGGAGGAGCGTCAGATACTTCGAGACCGGGTCGCTCAATTTGCGCATGCCGGCGCTCCAGACCAATTCCTTCAGGTCTTCGGTCGAGATGTTCTTCGCCGTCACGATGCCGGTCTTCACGACGAACTGGAACGCGTCGAGGTTGCCGTTCAGCGCCGCCTGCATGGCACCGACGAGGCCGCCGAACTGGCGCGAGATCGCGGTCGCGGCTTTCAGGCTCGGCCGCAGGAGATGGGTATCGCCGCCGAGTTCGACTTCGACGTCATTGGAAAGGGGGGTCATGGGATTGTCCTATCGGGTTCGCGTGTCGCGAGTTCGGGTGTCATCGGGTTCGGGGGAGTTGGGCGGCGGCGCGCCCGATACTTCACGCCGCCGCCCTCGCCTGCAGGCGATGGGGTCAGACGGCGGCGGGCTTCGAGATCGGAGCTTCATCGAGTTCGAGATTGAAGGTGATCTTCTGTGCGTCGTTCGAGCCGCCGAAATCCTTGTTCCGGCTCAGGACGTAACAGGTGAGGTAATCGACCTCGAACTTGCCCTTGCCGACCGGGATGGTGACGCGGATGTTGTAGCGGTCGTCGGTATCAGCGGCGGCGATGCCGGCGAGCTGGCCGGGATCGTTCGGCTGACGGTCGCAGGCGAGCGTCATCGACCCGGCGTTGCGGGTGCCGACCGCTTTCTTCGTCCGACCCGAATTGACGTGGTCGGACGTGATCAGCGAGGCCGTGTCGCCGAAGCCGCCGATGTTCGTGATGCCGTCGAACTCGACATAGGTCGTGTCGGCCTCAAAGGTCGCCAGCGTCACGACGTCTTCCGACGCCTTGCCGATCGCGACCTTCGTCTTGCCGGTTTTATAGATGCGGGACATGGCCGCTCCTCTCTATGGTCAGGGCAACAAAAAACCGCCCCTCAAGGGCGGCCATGGATCTCGCCGGCGGCGAGAGTTCGGAAAGCTGCGAAGGCGTCGGGCGTTTAGGCCGCCGAGGCCTTCGTGTCGGACTTCGAGGCCGCATCGGTCGACGTCGACGCGATCAGGGCCTTCGTTTCTTCCTTCGTCGTCGCGATCTCGATCAGCCCTGCGCGCACCTTGGCGGCAACATGCGGGTTGTCGGCGTCGATCTCGACCTTGGCGGTTTCGCCCGGCAGGATCTCGACGGCATCCTTGCCCTTCTGCGGCAGGATCTGCGGACGATCGGAACGATTGGCGACGGTGATCATGGTGATATCTCCGGTTGCTGGAATTGAAACTCGTAAGGCACGCTGAACGAAAGCCGGAAGTAAGCATCCGTCTCGTTACGGTCGTCGATGACCGGCGAGCCCGGCGCCATGCACCACAGACCTTCGAACTCTTCGCTGCGGAACAGAGCCGCGATCCGCTCCGCCCAGGTCGGCCCTTGGCCGAGCCCTTCGCCCTTTGGCAGGGCGATGACAAAGCGGAACGTCCCCTGTTCGGAAAACCACTGGCCGCCCGGCGCCCCGACCGTCGCGGGATCCGAGCGGCACCAGGGAAACTGCAGCACGACGAAGGCCGTGCGCGTCTTGTCGGCGCCGGGCTTCTCGTTCACTTCTCGGATCGGACAATCCGGCTCGACGAAGCCGGCACGGAAGCGGGCGTCGACGGCAGCAATCACATGCGGGTGCGCCATGTCAGTTCGGCCTCACGGTGATCGCGGGTTGTCGTTTCAGCCACTCCTGCAGGTCCGCCCCTTTGAGGTCGCGATCCTTGCGCGTCATGCTGGTCTTGCCGGCCCAGGCATCGAGCGCGCCAGCGCCCTCCAGTGAGCGCCAGGCGAAGCCGATCCGGGCGATGTTGCCGAACCGCTGCGCCGCCATCGTCGCGACGCCCTCATAGAGACCGTCCGGGACTTTCTTCGACCAGCCCTTCTCGATCCGCCGGGCATAGGGCTGGACGTTGATGAAGGCGTATTCCTCGCCGTCCGGGTAAGGCGTTCCCGGCACATGCGGCACCCCGTCGACGTAGAGGACGTGACTGCGCGCGAACTGCCCCGTCAGCACCGGACTGTTCTTCATCAGCTCGTCGCCGATCCAGATCAGCGTCTCGGTGACGAGATTGAAGCGGGCGACGATCACGCCATCGGGTTTCACCGAGGCGAGCGGCGCGCCCTCCCGGCCGTCGACGATCTGACGATGCGGAGCGGGCCGATCGGCCGTGCCATTGATCCGCTTTGCCTCGCTGATCTTTTCCAGCGCATAAGCCGCCAGTTTTCTCGAGCGCACCCTCGGCGAGGAATGCGCCGCGAAACTCAATTCGACCTCGCGGAAGATCGGCGCGATCTTCGAAGGCTTCATCGCCCGCCCGCCGTGACTTCGTAGGCGATCAGCGTGCCGTCGACGCGGCGCCGCTGGTCGTCGACCGTGTTGACGTAGAGTTCCGCGCCGTCGACGATCGCGAGGTCGCCCTCGCGTAGCGGATCGGACCAGGTGACACCCGACGCTAGGACGAGAAGCTTGCGCTTACCCTCCTGGATGCCGCCGACGATCTCGGCCTCGTCGAAGTCCACGACCTTCGCACGCGCCTGGCAATCGGCCTCGCCGTCGCGGCGAAGCGCGATCCGCCAGCGCGGCATTTCCTCATGATAGGCTTGCAGCATCTCGCGGGCGCGCGGGGTCATGAGTAAACCCGATACGGTGCGAGGAGCGCGTCCTCGGTGGCGGTGATGCCCTTGCGAACATCGTCCGGGTTCATCCAGGTCGTCGCGCCGACACCCTCGACGGTGCGTGAGCGCAGCGCCATGTCGGCCCGGCTTACCGCGAGCATGCGCCCGACCATGAGCACGAGCGCCTGGACGATCGGTGCGGCGGCCTTCTCGACCGCCGCACCGTCATCGCCATAACCGGCGACGAAGCGAATGCGCACACCCTGTCCGATCGCGCCGACTCTCGGCCAGGACCCGACCGGCAGCACCCGGCCGAACTCGCCCTTCAACACCCGGTAGGAGGATCGCGGGATCGGAAGCTCGGCGCCGGCGTCGTCGGTGACGGTGATCTCGACGACCTCTTGGAACGGCGGGAACGGGAGCCGAAGCTCGCCGCATGGGAACTCGTCGAGATAGAGGTCCCAGGTTTGCGTGATCAGCGCCCGTTCGAGCGAGCCCCGCACACCCTCCAGCGACTGCCGGGCGGCGGTGATGAAGGCGCCGATCCGATCGTCGACCTCGAACAGGCCGAGACGCTTGGCGACCTCGTCGGCCTCGATCGGCTCGACCGCTGGAGCGGTATGCAGGACCAGGTCGGGCATGGGCGTTAACTCGACTTCTTGCTGGCCTTCGGCGACGCGGTGGCGGCGTCAGGCTCTGCAGCCGGCGCGACCGGGGCGGGTTCGGCACCCTCTGCCGGGCTTGTCGCTTCCGCGTTTCCACCGTCACCGCCAACAACGGTATCGGCAGACGCGCCGGCAGGCGACGCCAAGCTGCGAGCTTCGTCGACTTTCACCGCGAAGGAAGCGATCAGGTCTTCAGCCTGCAGACGCGCCTCTTCGGCACGCGCCTGATGCCGCTCAATCCAGCGGTCGGCCTCTTCGCGTTCGTACTCGACACGAAGGCGATGGCCTTCGATATCGGAGTCGGCCTCCGCCGCCACTTGGTTGACGCGTTCGCGGATGGCCTCGATCTGCTTGGCCGCCGCGTCATCGGCCGCCTGGTAGCGCTTCCAGTCGGACGCCGACACGCTGTAATGAGCTTCGAGCGGGCCGACCTCCCCGTTGAGGTCCGCCGGGTTCGTCGGCTCCGCACTGCCGAGCCGCACCAGGTCGCGGGCATGCAGAAGATCGGTTTCGAACTCCTGTCCCGAGACGACGGCGCCGCCCTTCGTGCCCTCGCTCGCACCCTCGGCGAAGACGGTAATACGGTCGCTGGCGAAGACGGTGAGCGACTTCAGTCTGACTTGATCGGCCACGGCCGTATCCTTTCGAACGAGGAACGAGAAAGGCGGCCCGGAGGCCGCCTATGCTGTCACGATCAGGAGAAGGTGCCGCGCACCATGGCCTGCGGACGGTAGATCGCCAGCGCCAGGCGCTCTTCGGCGAGGACCGTCACCATGTTCTTCACGAAGTTGTCGCGGTCTTCGGTCGAGATCAGCACGTCCGCGTCCTCGCGGTCGAAGATCTGCGCAGCATAGCGAAGCGCGCCGGTGAGGAAATTGTTCTGCGGCATCGCCAGCGACTGCGCGACCGGAAGTCCCCACAGGGTCGGACCCAGCAAAGATGCAGGATTGGCCCAGATATAGTTGCCGCCGGCGTCCTTCGTGAGTTCGATATCCGCCCAATCGGTCGGATGCAGAACCGTGCCGGTCGCCGGGTAGAGCGCCAGCGTCGCCTGCAGCATGGCGAGCCGCAAAAGATCGAGCTTCGTCGGCATCTTCACGGTGACGCCGGACGGAGCCGAGTAGACCGAGGCGAGCGTCATCAGGCCGGTGAGGTTCGTCCCCGTGCCGTCGCCGAGAAGAAGCTGTTCATCCTCGCGGTACGCCAGACCGTAGCGAAGGCGACCGTCGATGACGCTCTGCAGCTGCGGCGCGTCGGCGAGGATCTGTTTCGAGGCCGGGATCCAGTGCGCGATGGTGCGGACGTTCGTCGTCACCAGCTCGAAGGTGATGTTCGACTCCGGCTTCGGCGCCGAGGGGTTCTCGGCGACGGTCGCGGCGTTGTTCGTGAACACCTTCTCTCGCGCATACTCGATCGAGGCCGAGACCGTGCGGCCGGGCGTCAGGAGATCGCGAACGACGAGACCGCGGCGCGGCAGCTCGACCATGCCGGCCTGGCGATCGGCGGGCACGAGCGCGGTCGAGGCCGAGGCGCCGGTCGCGCTGGCCGAGGTGATCGCCTTCACCTCGACGCGGAACTGCCCCTTGAAGGACGTGCCGCGCGGCGAGGCCGCCTTGTATTCCTCGCTCTCGACGACGATCTCGCCCGCCGACTTGTGTTCAGTGGCGCCGCTCGCGCCAGGGCGACGTGCGAGCTTCTGTTCGACCTCGCCGAGACGGGCCGAGATCCCGTTCATCTCGACGAGCGCCTTGTCGGCCGCTTCCTTGGTTTCGTCCGTCACCTTGCCGAGGTTCTTGATCTCGGTGTTCGCCTTCTCGGCGAAGGTCTTCACCTCGTCGGTGGCGGTCTTCAGATCCTTGGCGAGCTGGCCGAGATCGCGATCGTCGCCGCCCCCTCCGCCGCCCTCGTTCGGCGGGGCGAGCATGATGCGGGGACCGACATGCGAGGCAAAGATCGCGGCGATGGATGCGCCGCGCAGAATACGCTGGGTCATGGGAATGTCCTCAAGAGAAGGAAGGAAGCTTGAAGCCGTCGAGGACACTGCGGAGCGCCGACGTGTCCTCGGATTTCGTCTCGCCGCCCTCATCCCGAGGGACAGACTTGAACCGGCGCTCGGCAACGGCGCTGGCCTCGGATCGAGACAGACTGAACTCCTCCCGGAGCATCCGCTCGATCTCGCGAACGGTCGGAATTTCCTTCCAGCCGTCGAGATCGGTCGGGGCGCGCGTGCCCGTCAGGGCCTCGTGCGCGTCCCGCAAATGGTTCATCAGCAGCGCCTTATCGCGCGGGCTGGAATAGGCGTAATTCTCGCCCATCGACTTGTCGTGCAGCCGCATGGCGGCGGCGATGGCGGTCGAGGCGCGGAGCGGGTCGCTCTCGGATTTGATCCCGGACACCTGCGCCTCGATGTTCGAGGGATCGCGGACGATCGAGATCTCGACGAGATCGAGTGTGTTCAGCGTCCGGCGGGGCTGCCCCGCCTTGCGCCCCGTCGCGGCGCCGCCCGGCGCCACCCGATAGCCGATCGACAGGCCGCGCATGGCGCCGTCCTGCATCAGTCCGCGCAGCCGGCGCCCGTGATCGGTGTCGAGCGCGCTGATCTTGCCCTTCACCTTCAGGCCGCGCGAGTCTTCCTCGACCTCCTGCCAGACACCGGAGGGCAGACTGTCGCCGCCGAGTGCCGGGCCATGCTGGACGAACATCGCCGGCATCGTGCCCTTGGCCTTGTGCTGCGCGAGGCTCGCCGCGAAGGCACCCGGCGCGATCAGGTCGCCGTGACTGTCGATGTTGCCGAAGATCGCGCCATAGCCCTCGAACTCGCCCACGCCCTCGGACGCGAACTTGAGTTCGAGCGGCGCAACGAAGTTGCTACCGTCCATTGTCTTCCCTCGATTGTGGCAGGGCGCCGAAGCGCGATCGGACGCGCCGTCAGGCGTCGTCGTCAGGTGCGGTCTTCACCGCGACTTGCGTCCCGAGCCGATCCACCGGCGACAGGTTGGTTTGCGCCGTGTAGATCTCGCCGCCGGCATAGGGCGGCATGTTCTCGCGCTGGCGGACTTCGTTGCGGCTCCAGATGCCGTTCTGCACGTAGGTCGAGATCAGCTCGGCCCGCGTCTTGCTGTCAGCCCGCAGCAACCCCTCGATATTGAACTCCGGGTGCAGCCCGGCGCGCCGATCGGGGGTGATCAGCGAGCGCTTCGCCGCCGACTCGATCCGCTTCAGGATGCTGCGCAGGCCGAGGACCAGCCAGCCGAGCATGATCTGTTCAACGCCCGATCCCCACATGGTCTGCCCCGACGAGGAGTGACCGATCAGGATCGGCGGGACGTTGAACCACCGGCAGATCTCTTCGACGTGGAAGGCGCGCGTTTCCAGCATCTGCGCGTCTTCCGGCGTGAACGTCACCGGCGAGAACTTCATGCCGCCTTCTGCCAGGAACACGCCGCCCGCGTTCATGGCGCCGGCGAAGGGAGCGATCACGTTCTCGCGGATATCCTTGCGCTGGTCCGGCTTGAGGATCTGCGACATTTCGAGGACACCACTCGGCCGAACGCCGTTGGCGAACATCTTTGCCGCCGCCTTGTCCGCCGCACGGGCCGCGCCGAGCGTCTGGCGGCCGTAGAGGATCGGCGACAGGCCGACGTCGCCGCCGTTGCCGAACCCTCGAACATGCATGACCTCGTCTTCGGTCAGCTCGCGCCGGCCCTTCGGGTCGCCGTAACGGTAGACACGGGCGCCGCTCTCGTCGCGGCCGACCCGCATCCAGTCCGCCCGAAGCGGCAGGAGCGCCACCAGGCGCGATCCGATGAAGACCTTCTCGGCGTAGGCGTTGCCCCAGGTGAGGATGCAGAAGACAACGCCCTCCCAAAACTCGACCGCCGTCTGGTCCGCGTTCGGCTGGTCGTGAAGGATCCCATAGAGGGGATCATCCTTTGCCACCGTCCGGCTGCCGTCCCGCTCGTCGCGGTAGAGCATGAACGGCAGGGTCGCCACCGTTTCCGAGATCAGACGAACGCAAGCCCAGGCGGTCGCCAGCTGCAACGCCACGTCGACGGTGACGGTCTCGCCGGCGTCGCTTTCACCGCCGCCGCCGAGGACCCGGCTCCAGATCCGCGACGCCTTCGCGTCGGTCGTGCTGATGTTATGGCCGGACTTGATCAGCCAGCCGCCAATGGCATCGCGAACGCCCATGTCAGCCGAACACCGGGTTGGACAGGAACTCGTCCATGGTTGGGACCTCTTCCCTGTTGGTCGCCAGGGCGGTTGCCATGACGCTGGCAACGATGCCGTCGATCTTGTCCGCGCTGCCCTTTTTGGCCGGCACGTAGTTCAGGTTTTCGTCGAAGCGGACCTGACAATGCCCCGCCATCCAGGCGAGGACCGGGTGCCCGCCGTGGTCGATCTGCCCGGCGAAGACCATTCGTTCGAACTCTTTGGTCGCCTCGCCGAGCGTCGCCGTGCCCTGCCGCATGCGCACCATCAGCTCGACCGGGAAGCCGTTGGCTTCGAGATCGGTCATCAGCTTGACGGCGTTCCAGGGATCGAAGCCTTGCGCGACCAGATTGAAGTGCGCGGCGTCCTCTTCGATGGCCTTCAGGACATAGTTTTGATCGACGCTATCGCCTGGCGTCGTCATGAGCGCGCCCCGTTGCACCCATCCTTTCCAGTCGACGCGCCGATCCTGACTGGCGCGCTCGTCGAGCGTCCCCTCCGGCACCCAAAACCGGGGGATCAGCGTCCACCGATCGTCGTCGCCTTCAGGCTCAATCATCACGACTTGCGCCGTGAGATCGCGCGTCGCGGACACATCGCAAGCCGAGAACGCGCGGCGCCCGCGCATCCGCTCGCGCAGGGTCCTCCAGCCGTCAGGCTCGATCGCGCACAGCTTCCATTTCGACTTCGGAATCCAGCCGCCGACTTGGTCGACCCATCGGTTCAGATGGTAGCACTGGAAGATCGCTTCCTTGACCGGCTTGCCCTTCGCCGCCTTGAACTCGGTGCGCAGGTAATCGAGCGTTGGTGTCAGGCCGAGCGAGGGGTTCGCCTTCCGCCAGATGGCCTCATCCGTCCAGTCATCTTCCTCGCCGATCGCGAAGTGAACGACGAGGATGCGGGGATCGTCGGCGACCCCCGACATGATCTCCAGACTTTCGTTGTACCACTCCCACCCGACGCGCCCGGACTTGCGCCCCGCCGTCGAGGCGTACAACTCGATCGGCTGCAGGCGAGCGCCCGTGCCCTGCCGCAGCGTGTCCGCCAGCTCGCGCGTGATCCACTCGTGGATCTCGTCGCCGACGATCACGGTCGGGGATCGGCCATGCTTTCCATCCGGCTTCCCGGTGAGGAGATGCAAGGTCGATCCGGTCTCCCGCAGGAAGATCGATTTCTTCATGAGGATGATCCGCACGTTGCCATGCCGATCCTCGCGAAGCCCCACCCCTTCCGAGATGATGGCCGCCATCTTGTCGAAGGCGACCCGGCCCTGGTCTTCGTTGCGGCCGAAGACGTAGCCCTCGGCGCCCGGCACCTTTTCGAGGCAGAAGAACAGGACACCGAGCGCCGCCAGGAACTCGGACTTGCCGTTCTTGCGCGGGATCCAGAGATCCAGCCGCCGGAACACGCGAACCTGCGCGACCGCTTGCAGATGCGTCGCCGGGTCGACGATCTCGATCGGCATCTTCCAGCCGACCAGGAGGCGAACCGTAATCTCCTGCCAGAGCAGGAGTTTAAACGGCACGCCCCGGAAGCGGTCGTTCGTCAGGCGGAAGATGCGCGGCCAGGCCAGCACCACCGCGTCGGCCTTGGCAGTATCGAACCACGATCCCTCGACCTTGCCGGCCCGTCGCCAGGCGAGCACCGCCCATTCATAGGCGGGATCGCTCGCGACGGGATGAAGCCAGGGCGGCAGCTCCGTCGCGAGCGTGTCCGTCATCGCGTCACTGCATCGTCGACGGCGATCGAGCGTCCGCGCCGTTCATGAGGTCCATCGGGTCGGCCGAGGCGTCGTGCGCAGTCGCAGCCACGCCGGGCGCATCCGCCGCCGGCGCCGCCGGGCGGGACGCGCCGAACAGGTCGCCTTGCTGTGAGCGGTTGAAGCTCTCGACCCGAACGAGCGCGCCATCGGAGCGCGGGTTGAAGCCGAAGTCATCCTCGATCGCGCGCAGGATCGGCTCGGCTTGCTGCATGATCTTGATCGCCGGATGCTGGATGACGCGCTCGGCGCCGCCGACCGGCGTCCACTTCATGGTGAAGCCGCCCTTCGGACAGTCGCGCCGCAGGTCTTCCGCCGCGCCCTCATACATCTGCGACCACATGCAGTAGCGCGTGAGGGCCGCCCGATAGCCAGGCCGCCGCCGCCCGGACGCGAGAAGCGTCTCGGTGAGCGACTTCCACAGCTCGATCGCACGCCGATAGTAGGCGGGCGCCTTCGTGAAGAGCACCGGCACGGCGAACGGGTGAGCCTCGCTCGCCTCGCGCTCGGCCTGGTCCGCAGCGGCATTGATCCGGCGATCCGTCATCGGCTTGCGCTTGCCGGGGTATCCTTTGGCCGCCTGCAAGGCGGGATCATCCTTGCGTCGACCCATCGTGAACCCCTTGGCGAGGCCGATCCGACCCCGCAGTTCAAAAGAAAAAGTTTCGCCAGCGGAAATTTCGCGCAGACAAAGAGCGAGTTAACCTGCCGGTCCCGCCCCTTAGGCCCCCGACTTTCGACCCCCCCCTCCCCCTCGTGTCACTTTTCGGTCACAGGCCGGGTCGGCGGGTGACTGGGGGGCCTGAGGCGGCCTCGCGGCGCTCCTCTCGCTGCACCTCGCCGTCGTGGCAGGGCTTACAGAGGGGTTCGAAGGGGCCGGCGAAGAACTTGACCGGGTCGCCGTGGTGGCGCTCGACGTGGTTGACGACGGTCGCCGGCACGACGAGGCCGGACGAGGCGCAGCGACGGCATAGCGGCTCGGCCGCGAAGACCGAGACGCGGATCGCCTGCCACTGCGGCGTCTTATAGAGGGCGCGCCATGGATGCGCTTGGCGCCGCCGAGCTTCGTACTCTCGTTCGAGGACGATGCGCGTTGGCTGATGACGAGGACGGAAGGACGCTGGCCGTGTCGGCATCGGTCCTCCTCAAACGAAAACCCCGGCAGCGTCTCCGCTCCGGGGTTGGGTTCCTCGCACCATGAGAGGTATGTCAAATTCCACCCGCGCGTCAAGCGGCCTCATTGCCCGCCTGACGCGGCTCTGTGGATTTCGCCGCGACGAGAACCCGAGGCTGCGAAGGCCCTTCCTCACCCTCCCAAGGCCACATGGGAACGCGGCAGGGTAGAACCGTGAAGCGTCCGAGACGGCGAGCCAGATCACCCGCCAACGCATGCAGGGCGAGCGCCCATAGCTGATAATCGACCCGCTCGGACACCAGCACCGAAGGCGAAGGATCGAGATAGTGCTTCCGATAGGCGCCCTCATAGGGCCGCTGCCGGGACTTGTTGTAGCCGTCGACCTCGACGTCGCATGACGGGCGCCCCTGCCCGATCGGTTGGCGCACCATCCGAAACCAAGCGGGCTTGCCGTTGGCACCGCAGACCAGCCGACGGAAGATAGGTCCATGGTCGTGCCATGGCGGAGTGCGACCCGTCATGGCGAGCCGCCGGATAAGCGCCGCCAGGCGGTCCCCCTTCGGTGCCGCGATGGCAAGGCCGTCCCGGTGCGCGTCCGCCATCTCGGCCGCCGTCAGGCCTGTGCAGTCGCCGAGGGCGCTCCACCCCTCCGGCATGGCGATCTCCCACGACGCCAGCCCCTGCACCGCCTCGTGAACAATCAGCGCATCAGGGTCCGGGTACTCCAGCGCCCGAACGTCCGGCGCCCTGCCCGACGTATCGACCCGAACGCCGAGGATCGCCAGCCGCGTGATCGAGTCCCAGGGCGCCGGGCTGGCTAGGAACTCCTCCCGCTCGTCGTCGAGGAACCGCTCCAGTTTCGGAAGCTCCTCCCCATAGGTCCAAGCCAGCAAAGCACTAATTTCGATGGGTTTCTTACTCACAGCCAAGCCTTGCGATAGTTGAACGATAGTTTTCGAGAGTTTGAGAGGGTTGGCAGAAGATCGATAGATCTATTGATTTCAGTGGCTTGGTTGGATTTAGAGAGGGTTGCGATAGTTTTCGGGGTCCATCAGCATAAGACCGAGACTAGGCCGGAATAGTCGTTTCGCGCGTATACGCGAGGAACCCTCGCAGACCCTCGCAAACCTCGGCGCCACAAGGCGTTGCCACGTTTCCCCTCACTCTCGCAAACCCTCTCCAACCCTCGCAAACCCTCGCGCCCTGAAGGCGCACCTTTCCCGATCCCTCGCGAAGAGGGTTCGGAAGCAACCGACCGATCGAAACCCGAGACCGAACAGGATCAGGGCGGACGCGGCATGGCACAGATCCCCAGGCAGGGCCGAGAATGAGCGCCACGCGCAGCGGGGCGCAAAGGGAGGGAGCAGGAGGGCATGGCTATTCCTCGCCGTCCCTTGGCTCCGGCCCGGCATAGCCTTCCGGGTAATCGTCCGGCTGCTCGGCTTCCGTCTTGCTCCGCCGCCGGCGCTCCGGCACGTTGACGAGCTGGACGTTCAGATAGCGCCGTGTGCGCCCGTCCTCGCGCTCGTGATGCTTCACCATGATCTTGCCGAAGCCCGTCATCGAGATCGGCTTGTTCGCCGTGTCCTCGGCCCAGGCGACATAGGCTTCATACATCTCCATAGCCGTGACAGCCTCGCCCTGACTGTGCAGCACGCAGCGCTCGCGGAAGGCCGCGGTCGGGTCCATGGCGGCCTGATACTTCCGGGTCTGACGCACGACGTCTTCCGGGATCGTCAGCCCCTCGCGCAGGTAGATCAGTGCGCCTTCGATCAGCCAGTTCAGGATGCCGGAATGCTCCGGCTCGAACTCGCCGACGACCTCTTCGAAGTTGCGCTGGCGAGCGTCGTCGAGCACGATCGGCCAATAGATGACGGTCATGCGGCGCCAGATGCCGTTGCTCATGTCCGAGATCTTTGGATAGCCGTTGCCGCTCATATGCGCGGTGAAGATCGGCCAGAACTCGAAATAGCCTTGGAACAGCTGACGAACCGGGATCTTCTCACCGCCCGTCAGTTTCTTCACCAGGTCGACGCGCAGTTCCTCGCCTTCCGGCAGCTCCTGGACGCGCAGGAGCCGGGCATTGTGCAGCCGGGCGAGATCCGGCGATGCCGCGCCGGCTTGGCCGCTATCACCGAAGAAGCTGTTCGCCTCCAGCGTCACGGCATAGCCGCCGAGCACCCGGCAGATGACTTCCATCAGGATCGACTTGCCGTTCGCGCCCTTGCCGAGATGGAAGAACAGCTTCTGCACGGTCACGCCAAGAAGGCCGAGGCCGAAGGCGACCTGGATCAAACGGCGGTTGGCCGCGTCGGGTACGAACTCCTCGAGGAAGGCCGTAAGATGCGGACACTTCGCGTTCGGGTCATAGGCGGTCGGCACGACGGCCGTGGAGTAATCCTCGCGCTCATGACCGACTTTCACGCTGACGCGCGCATACTTCGCGGGGATCGCGTCGGGCGCATCGGCCGGGGCGTCCTCGCGCTCCAGGTCGGGGTTCGGCACCAGCTCCGTCCCGTGGTGGAACGTGAGAGTGTGCCCCTTCACCGCGACCTTGTGGTGATGCGAGTTGAAGGCGTCGGCCGGGCGCATCAGGTGCGGCGCCGCGCACTTAAGCATTGCGGTCAGCTTGTTGGCGTTCTTTGCCGCGATGCCCCACTGGATCCGCTTGCCCATCCGTCCCGATAGCTTCTCCAGCACGTCGTCGGCACGCGCGACTTTGATGATCTCGGCGGGCGAGCGCGCGTCCTCGTCTTTATCGCGGGCTTCCATCGCGGCTTCGATCACGCGCGTTTCGCCGTTCGTTGGCACCAGCTCGGCGGCCTCCAACTGGATGCGCTCGCCGAGGAGCTGCGCGAGACCGAGCGCCGCCTGATTGCCGTTGGACAGGTCCCAATGCTGGCCGTTCCAGACGCCATAGGCTGCATCCTTGCCGCCTTCCTGCTTCAGCACGACGAGATCACTGCCGAAGTGAGCGATCAGCCGCCGCGCGTTGTCGGTGTCGGACTGATCGAGATGCGAGCACCACCAGACGGTGTTCGGCTCTGGCGTCTCGGTCTGGCGCGCCCGCGGAATGTCGAGAGATCGGGCAACCGGAAGGGCTTCGCCCTCCTCTGGAGCGTCCGCAGGTTCGGCGCTCGCCGTTGCGGTTGCCTGCGCCTGCGCGGCCGCCAGGGCCTCGCGCACGATCGCAAGGTTCGGATCGTCTTTTTTGGCCATGTCAGTTTCCGAGGGGAGAGAGTGAGACGATATCGGAGAAGTCCATTCCCGCAGGCGGCCAGGCGATGCCGACGATGGCGCCGCCCGCTCCGAGCCGAGCCTTGCCGCGCGCCATGTCGGAGGCGGTGGCGTAAGGTTCGCTGTCGCTATCAGCGATCAGCAGGATCTCGTTCACCCAGGGCGGCACCTGCATCGCGTCGTCGGGCGATTGATCGGCGCGCGGGATCGGCCCTTTGACGAAGACGGGGCGCATCACCCCATTCTTGTCCGGCTTGCGAATCTCGGGATGCGTGAAACGCGATGTCTGATCGGCGGGGCCGGCGAGATTGCCGAGGTCGCCGGCGGCGGCATAGATCGTGTCGGCGCGAGGCCCCTCCGCCAGCGCCGCGATCACCGTGTTCTCAATCCCCTCGCCGCTGACGAAGCGCGGGCGGTGCGGATCGGGCAGGATCAGCCCGTCATGCTGGTAGAACCCGATGAGCGGGATCAGCCCGCCCTTCTTCGTGCCGCGCATTTTCTTCGACGGCAGAGGGTCGCCGCGCGGTGCCGCCGGGTCGAGAATGAGCGGGCGGAACTTCGGCCGCCGCGCGAGATCGATCCACGTCAGATGACAGCCGATGACATGCCCGGAAGGCGCCACGAACGGCGCCACCATGGCCGGACCCGTGAACAGCTCGACGGGCACGCGGCGCGGGTCGCGTTCGTCCCGGCCATGCCAGTAGGTCTCGGCCGCGATCGTCCGCAGGAAGGGCGCCACCGGCAGATCGCGAATGTAGCGCTGCAGGCGCCGCGCGAGATAGGTCAGGTGCAGGCCATCGGGCTCGCCGTGCTGCCACTTGCCGCGCGCCTTGGCTTGCTCGGCCGCCCGGAAGTCGTGCGCCTCGCCTTCGCGTTGCGCCGCCGACGCCTCGGCCGCTTGCTTACGCGCCGCGATGCGTTCGGCCCGCTCGCGCGTCGCCGCCTCGTCCTCGTCGCGGCCATCCGGCACAGATCGGCCGAGCACGGCCGCGCAGGCTTCGAGGAAGTCGCCACCGCGCTTCAAGTCGAGGCCGAGCACATGCGCGGCCAGGCCGATCGCATCACGGCCCTCGGCCGCGCCACGGCAAAGCCAACCGACACCGGGCTTCACCTGCAGCCGGTCCCGGCCGCCACAAAGCGGACACGGGCCGACATGCTCGCCCGTGACGGACATAGCCCGCAAGCCGCCGAGCGGCAGCAAGGGCATGGCCTCGCCGATCCCAACGCCGCGCGCCTCCTCGACGAACAGATCCCGCAGCCGGGCGGCGACCGCGCTCATTGCAGCGACCCTGGCAGGAGCTGGCGCGGCACGAGGACGATCGGCGCATAGACGCGGCCGAACGACATGCGCCCCGACCGAATGGCGCCTGGCAGCGTCAGGAGCGCCGTCGCCCAATCGCCGATCCAAAGCGTCGGCGCGAAGATCTCGGCCAGCGCCGGGTGCGCGGTCGCGACGGCGATGAACTTCGAACCCGGCACCGGCTCCAGCGCGACGCCCATCGTGCGAAGCGTGCGGGCAGAGAGATGGGCGATCGGTCGGCCACGAACGACGTCGGCCACAGAGCCACCGCCGCGCACCGCCGCGTTCATCAGATACGCAAGGCACCCGGCGCCATCCTCCAGCGCCAGGTCGAAGGGATCACGACGGGCCGAAGCGCCCGCATCGCAGACGACATTCACCGGCCAGGCCTCATGCAATAGGTCGTGGATTTCAGGTGCGGGCGCTCGGACAGGACGACTTCCGTCCGGCGCCAAGAGCGGCGTCCGCTGCGCCGATCGCGATCCTCGCGGCGGAACTCGCTGGCGAGACGATTGATCGCCTGGAACACGCCGCGCGCCTGCGCGTCCGACCGTTCCCAACGGTGCGCCATGTAAAGGTCATACAGCTCGGCGCCCCGATCGCGGCGCCGGTTGTTCCAGGCCATCCGGCAGGGCGAGGCACAGAACTCGCGCTCACGTGCGCCAGGCACCAAGTCGAGACCGCACTCTAGGCAAGCGTTTAAACGGATCGTCACAGGAGCTTTCCCATGCCGTCCGCGAACCGCTCGGCCACCTTGGCGCGTTCCGCCTTCAAATGCTCGCTGACGCGGCCTACCGTGAGAGACTGCGCGCCGGGGATGGTTTCGAGGAAGATGCGGCGGCGGGCGTTCTCCCACTCGGCGCAGACGATCTCGACGCCGGCGACGCCGCGCCGCGCCCAGGCCGCGTTGACCTCGTCGACCACCGACGCGATGAAGGCGCCGGCGTCGCCGCCAGCATCCGTCATGCCGTCCGCGATGATGACACGCGTTGCGGCCGTCATCAGGCGTCGGCCTTCCGACGCGGGGTCGGGGCGAGATGTTGTCGAAACTGGTCGAGACGGGTCTCGGAGAGCGGGCGGAACAGGCTCGCCAGATAGGCCGGCTCGACACCCAGGCGGTAGGCTTGGCCCTGGATACGAACGACCCGCTCAATGCAATCCCGGTTGTCGAGTTCATCGAGCAACAGGCTCGCCGCCCCGGTCAGGGCGCAGGTGTCCACGGCGCGCACGGTGTAGACGTTTCCCTTGACCGGCCGTTTCAACGGCAAATCGTAGAGGACGCGGCCTGCGCTCACGCACACGCAGCGCATGCCCGGTTGCCAGATCGTCATAGCTGCGCCTCCAGCCGTTCGCGCAGATCCCGCGCGCCTTCCTCCAGTTCGCGCAACTCGCGGATCGTCAGGGCGCGATCGGCGGCGCTATAGGTCCCGTCGCACCGGCGGCGCTCGTGGCTGGCAATAAGGGCGAGCTTGGCTTCGCCGCACTCGCGGACGAAATGCATAATCGAACCATCGTCGATCGGGGCGAACACACGCCGGGCGTCGGCACTGTGCCGGTCGACCATCCAGCGAGACACGATCGGCTCTTGAACGTGATATTCGAGCGTCATCACGTCGCGGACGTTCATCCAGCGATCCGGCTCGGACATCGAGGCCTGCGCGCTGATCGTTGACGGGCTCTTATGGCCGAGAATGATCTGCGCGGCCGTGCATCCGCCGGCGGCGACCATCAGCGCGTGGCCGGTCGCCTTCAACGCGCGCTCGTCGGGAGCAAGGCGGTCTGTCATGCCGAAACCTCAGGATGGATCGGAAACGAAAGCGCGCGACGGCGGACGTGCTGGACTCCCGCCGTCGCGCGCATCACCATCGCGGGTGCGCCGCAACCCACGCGATGGAGACTTGAAATGCCGAAACACGAGATGACGCTGGGGGAGGCGGACGCCTCCGCCCTCATGGCGCTCATTGCCATGGCGGACGTGCTAGCGGACATGGCAGTCGCCCTCCGCCGCGCCGGTCTCGATCCCGACGAGTTCCTGACGGACCTTGAGGTGAACGCCGTGAAGCGCATGGAGCGCCATCTGGTGGACAAGGGTCTTCGGCCCCACCCCATCCATGCCGAGGCGATCAAGCATATCGCCAACGCAGTCCATCAGGCTCGACTGCGCGCAGAAGGCAGCCAGCACCTCGACGGCTGACCGCGACGGGTCTGGCCGGCAGCGCCGCAAGAAGACGTCGACTGCGCCGAGATTGTCGTTTGCGGGGGCGGACAGCCGGCGGACAGCGGCGCTCAAGACGCAGCCCTCTGCGAAAGAAGGGCTGCCGATTTCTCGTGATGTTCGCCTTCGAGACAGGCATTCCTGGCGGCAACGAGCGCCTGAACCGACACGGCCCCATCAGTCGCATCACTGATACGGCCGAGCAGATCTAGTGTCGTGTTCTCGCCTCGAATGACGCGGTGAAGCGTCATCCGGCTTGTCTTAGCGGCCACCGCGATTTGAGCGAGGGTGACCTTGTGTTCTCGGGCGTAGGTCTTGAGGGGGTGGCTTTGCATAAAAGCGTTGTAACGTTGAGCGTGACAGATGGCAATTCAAATCTGTAACGCCCCACGTGACCACGGGCTCGGGGTGGCGAGATATCATCGCGACATGACGGGTCCGGCCAGAGAGAAGCATTTCATTCGCGCGTGGCGCGAGTATCGCGGCTATTCGCTGCGTAAGCTCGCTGACATGCTTGAAAGCGCGCCTGGCGTTCCGCTGATGACGCACGCCAACATCGGACGCATAGAGACCGGCGCCCAACCATATACCCAGGACTTTCTGGAGGCGTCGGCAAGGGCGCTTGGCGTTGAGCCAGCAGATCTATTGACGAAAGATCCGACGAAGGAGGGCGAGGTTGTCGACCTCCTTCGTATACTTGCGCAGCGGCGAGACGAGCAGACGATGGCCGTCCTCCGCGCACTGGCCGGCAAGACGGGCTAAGCTGCAGCGCGAATAGCGTCAGCGTCTTCTTGAGTGAAGTCGCCGAACTGGAAGAGGATCTTCGCATCTTCCCAGTCACCGGATTCCGGGTCGCCGGTTCGGCTGAATGCCACTACCCCAAATTTAGTCTCGCTTAGACGCCCAGAAAGCCGCAGCGCTTCGCTCTCGGTTGAGACTTGGCGCGGCGTGTCCGCTTCGATCTTCCGTTTGGCATTCACCGAATAGGTTTGCACGACGTAGTAGGTTTTCACGGCACCACTCCCTTTGGTTACCTCGGATGGCAGAACCTGACCCGCTAAAAAGAACAAATCAAGAACTTATTCCTGCCTGTGGAAAACCTAGGAATGCGGTCCGTCACGTGGGGCGTTACGATCATGTTGACCGCTGTCACGTACAGCGTTACAGATATCCGTTCTCAATGAATGGAGCCCAGCATGCCTGTGCAACCCTCGCTCCTACGCGGCACTATCGGCCGCGTTGAAGTCCCGCCCCACCTCCACAACTCGTTGAAGCGCCTTGCCGCTGGTACGCACCATCGCGGCCCGCGTGGCTGGACCCCGCCGGAAGGCCCGATGGTCCCGGCCGAGCACGTCACGCAGCTCGCAATGCGCAACCTTTGCAAGGTCCGCGCCGGGCGTCGCCGCGCTCTCGATCGCGCCGACCTGACGGACCTCGGCCGCGAAGTCGCCGACGCCGTCGCCGACATGTGCCGTGCCAACCGGGCGGCTTCCTGATGAGCGCCCGGTCCTACCAGCTCCCCGGCGTCCGCCTTGTCACGCAGGCCGACGCCGAACCCATCGGAGACGGCGCCGCAAAGCCGATGGCGCGCCAGTCCACCGACCAGACGGGCGACGACTACCTCGAACAGGCGATCATCGGTGCCCTCGTCCTCGTCGGCTCGGTCTTCGTGTTCGCCTTCCTGCGGGAGATCGTCTGATGCGCGCTCTCTCCCGCGAACTCGTCGAGATCCGCCGCATCGCGGCCCATCTTCGCCCCGCCCGCCGCCTCGGCCGCCTCGCACTGGAGTTCATGGCCGTCGCTGCCTTCGTCGGCATGGTCGCCGCCGGCGCCATCGCTCACTCGACGAGCGCACCGATCGGCGCCGTCATGATCGCGGAGGCACGCTGATGGACGACTTCCAGAATGGTGTCGGCCTCTGGATGGCCGAGTGCTTTCCTGCGGCAGTGGCCGAGGACGCCACCGAGCGATGCGACCGCTTCGTCGAAGAGGCGCTGGAGCTGGTCCAGGCTTGCGGCCTCCCGGCCGAGCGGGTCATCGCCCTTGCAGCCTACGTCTACGCTCGTCCGAAGGGCGACCAGCGCCAAGAGGTTGGCGGGACGATGGTGACGCTCGCCGCGCTCTGCAACACCTTCGGAATAGAAATCGGCTACGAGGCCCGCCGCGAGCTGGCGCGCGTCGGCGAGCCGGCAACCATGGCGAAGATCCGCGCCAAGCAGGCCGCAAAGCCGACCGGCTCGGCCCTGCCGATCGCGGTGGAGCCGGCGACCCCGACGCCCGACCAGATCGACACGCTGGCACGCGCCCTTTTCGAGGCCGACGAGGACGAGAACGACGCCCACGCGCTCGCCAATCCAACCGTGCGCGTTGAGATGGGCGAGCGAACCTTATGGATCGATGCCCCGGATCTACACGAGGGTTTCCGCGAGCGCGCCCGTCACCTTGCCGCGCGCCTTCCGGCCTTCGCCTTGGCCCCGATCGCGGTCCCGGCCTCGGACTATGCCGAGGTCGATCGCTTCGCCTTTCTGATGAAACGCGAGCTGCGAGCCAACGAGCACAAGGGCGGCTGGAAAAACGACAAGCCGCAGGACCTCGCTTATCGCGTGTTCGAGGAGGCCTGTAAGGCGCATACGGCTACTGACCTGCTTGTATGCCAGGGCGTGCGCAACCTGGAAGCCAATCGCACCGCCGCCATTCGAGAAGCCGTCGACACTGCCAACATGGCTATGATGGTCGTCGACGTCATTGGCGGGCTCTACGAGCCGGTGGCTACTATCGGGGAGCAACCCTGATGGCTAAGTGGATCTGTCTCACCACAGATGACGGGGAGATGCACTCGGCCTACGTCGAGGGGCACGTTCGCCCCGTGCCCGTGTCGCCGGCGGACTTCCTTCAGATTGAGACCGCCTTCAAAGGCCTCGTCGCCGATGAGGAGCTGCAGCGGCTTCGGACGGAGCCTCTGCCGGTTCGCCAGCACTGGATGCGCCCGCAGCCGCCGCTGGCGAAGGACCCGCGCGAACAGCTCTTCGAGTTCTGCGACAGCGGCGACGAGCCTGGCGCCTTCCCTGTGACTGGCGTGAGGTTCGACCGATGAGCGGCCGCACGCATGTCATTCAGCGCTTCGTCGATATCGAGCTTGGCGACCGCGAGACTGCAAGGGCGCCGATCGCGATCGTCGTCGATCTTTCCGGCCTGTCGGACGATCAGGTGATGCGAGAGGTCGAGGAGCGCGACCTCAATATCGAGGTCATCAGCGATTCACCGCAGGCCGAACGCGCGATCGAGTTTCAGTATCGTGTCACCGAGGAACTTCCTCGCTTGGCAGAACTCGCAGCCTCTGGCGATATGGACGCGGTGCTAGATCTTCTGCGGGATCTAGCGCCGGGTGATGTCCCGTTGCCGTCGACGGTCAAGCGCATTGTTGCCGATCGCCAGGCCGAGCCCGCGAGGCGCTTCCTGTGAGCGCACTCGTCCTCGCTTTCACCATGCATCGCGACGCGCTCCTGCCGCTCGTGAAGAACATGTCCAAGGTCGTCGTTAAAAAGGACAGCCACCCGATCCTCTCGAATGTTTTGCTTCGAGCCGAGGCAAATGGGCTCGTGTCGGTCACCTCGACGGATATCGACATCACGGCCGTCGCCTCGGCCGAAGGCGTGAATGTCGCAATTCCCGGGGCGATTTGCGTCCACAAGGATCTCTTCCAAGACTCCCTACAGAAGATGCCGGACGCGCCTGTTAAGATTGAGGTCGGCGATATTTGGCTGACGATGTCGTCAGGCCGCTCCCGCGCGAAGTGCCAGACCCTTCCGGCTTCGGACTTCCCGGATGTCGTTTATCGAGGCGACGTTCATAGCTTCACGATCCCGGCCGTCGACCTCACGACGATCTCGGACAAGGTCGGCTTCGCGATCAGCAAAGAGGAAACCCGCTACTACCTCAACGGGATCTATATGCATGCCCCTGACGGCGCGCTGACGGCCGTCGCGACAGACGGGCACCGGCTCTCGAAGCTTAGTCTGGAGCCGCCCGAAGGTGCGTTTGGTATGCCGGGCGTCATCGTTCCTCGGCTCGCGACGGAGCTGTTCGGCCTACTGGCAGGCAAGAGCGACAATCCAGTCGAGATCGAAGTGACCGACGCCTTCATTCGGTTCAGGACGCCTCGGCTCTCCATCACGTCGAAGCTTATCGACGGCACGTTCCCTGACTACAACCGGTTCATTCCACGCGGCAACGAACTGAAGGCGAAGATTGCCGTCGCGCCCTTGCGAGAAGCGGTTGAGCGAGTCGGTGTCTACGCGATTGGTAAGGATCGGACGGTGACTTGGCATTTCACGCCGGGCCTTCTGCGCCTCTCCAGCTCGTCGAAGCTCGGGGAGGCAGCCGACGAGATGGAAGTCGACTGCGACTTCGAACTGAAGATCGGCTTTAGCGCTAAATACGTGACGGACTTTCTGGAGAGCTTCAAGGGCTCGCAGATCCAGTTCGGCTTCCTTGATCCATCGGCGCCGACGATGGTCCTCGATCTCGGCGACGATCGCCGGGAACTCGTCCTCATGCCGCAGAAGGTTTGAGGATGACGTCAGACCTCGCACCCCTCCTGAAGGCCGCGAAGGCTGCCGTCGACGCGATCACCTTCGACGACAGCGGCACCCACGGCCGAGGCGGCAACGGTGGCCTGATCTCGCGCGAGACGATCCGCAAGACGGACGAGCTGCGCCTCGCCATCAGCCGCTTTACCGCCACCCACACCAATACTCGTCGAGAGGACGCCCAACCATGACCCGCCGCCCTGACGAGACCACCGACGCCTACCACGCGCGCTTGGTCACCAGCGCCAAGCCGCCCTCGCTCTTGGCTCGCGTCCGCGCTGTCCTGCGAGCCGACGCCGCGCGCCACGACATCACCGACTATCAGTTCATGAACGGCGACGATCCGCTTTCCCCGACCGTCACCCCCGATCAGCCCCAAGCCGTGCCGGATGATGCAACGAACGATCCGGCCTATCCGCAGTTCCTCGCATACTTTGAAAAGAACTACCCGGGGCCGGAAACCATCATCTACGATCCGAAATGGCATGCGCCGAAGATATTTCGCGCGGCTCGTCACGCCCTCGTCGCTCGCCCCGTCCTTCCCGTCGAGACGCCTGCGGAAAACGCCACGAGGATCACCATCGACCTCCGGGTGGACGGTGACAGTCTCCGCGTTCAGGTCGTTGCCGGGGCTGATCCGGCCGAGACGCTGAACCGCGCCATGGCTGCGCTCAAGGCCGAGCGTGACGCTCTGGATGGTTGCCCGATGCACCAACCTGTCGAGACGCCTGCGGAGGGGCTGCGGGAAGCCGAACGTATCGCGCGCATCATCAGCGCATCCTACGGCGAAGATCCCGATGAAGACGCTCCCATCGGTAAGATATGTGGCCCAAACAACGAGCCCTTGCCGTGTTGGATGGCTTATGAAGAGCAAGCGGAAGCCATCATCGCCTCCACCGCCCCCGCGCCCCTGTCTGGCAGGGATGGGAGCTTGCGGGAGACAGTCGAGATCGACGCCACCAGTCTGCAAGAGCGGCACATCATGGAGCTTCGCGTCCATGCCGATAAGCTGCGGTGGCAGATGGAGAACGACGAGCGCCCGGCTCCGCCTCATGGTTGGACGTGCTTCCACTGCGCGCAGACGTTCACGACATGGGCGAGCGCGTCGGCTCATTTCGGCGACGATCCGTTACAAGGGCGTCCCGAATGTTGGGAGGTCGAAAGCGATGCGATCCTTGAGCTATGCCAAGAGCACGATGATGGGTTTCAGGCTCTTGCGGACAGCTACGGCCCCGATGATCTGCCCTCCGCATTGGAGGCCGTACAATCACTCATCAAGGGCCGCGCCGCCCTTGCAGCCGTCCCACCCGAGACGGCCGAGATGGAGGATCGGTGATGCCGAGGGGCGTGACGAGCATCGACAAGAAGGACACCGCCAAGCGCTTCCCATGGAACGAGAAGTACGACGGCTGGCTGCGGCGCCTCCTCAACCGGCGCGATCCCATGCTCTCCTATCGTGAGATCGAGGCCATCATGAAATGCTCCCCCGATGGGATCAAATCCCGCGTCCGCAAGCTCGGCTGGGGCGACAGGAATCGTGCAGCGGCGATCCAGCGTCAGCGGCTGACGGGTGTCCCGATGACGGCCGAGCACAGGGAAGCGGTGGCGCGCGAGAACCGCCGGCGCTGGCAGGACCTCGAGTTCCAGAAGGCGACGCTGGACAGGCTGGCGTCCGCTGAAAATCAGGCCAAGGCGACGGCGGCCAGGCGTCGGCGGGACGCCCTGCGGCGGGGTTTCTCGATCCCGGACGAGAAGTATGACGACTATCGCTTCCTGCGGGACAAGCACTGGTACACGGCCGACGCGGCCGGGATGGCTCTCGGCCTGGTCGACGCGGCACCAGCCGGTCCTGAGGCAGGGCGCCGTGACTGACAAGCTCTTCCTAAGCGACAAGGAGATTGCGACGCGCCTCGGCGTGAAGGGCGACCTGTTTCCCGCTATCGCACAGACGCTGGAGAAGGACGGCTTCCCGCGCCGCGACCCGTTGTTCGAAGGCAAGCGTTACTGGCCGGCATGCCGGACCTATCTCGACCGCCGGCATGGCGTCCGTCAGGATGATCGCGGGGCGATGGCGCCCCTCAATCCTGACGGAGAGGAAAACTGGACATGACAGGAACACCCGGCCTGCGAAGGCGGGGGCGGAAGGACGGAACGGCGCTCTATTGGGTGGCCTCGGCGATCTCGCGCGAGGCCAAAACTTATCCGACGCCGACCATCCGCATCCATTCCGAAGACCCCGCCGAGATCGCCTCGCTCTGCCAGCGCTACACGGCCGAGCTGATGGAGTGGATCAGCAACGACAAGGGCGCGAAGCCGAAGCGCTTCGACGGGACCCTACGCGGCCTGATCACGCTCTACCGCAAAAGCCCCGACAGTCCCTATCGGGATCTCAAGCCAAACTCGCGCGCCATGTATGACGAGTCGCTGGACCTCCTGGAACGAACAGTCGGCGATCGCCAGCTCGTTCGCTTGAACGGGGGCGACTTCCGACGCTGGTATAAGAAGCTGCGCGAGCCTGCGCCGGCGAAGACGGACGATGCACCGATCGGTGCGGAGCGCATCCGCCGCGCGTTCAAGGCGATGCAGCTGCTACGGATCGCGATCAAGTTCGGCGTCACCGTCGACGTGCCTGAATGCACCAGGCTCGCGATCATTCTGGCGGCGATGCGCTTCGAGGCACCCGGCACCCGTCAGGCCTTTGTCACCTTCGAGCAGTCGAAGGCGATCATCGAGAAGGCGATCGAGATGGGGCGGCCGAGCATTGCCATCGCGCAGGCGCTGCAGTTCGAGCTGACGCTCCGCCAGATCGACGTGATCGGCATATGGGCGAAGGCCGAACAGGGCAGCACCGCCGGCATCGTTGCGCGCGGCCGACGCTGGTCGGGGGGCTTGCTTTGGAGTGAGATCGACGCGGCCGGGATCTTGCGAAAGAAGACGACGAAGACCGGTCAGGATGCCGTTCATGACACGAACGCCTATCCGCTCGTCGCTCATGTCCTCGCGTTGATCCCGCCCGATCGCAGGATCGGCCCAGTGATCAAGAACGAGACCACCGGCCTCCCCTATCGCTATCGCAACTTCTACCAAATGTGGCGCGCAGTCGCGACGAAGGCGGGCGTTCCGCTCACGGTCTGGAACCGGGACAGTCGCGCCGGCGGCGTGACCGAAGGGACGGATGCGGGTGCCGATTTGGAGGCGATGCGGCATCACGCGAATCACAGTCAGATCGCGACCACAGCCCTCTACAGCCGTAAAACGCTGGAGAAGACGAGGGGCGTCGCGGTCATGCGCCTGGCCGCCCGGAACAAGCCGCAAACAGGCCTGTAGGAACGCCTGTAGGAACGGTGTAGGAACGCAACACGCCGCCAGCAGGCTAACGCACTGAATTCGTTGGTGATCCCAGCTGGATTCGAACCAGCGGCCCCCAGATTAGGAATCTGGTGCTCTATCCTGCTGAGCTATGGGACCCTGCGGTCGCTTATACGCGATCCCTTGCACGGGAGCAAAGGGGGCGATGGGTCGCGAGACGCTGTCTGGTGGTCAACGGACCGTCGGGTCGGCCTGCAGGAGGAGGATCGCGCGGCCATGGGTAAGGCCGATCTCCAGTGGGCCTTCGGCTTCGTTCGACTGGGTGAGGATCGAAGCGAAGGGAAGATCCACGGCGTCCAGCGGAAAGCGGGCGCCGTGGATCGTCAGGCCGGCGAGGTCGGAGAATTTCAGGATCGAGAACTGGGCGCCCCGGGCTGCGTCGTATCGGCGGAAGCCCGGTGCCAGCGGCCAGCCTCGTTCGCGCCCGTCGAAGAGTTCGATCGTGCGTCCGGCCTCCGCCTCCCTCAACGCGATCACGAGGTTGGAGAACGCATGGTCGCTCCGTCCACCGAGCGCGCCCACAAGAAGGAGCGACGTCGCGCCGCGGGCAAGAGCCGCGGCGATGGCCAGTTCACCATCGGTCAGCGCCTTGTCGCGCGGCAAGGTTTCACGGGGAATACCAGTGCCGACGGCAGGGTCGGGCGCCGAGTCGAAATCGCCGATCCAGAGTTCGGGCACGAGGTGGAGCGATGCCGCGTGGCGGATGCCCGCATCGGCCGCGATGGCTCGCGTCCCGGCAACGGCGTTGCGCAGCGCCGGCGTCGGCAGGATCGGGCCTGCGAGGAGGATAGTGAAGCGCGACATGCCCGTCGCATAGCCTAGACGACCCGCGCGCACCACAAAACCGTTCAAGGGCGGACGTCCCTTCTTGCACGGACAGGCAAGTGGTTCGGCACCCCGTGCGACCTCGTAAGTCCCCCTCACAGTTGGCCTCACCCAAAGAGAAAGGGCCGCATCCCACGATGCGGCCCTTTCATCATTCCATCCGAAGGACGTTCATTCAGCCCTTCGCGGGTTCCACGAAATGCACCCGATCGCTCGAAGCCTTGTCGAAGGCCTCGCTCACATGCGTGAACGCCCGGTGCGACGCCTCCGAAGTCGGGTGACCATCTTCCGGCTCGAGCAGGAAGACGAGGAACGAGCGGCCCGTGGTCATGTACTCGGTGCCTAACTCGAACGGTACGAGGTCGCTGCGGTTGGGGGCGTTGGTGTCGATGACCGAGCGCCAGCGCAGGCCACCGGGGGCGGCAGGCAGCTTGAAGTTGACGACGTCGTGGTGGGCGTTGAGCACCATCAACATCGTCGCGTCCGAGCCGAGACGGCGGATGCCCTCGTCCTGCGCACGTCCGTCGAGCAGAACGCCGAAGCAGCGCGCGCCCTTGTCGTTCCATTCGGAGTCCTGCATCTCGCCGCCGCCAGGCGAGATCCACGTCACGTCCTTGACGCCGATCTCCTCGTCGAACGTGCCGTGCAGGAAGCGTCCGCGACGCAGCATCGGCAGCGCCTGACGCACCATGATCAGCTTCTGGACGAACTCGGCGAGATCGACGCCGTCCGGCGTCACGTCCCAGTTCACCCAGCCGATCTCGTTGTCCTGCGCATAGGCGTTGTTGTTGCCGTTCTGCGTGCGGGCGAACTCGTCGCCCGCCAGGATCATCGGCGTGCCGCGCGAGAAGAGAAGGGTCGTGAAGAAGTTGCGCAGCTGGCGGAAGCGGACGTCCGTCAGTGCGGCATCTTCGGACGGACCCTCGACGCCGTAGTTGTTCGAGAGATTGTGCGAATGGCCGTCGCGGTTGTCTTCGCCGTTCGCCTCGTTGTGCTTGTCGTTGTAGCAGACGGTATCGTGCAGGGTGAAACCGTCATGCGCGGTGATGAAGTTCACCGACGACCACGGACGACGCCCACGCTTGTCGAAGAGATCGGCGGACGCGCTGATCTTCGAGGCGACGGCGGGAACCTTGCCCTCGTCACCGCGCCAGTAGGAGCGGATCGTATCGCGGTAGCCGTCGTTCCATTCCGCCCAGCCGGGCGGGAAACGACCGACCTGATAGCCGCCCGGACCGCAGTCCCACGGCTCGGCGATGAGCTTCACCTGCGTCAGCAGGGGATCCTGCATACAGGCGTGGAGGAAAGACGACTCTTCCGAGAAGCCATGTGGCTCACGCGCCAGAATGGTCGCGAGATCGAATCGGAAGCCATCGACCCGCATCTCACCGGCCCAATAGCGCAGGCTGTCCGTCACCAGCTGCATGACGCGAGGGTGGCTGGTGTTGACGGTGTTCCCCGTGCCGGTGTCGTTGATGTAGTAGCGCTTGTTGTCCGGCATGAGCCGGTAATACGATGCGTTGTCGATGCCCTTGAAGGAGAGCGTCGGGCCGTTCTCGTTGCCCTCGGCGGTGTGGTTGTAGACGACGTCGAGAATGACCTCGAGCCCGGCATGGTGGAAGGTCGAGACGAGTTCCTTGAACTCGTTGACGAACGGGCCGGCCATGTAGCGCGGATCCGGCGCGAAGAAGCCGAGCGTGTTGTAGCCCCAGAAATTCCGCAGACCCTTCTCGACGAGATAGCTGTCGTCGACGAAGGCGTGGATCGGCAGCAACTCGACCGAGGTGACGCCGAGGCTCTGGATATACTTGACGACGTCGTGGTTCGCGAGACCGGCAAACTTGCCGCGCTCGCGGTCCGTCACCGACGGATGGCGCTGGGTGAAGCCCTTGACGTGGGTCTCGTAGAAGATCGTGCGCTCCCACGGCACGTTCGGACGGCGCTCGTCACCCCAGGTGAAGGCGGGATCGATGACCTGCGACTTCGGCACGAAGGGCGCGGAGTCGCGCTCGTCGTACGACAGGTCGCCGTCGGGATGGCCGATCGTATAGCCGAAGACCGCGTGATCCCAGGTCAGTTCGCCCACATGCTGCTTGGCATAGGGGTCGAGGAGAAGCTTGTTGGGGTTGAAGCGATGACCGGCGGCAGGCTCGTAGGGGCCGTGGACGCGGTAGCCGTAGACGAGGCCGGGGCGCGCGTCCGGCAGATAGCCGTGGAACACCTCGTTCGTGTATTCCGGGAGGACGATGCGCTCGAGTTCGGTCGTGCCCGTCTCGTCGAACAGGCACAGTTCGACCTTCGTCGCGTTGGCGGAGAAAAGCGCGAAGTTGACGCCGCGCCCGTCCCAGTTGGCGCCGCGCGGGTGTGGCCGTCCGGCCTCGACGCGTGATTTCTGGACGCCCGGCTTGCCGTGGTCCGACGCGAACGACTTCGCCGTGTTCAGGATGTTCAAGGAGATGTCCCGCCTCTAAGATGGAATGCTGCACGGGGAAAAGCGGCGATCGGCGCTTTGGTTCCTCGGATCGCTCGAACTCTTCGCAGTGCAATGCGTTGTGTCCGCGTCTCTCCTCCATCGGGAATACCTGCCTTGAAGATCGAATCCGTCATGACCCGGCACGTCGAATTCGCCGGTGCGGAAGACCCCGCGAGCGAGTTGGCCGTGATGATGGGGGATCTCGACGTCGGCGGCCTGCCGATCGGGTCGGAGAGCGAAATCCTCGGCGTCGTCACCGACCGCGACATTCTGTATCGGGTGGTGGCGCGCGGGCTCGACCCCAAGGCGGTGACGGCAACCGACATCATGTCGACGCCGGTGATCGGGTGCCGCCGCGACGACAGCATTCAGACGGCAATGGACCTCATGGGCGCCCACCGCGTCCGGCGGCTCGTGGTGCGCGACGAGGCAGGGGCGGTGGTCGGCTGGGTGACGCTCGCCGATCTTTCGCGCAAGCTTCTGGTGGAATCGCAGACGGTTCAGTCCGCCCTGCAGGACCTCAGCCGCGAAAGCGCCGGTTGAGGCTTCCCGCCACCTGCTGCGTCAGCCCGAGGCGGGCGGCGAGATAGGTCAGATACAATTGCCCGACCGTCGAGCGCGAGCCGACGGTGAGGAGCGAAACCGCATAGGCATGGGCCGCCTTGTCATGGCGGAGCGCGGCGGTCGCCAGATCGCCAGTGGCGATCGCGGCGTGTCCCTCGATCAGTCGCCCGACCTGCTCGGCCGATGCGCCGACACGTCGCAGCATCTCGCCGGCGCGCCGGGTCCGCTCGGCATCGTCGATGCCGTCGGCCGCGAGGGCCGCCGCCACAAAATCGACGAGCATTGCTCCCTCATCTTCCGACAGGGATCCGAAATCGAGCGTTAGCGGAAAGGACGTCTGGTGCCGGTTGGCAAGGTGGGCTCCCAGCAACTTGGCGGCAATCGTCGCCTCGACGCTGTCTCTGCGCCCCGGCACGGCCGTAGATGGCGCGGGAGCGCTCGCCAACGTCGACGCCGTTGCCGAGCCCAGCGACAGGTCGGCGTCGATCGCCTCCAGCGACAGGCCCTGCCCGTCGCGCGGACCTGCCGCCCGGCCGGCGAAACGCCAGAGCCATTCGAAGCTCATGAGAAATCCCCTGCCCCGCCGCGCACGACTACTGCGCCGCTTCCGCCTTGGCCGGCAGCAGCGCCTCGATCTGGCCGAGCAGGCGGGAGAAGTCGACGGGCTTGGCATGGTAGTCGTCGCAGCCGGCCGCCAGCGTCTTCTCACGGTCGCCCGACATAGCGTGGGCGGTGAGCGCGATGATCGGCACGCGCGGAATGGAACTGTCGGCCCGGATGGTCTTGGCCGCGGTCCAGCCGTCGAGCACGGGCAGATTCATGTCGAGCAGCACGATGTCGGGATTGGCGACGCGGGTCTTGTCGACCCCGTCCTGGCCGTCATGGGCAAGGATCACCTCGTAGCCGCGCCGCTGCAGACGCCGCGACAGGAAGTCCCAGATTTCCTCGTGGTCTTCGACGAGCAGGATACGTGTCATGGGAGAACCTCCAGTTCGACCTGCTGAGCCTGCGGGTCCTTGCCATCATCATCTTGTGTGTTCGCTTGGACCATAACGCGGATCTGCGCCGCAAGGTCCCTCAGGTCGACGTCGCCCTTCGTCAGGATCTGTTTCGTCTGCCCCTGAAGCTGGTTGAACTCGTCCGTCGTCAGATCCTTCGAGGTGAGGACGATGACGGGAATGTCGCGCCATTCCTCGCGCGACCGAAGCGCATGCAGGAAGCCGAAGCCGTCCATTACGGGCATGACGAGGTCGAGAAGGATCAGGCCGGGCCGTTCCAGGGCAACGCGCTCCAGCGCCTCCTCGCCGTTCAGCGCCGTCACGACGTTGAGATTTTCGCGCTCCAGCATCGTGGCGGTGCGCTGGAGGGCGTCCTCGTCGTCGTCCACCGCGAGAATCAGCGA
This sequence comes from Aureimonas sp. AU12, assembly GCF_001463705.1. Taxonomy (GTDB): domain Bacteria; phylum Pseudomonadota; class Alphaproteobacteria; order Rhizobiales; family Rhizobiaceae; genus Aureimonas. The sequence continues at coordinate 21,068 of NZ_BBWH01000023.1, read as the reverse complement.
GTTGTCGGGGGTGCGGTAGCGCGTCATCACCGACTTCAGCCGGTTCCATTCCACGGGCTTCAGCAGGTAGTCGGAGGCGCCGAGCGCGTAGCCAAGCGAGTGCTCGTCGAGGATGGTGATCATCACCACGGGAATGCCGGCGAGCTCGGGATCGGCCTTCAACTCGGTCAGCACCGTCCAGCCATCCATCTTCGGCATGGTCACGTCGAGGAGGATCACGTCGGGCCTCAGCAGCCGCGCCATCTCGAGTCCGGAAAGACCATCCGCCGCAGTGCGGACGGCGAAGCCCTCCTTCGTCAGGAAGCGCACCACGAGTTCGCGGGCATGCGGATCGTCGTCGATCGCCAGGACGAGGCCCGCCGATGCGTGGCGCTCCGACGCTTCGACCGGAAGCTCCGGGGCGGGAGCGGCATCCTCGTCCGGCGTGTCGGAGATCTGCGCGGGAATGCGGATCGTGAACGTCGTTCCCTGCCCTTCCGTCGACCGGACACCAATATCGCCGCCGAGCAGTCTGCAGAAGGCTCGGGTGATGGCAAGGCCGAGACCGGTGCCGCCGAACTTGCGCGTGGTCGAACTGTCGGCCTGCGCGAAGCGCTCGAACAGACGGCCGACCTGCTCCTGGCTCATGCCGATACCGCTGTCCGACACCTCGAAGGAGATCCAGTCGCGCCCGTCGTCGGAGGTGCGGCGCGCACGCATTGTGATCTCGCCCTCCTCGGTGAACTTGGAGGCGTTCGACAGGAGGTTGATGAGGCACTGGCGCAGCTTCACCTGGTCGGTGTGGACGCTTCCGAGCTGACCGTCGTGCTCCACCGTCAGGCGGTTGTTCTTCTTGGCGACGAGCGAGCCGACGGTGGAGGCCACCTCGTCCATCACCGTCTGGAGATCGAACGTCTCGGCGTAGGTGTCCATGCGCTCCGCCTCGATCTTCGAAAGATCGAGGACGTCGTTGATGAGGCTCAGGAGATGGCGCGCATTGCCCTCGATCTTCTTGAGATCGGCGAGAAGATGCTTCTCGCCGAGGTCCTCGACCTCCTCTTCCAGCATCTCGGCATAGCCGATGACGGCCGAAAGCGGCGTGCGCAGCTCATGGCTCATGTTGGCGATGAACTGGCTCTTGGCGCGGTTGGCGTTCTCGGCCGCCTCCTTGGCCGCCGCCAGTTCCTGTTCTGCGGCCCGCTGGCTGGTGACGTCGGTGTTGGTGCCGAACCAGCGTACGATCACCCCGTTCTCGTCGCGGATCGGGTTGGCCTGCGACAGGAACCAGCGATAGGCGCCGTCGGCGCCGCGCAGCGGGAACGTGTCCTCCCAGGGCTCTCCGGCGGCAAAGCGGCTCTTCAGCCCCTCGGCGACGCGGGTGATGTGGTCGGGATGGTGGACGCTCTGCCAGCCGAACCCCTTCATGTCGGCGAACGTCTTGCCGGTGTAGTCGAACCACCGCTGATTGTACCAGTGGATCTCGCCATTCGGCTGGGCGATCCAGGCGAACTGCGGGATATTATCGGCAATTGCCCGGAACTGGAGATTGGTCTCGCCAAGCTCGGCGGCCGTGCGCTTCTGATCGGTCACGTCGGTGTGGGTGCCGATCCATTCGCGAATCGCGCCGTCCTCGCCGACGATGGGGGCGGCACGCGCCAGCATGTCGCGCCACTCGCCATCGGAGCGGCGCACGCGATGCTCGACCTTGTAGGGAGACTTCGACGCGACGGCCTTAGTCCACGCTTCCGAGGAGCGCTTGCGATCGTCGGGATGAATAGCGTCGGTCCAGCCATAGTCGGAAAACTGCTCTTCCTTCTGTCCCGTGAAGGCGGCCCAGCCCGGCTGATCGCCGCTGAACCGGCCGGACGAGGGCGCCGACCAGACGATCGCGGAGGTGGCCTCGATGAGCGAGCGGAAGCGACCCTCGGACTGGGCGAGAAAGCGCTCGGCGCGGATGCGCTTGGTGGCGTTGATCAGGACAACGCCGATGCCCATCGTGTCCGCCGCCCGGCCTTCGTTCCGCAGCGGGTAGAAGCTGGCGAGATAGATCGCCTCCGCGTCTCCCTCGCCGGTGCGCAGTTCGATGTCGGAATGGACCGTGCCCCGGCGCATCGTCTCATCCAGCATACGATCCAGACGCTTGCGCTCGTCAGGAAAGAGATCGGGCAGACTGTCGCCGACGCGCACCGTGCGGCCGAGCGCGCCGCCGGCATTGACGAAAGCGGCGTTGAGGCGGCCGATCTTGAGGTTCTTATCGACGAAGCCGACACCGACCGGGGAGTTCTGAAGGACCGAGGTGAGGAGGCTGGCGGCGCGTTGACCTTCGAGGTGGCGGCGGAAGGCGAGGACGGCGAGCGCCGCAGCGGACAGTATGGCGGCGAGGAACGCGATGTTCGAGATCGTCGCATTCCGCGCGGCGACCGCGGACCCGGAATCGACGCGCATCACCGCATTGCGCTGCGCCGTGGCGATCTCGGCGCGGATCTGGTCCATGATCGCCTTGCCCTGGCCGCTGCGCACGAGTTCGGCGGCGGGCTCGAAGCCCTGCTCGCGGCGAGCCTGGACGACCCTGTTCTCGAAGGCGGTTTCCTCGGCGACCAGCGTCTCCAGCCGCCGAAGGCGATCGGGATCGGCGTCGGCCAGCGCCCAAGGCGCCGCCATACGGGTGAACTGCGCCTCCAGGCCGGCCTCGGCCTGCGCGAACGGATCGAGGAATTCCTGCGTGCCGACCAACACGTAGCCGCGCGTCGAGGATTCGAGGCTCGCCATCATCGAGAGAAGCCGCTCGGCCTCCGCGATCACCTGCGTGTTGGCCTGCGTGATGGCATCACGCTGGCTCGACTGCCAGAGGGTCCAGCCGAAGGCGCCGATGGCGATCATCAGGAGCAGGCCCGCGAAGATCGCGGTTCGGCCCAATCCCGGCGCCCCATCGCCCGCGGCCATATTGTCGGAACCGTTTCCGACGCCATTCTTCGTCATCATCATCCCCCGGGCGAAGCGGGACTGGATGCCGCGCCACGTGCGACAACGCCGAACCCGGCGTTTCGTTCGACGGGACGGCCTTCGTCGCAACGCCTTTTTTCATGCGAGACGCTGGCTTCATGACCCTCGACCAAGCCCTGGCCTTCGGATTGGTCGGACTGACCGTCGCCGGATTCGTCTGGGGGCGTCTTCCCTACGACCTCATCGCGCTGCTGGGCCTCCTCGCCGGCGTGGCGACCGGGATCGTGCCGATCAAGGCGGCGTTCTCCGGCTTCTCCGACGACGTCGTGGTGATCGTCGTCTCAGCGCTCCTCGTCAGTGCCGCCATCGCACGCTCGGGCGTGGTGGAGGACATCATGCGCCCGCTGATGCCGCACATGAAGACGGCGCAGCGGCAGGTGACCGTGCTCGTCGGCGCCGTCACCCTCCTCTCGATGGTGACGAAGAACGTCGGCGCGCTCGCCATGTTCATGCCCGTCGCCGCGCAGGTCGCGCGCAAGAACGGCACCTCCGTCTCGCAGCTGCTGATGCCGATGGCCTTCGGCTCGCTCATCGGCGGCCTCGTCACCCTCGTCGGCACCTCGCCCAACATCATCGTCTCGAAGATCCGGCAGGACGTCACCGGCGAGCCCTTTCGCATGTTCGACTACGCCCCGGTGGGCCTCGGCGTCGTGTTCGTCGGCTTCATCTTCCTCGCCTTCGCCTCACGCCTCATCCCCAAGCGCCGGGCCGGCGGCTCGATGGGCGACGCCTTCGCGATGGACGCCTACACCGCCGAGGCCGAGATCTTCGAGGGCTCGCCGATCGCCGGGCGCACGATCGCCGACCTGGAAGCCGCCGCCGACAACGACATTCTCGTGCGCACCGTCATCCGCGAGCGCTTCCGCCGCATGGCGCCCGAACCCGGCATGGTTGTGAAGGCCGGGGATCTCCTTCTCATCGGCGGCGAGCCCGAGGGCATCGAGCGCGCCGTGGCGCGGGCCGGCCTGCAACTCACCGGAGACCTGCCGGCGGGGCGCACCGACATCGAAAGCGAGAGCGTCGTCGAGGGCGTGGTGACGCCGCAATCGCCGGTGATCGGGTCGCGCATCGGCAAGCTGGGCCTGGAATCGGCGCACGGCGTCTCGATCCTCGCCGTCAGCCGGGCGAACACCAATATCGAGCAGCGCCTCGCGTCCGTTCGGCTGCGCGAGGGCGACGTCCTCGTGCTGAAGGGTACGAGCGAGACGGTGCCGCAGGCGCTCGCCGCCCTGCGTATCCTGCCGCTTGCCGAGCGCTCGATCGTGCTGGGGCGCAATCGTCGCTCCTTCCTGCCGCTCGGCGTTCTCGCCGTCGCGATGATCCTCACCGCCACCGGGCTCGTCAGCGCCGTCGCGGCCTTCTTCGGCGCCGCCGTGATCCTGCTTCTCATGCGCGTCATGAGCATGCACGAGGCCTACAACACGGTCGAGGCCTCGGTGATCGTGCTGCTCGCCGCGCTCATCCCGCTTTCGGAGGCAATCCAGACCACCGGCGGCACCGACCTCATCGCCGGCTGGCTGTCGGGCATCCTGGAGGGCCTGTCGCCGCTCACCTCGCTCTTCATGGTGACGATCCTCGCCATGGCGGTGACACCCTTCCTCAACAATGCCGCGACCGTGCTGATGCTCGGGCCGATCGCGGCGGGCATCGCGCTGCGCCTCGGCCTGAGTCCCGATCCCTTCCTGATGGCGGTGGCGCTGGGTTCGGCCTGCGACTTCCTCACGCCGATCGGCCACCAGTGCAACACGATCGTGATGGCGCCGGGGGGCTACAGGTTCGGCGACTACTGGCGCCTCGGCCTGCCGCTCTCGCTCATCGTTCTCTTCGTCGGCGTGCCGCTCATCTCCTTCTTCTGGCCGGTCATGCCGTGAGGGAAACCGGCCTCGTCCTGCGATCGGCCACGGGGCAGAAACGATCGCCTCCATATCCCCACCAATTCAGTATGCTTTTGTTGGGGATCATCCGTCGCATTCGGTAGCTTGGCCCCAAGTGAGGCGGCAGGAGCGACGACGATGACGCGGACCCTTGTGATCCCTGGCTTCCGGGGTTCGGAGAACGGACATTGGCAGCGGTTCTTGGCCGACGAGGAGCCGGACGCGGTGCTCGTCGAACAGGAGGACTGGGAGACCCCGCGTCTTTCCGACTGGCTGCACACGCTGGAGGCGCATCTGGCGGCGACGCCCGGCGCGGTGCTCGTCGCCCACAGTCTCGGCGCCGTGCTCGTGGCGCATCTGGCGCGGCGCCCGGCCGCGGCGCATGTCGCGGGCGCGCTTCTCGTGGCGCCGGCCGATGCCGCGCGCATGGCCCGTGCCGACGCCCGGTTCGAGAGCTTCGCGCCGATCCCGCGCGAGCCCCTGCCCTTCCCCTCGATCGTCGTGGCCTCGCAGGACGATCCGTTCATGACCATCGCCACCGCGCGGTCCTTCGCCGATGCCTGGGGATCGGGCTTCCTCGATCTCGGCCGCGCCGGCCACATCAACCCGGCCAGCGGCTTCGGACGCTGGGAGGACGCCGCGATCCTCGCCGAAAGCCTGCGGGGCCCCGACCCGAAGCGCTACGCGACCGCCGCCGGCCCGGCGCTGTCTTCGGTCGCCCACGCGCCGCACTTCTCCTTCGGCGTCAACGCCGCAGGCTGAGCGTCACGCCACGAGTTCGTCCAGCGCCGGATCTTCGGCCAGCGCGTCGGCGAGGGTGGTGCGATCCAGGACCTCGCGCGCCGAGGCGGCGACCCGTGCGAAGACGCGGCGGATTTCGCAGGTCCCCTCGTCGGCGCAGTCGACGCAGCGCCGGTAGGCGGTGCGACTGAGGCAGGGGAGCGGCGCGATCGGCCCGTCGACGAGCCGCAGCACATGGCCAAAGGTGATCGCCTCAGCCGGGCGCAGCAGCGCGTAGCCGCCATGCTGGCCGCGCCGGCTCTGCAGCAGGCCGTCGCGCTTGAGATCGACGAGGATCTGCTCGAGAAACTTGCGGGGGATCGACTGCGCCTCCGCAATCTCGGCGGTGCTCATCGCCGTTCCCCGGCGGGCCAGAAGGGTCAGCGCGCGCAGCGCATACTTGGCTCTCTGCGAAATCATGGACGCTCGGAAAACCCGCGCAGCGGCGCGGACGGGCAAGGTGGATCGTGGGCTATCGACCCTCCTTAACGCTCGTCTCCGCCCCTCGCCACCCCTCCCTTCGTCGGAGCCGGCTTGCAGACCTCGGCTCTCAGACGTCAAGGGCGGGCGTGCGCCCGCTTTCCTCCAGTTCCCAGGCCGCGCTCCAGCGATCCGCGCGGCGCGTCAGCACCAGATAGTTGCGCTCGGCCGTGTAGGTTGCGCTCTTGCCGGGCAGAGCCTTCAGGCGCACCGGGCGCCCGCGCAGCGGCGCGTGGCCGAGGCGCGACAGGAGGCCGAGGCCGATCGCCATCGCCCGCGGCGGTTTGGGATGGGTGATGCCCGACGCCACGAGCTGGTGGATCGCCGTGCCGTCGCGAAGGCGCATCTCGCCGCGCGTCGCCAGATGGATCTCGCCGGACACCACCGTCAAAGGTCCCGCGCGCTCGATCGCCTCGCGCTCCAGCGCGGTGAGGAAGCGGATCCATTCGGCGCGGTGGCCGCGGCTCTGCCACTGGTCGCGCAGGTCGTCCTCGTACTGCTGCTGGCCGGGATAGAAGTCGAGCAGCGCCTCGACGAGACTGAGACGGGGCCCGAGCGCGGGAACCGAGGAAACGACGATCCGCCGGTCGCCGTCCGGAACCTCGGCCAGCACCGAGGTCAGCGCCCGCCAGCCGGCTTCGCCCATGACGCGGGCGGGCGTTCGCTCCGAGCGCAGATCCGGGAGGATCACCGCAAAGCCGGGAAACCGCGCGGCGTGGGTGAGGCTGGCGCCCGTGGCATCGGGCACGCATGTCGGCAACGCATCCGGGCCGGCGCCGAGCTGGAACAGGACGAACATCTCACGCGCCGCGGCGAACAGGCCGAGCGCCACCGGGCTCTCCTGCAGCGCGGGGGGATGGCTGCCCCAACCGTCGAAAATGTCGTGGTCGTCCCAGATCATCATCGTCGGCACGCCGGCCGAGAGGATGCGCATCGCGGGCTGGCGGAAAAGCTGGAGATAGCGCCGGAAGAAATAGCCGCGCACGGCCTCCGCCATCGCCGGCTCCCACGCCACCTCCGGCCGGCGCTCGACCGGCAGTTCGTGCCAGCGGGCGGTCTCGGGATGGGCCTTCACCGCCTCGTCGGCATAGAGCTGGTCGCCGCCCTGAAGCAGCAGCACGAAGGGGTCGCTCTCGTGTTCCTGCGCCAACCGGCGCCACATGACGTCGCGGTCCTCGTGCGAGCGGTCCTCGTCGCCCTCCTCCTGCCCGTTGCAGGAGACGAAGGCGACGCGCAGGTCGCCGCCAAGGTCCGTGCGCACCGTGTGCGGCTCGCCGTTGACGCGGTAGGCCGCGGCGTCCTTGGCCGGAAGCGTGAAGTCCGAGGTCCAGACCGCGTGGCCGAACAGCATGGCGCGGCGGGTCATCGCGCGCGCCGCGCCGCCCTCGGGTTCCAGCACCGGTGCAGGATCGCCCTCGCGCGTCACGGCCAGCACGGTCAGCTGCGATTCCACGGGCGTCGCGCCGCGGGCATAGAGAACGGGACCGGCTTCGAGCGACGGCAAACGATCGGACGGGGTCAAGGACGGCAAGGCTCCGGCGTCGGCCCCAATGGGGGCGAAGCCGCAGATGTCGGTCGTCCCGCGCGGGAAACAAGGGTGCGCGGGACCCTCCGTGCGTCCGGGTCTTGCCTCAGACGGGCTCGACGGCCCGCAGGTCCAGCGCCTGGCGCTGCGAGGTGGGGCGATGGCTGGCGCCGGTGGCGGCGTCGAGGCACTGGATGTCGTCGGGCGAAAAATGCACGGTCACCGGCTGGCCGCGCGAGGGCGGCGGGCTGGCGGGATCGTTGAACGTGTCGATCAGCAGTTCGTTGGCGGCAAAGCGCGCGCGGATGCGCACCACCGAGCCGAGGAACGCGACATCGGCGATCTCGCCGGTCAACTGGTTGCGCCGTTCGGCCGAGGGCACGAGCGACAGCGCCTCGGGGCGCAGCGCCAGCGTCACGGTGTCGCCCGGACGCGCGCCCGGCGTTTCCGCCTCGATCTCTTGGCCCGCCACCGCCACGCGCCCGCCGATCTCGGCACGGCCCTCAAGAAGGCTCAGCGTGCCGACGAAGGAGGCGACGAAGCGCGAGCGCGGCCGATTGTAGATCTCGAACGGCGTGCCGACCTGCTCCATCCGCCCGTCCGACATCACGACGATGCGGTCGGACATGGAGAGCGCCTCCTCCTGGTCGTGCGTGACGAAGATCGTGGTGATGCCGAGCGCGCGCTGCAGCTCGCGGATCTCCTCGCGCAGCGAGACGCGGATCTTGGCGTCGAGCGCCGAAAGCGGCTCGTCGAGAAGCAGGACACGGGGCTTGGGCGCGATGGCGCGGGCGAGCGCCACGCGCTGCTGCTGGCCGCCCGAGAGCTGGTAGGGATAGCGGTCACGCACATGCGGCAGGCCGATAAGCTTCAGCATCTCGTCGACGCGGGCCTCACGCTCCGCCCGGCCCATGCCGGCGATCTTGAGCCCGAAGGCGACGTTGTCGCCGACATTCATGTTGGGAAACAGCGCGTAGGCCTGAAACACCATGCCGATGCGCCGGGCGTTGGGGGCGAGGTCCGTCACGTCCTCGCCATCGATGCGCACCGTGCCGGCGCTCGGCCGCTCGAAGCCGGCGACGATGCGCAGCATCGTGGTCTTGCCGCAACCCGACGGCCCGAGAAACGAGATGAACTCGCCGCGCTCCACCGAGAGGTCGAAATTCTGGACGACGGTGGTCGGGCCGAACGACTTGCGGACGCCCGCGATCTCGAGAAAGCTCATCGCGGGGCCCGCCTTGCGAACTGGAAGATGGATCGTCTCGTCGAGGCGGCGCTGCGCCGCCCCGGCGCCCGTCCGCCGACGATCTGCAGCAGCACCATGCAGCCCCAGGTGATCGCGAAGGAGATCATCGCCAGCGCCGCCGGCTCGTAGGCGCGGTTGGCGCCGACATTCTGCAGGTAGGGGCCGAAAGCCGGGCGGTTGAGGAGGCTGGCGAGCACGAACTCGCCGATGACGATGGCAAACGTGAGGAAGGCGCCGGACATGACGGCCGGGCGCACGTTCGGCAGGATCACCTGCCAAAGGATGGCGCCGCGCTTGGCGCCGAGGCTTTCGGCGGCCTCCGTCAGCGTGCGGATGTCGATCGCCTGCATGCCGGTGTCCACCGCCCGGTACATGTAGGGCAACGCCAGCACGGCATAGCCGAAGACTAGGATGACGTTGGTGCCGGCCACCGACCCGGTGAAGGGCAGCCAGGACGAGGAATTGTAGAGCCGGAGATAGCCGAACACGAGAACGATCGGCGGTATCACCAGCGGCAGGAGCGTGACGAACTCGACCACCGGGCGAAGCCGCGGCAGGCGCAGGCGCACCCAGTAGGCGGTGGGCACCACGAGGGCCGCGCCGATCACGATCGTCGCCAGCGCGCAGACCGTGGAGAACAGGAAGGTCCGCTGGAAGGCGTCGTCGGCGAAGACGACGCGATAGGACTGGAAGCTCCAGGTGCCGCGGATCATCGACAGCGAGAACTGGAAGGTCGCGACCAGCGGCAGGAGGAAGTAGAGCGCAGCCACGATCACCATGGCCCAGGGCCCGATGCGCGACAGCATCACGCTCGGCGCCTTGGGCGCGGAGGCCTTGGCCGTCACGGCGCTCATCGCAGCCACCGCTCGGCGCGCGAGCGCAGCCAGATGTAGAGAATGTTGGAGCAGCCGGTGATGACGATCATGCCGAAGGCCAGCGCGTAGCCGAGATTGGGGTTGTAGAGAACGTCGCCGCGGATCTGCGCGTAGAGGAGGATCGGCACGATGTTGAGGGAGGACCCCGTCAGCGCATAGGCGGTGGCGATGGCGCCGAAGGCGTTGGCGAAGAGCAGCAGGAAACAGCCGAGAAGGCTCGGGAAGAGCACGGGCAGCGCCACCATGCGCCAGTACTGCCAGTTCGACGCGCCGAGGATCGAGGAGGCCTCGCGCCATTCGCGCTTCAATCCGTCGAGGGCCGGCGCGATGATGAGCACCATCAGCGGGATCTGGAAATAGAGATAGGTGAGCGTCAGCCCCCAGAAGGACAGGAGGTTGAAGCCCATGCGGTAGAGGTTGATGCCGAAGGCCTCGTTGAGAAAGACGGTGACGAGGCCGAGCCGCCCGAGCGTCGCCAGGAAGGCGAACGCCAGCGGAATGCCCGCGAAATTGGACGCGACGCCCGAGAACGTGACGATCGCCGGCCGGATCCAGCCCGGCAGGTTTCCGTGGACGATGGCATAGGCGAGGAAGAAGCCGATCACCGCGCCGAGCGCGGCCGAGGCGAGGCTGATGCGGATGGAGATCCAGTAGGCGGCGAGGATCTGCGGCTGCGCCAGCGCCACGAGATTGGCGAGCGTCAGGTTGCCCGCCGGATCCTGAAAGGCGCCGACGATGAGGTAGAGCGTCGGCCCGACGAGAAAGAGCAGCGCGAAGAGGAAGAACGGCACGACACCGAGCCAGGCGAGCGAGCGCTTGGGCACCCGATCGGCCGCGGGACCCAGCGTGCCGGTGCGCGTCGTCGCGTCGATGGATCCTGTGATGGCCGACACCCGCGCCTCCGGTCTTGCCGCTTCCTCCACCTTTCGAGACAGGGCCGCCGGACAGATCCGGCGGCCCCTCGATCGATGCCGAATTACTGGACGTTGGCGCCCACGACCCCGTCCCACTTGGTGGTGATCTCGGTCTTGGCGGCGTTCTGGTCTTCCAGCGAGGGGAACTTCGCCGTCTCGTAGGCGGCCGCCGGGGGCAGCTTGTCGAGGAGGTCCTGCGGGATCTTGCCGGCCTTGGACATGGCGTTGAAGCGGATCGGGTGGCAGTAGCCCTTGAGGTAGCCGATCTGGCCCTCGTCGGAATAGAGATACTCCATCCAGAGCTTGGCGGCGTTCGGGTGCGGCGCGTAGGCGCTGATCGCCTGGACGTAGACGCCGGCGATGACGCCGGTCTTGGGCACCACGACCTCGACCGCCGGGTTGCCGGCCAGCGTGTCGCGGCTCGACAGGGCGTTGTAGTCCCAGCGGATCATGATCGGCGTCGTGCCCTGCGCCAGCGAGGCGGGCTTGCCGATGACCGGCACGAAATTGCCGGCAGCGTTCAGCTGTTTGAAGAAGTCGAGGCCGGCAGCGGCGATGTCGACCGCGGATCCGGTCGGCGCCTTCGATAGACCGGCGGCATAGACCGCCTGGATCGCCTGCGAGGAAGCGCGGGGATCGCCGGCGAGCGCGACGGAGTTGGCGTATTCGGGCTTGAGAAGATCGGCCCAATCCTGCGGCACGGTCTCGACGATATCCTTGTTCACCTCGAAGGTGAGGACGCCGTAATAGTCGCCGTACCAGTAGCCCTCGGCATCCTTGGCATCGTCGGGAATGTCGGCCCAGGTCGCGACCTTGTAGGGCTGGATCAGCTTGTCGGTCTTGGCGGCGGGGCCAAAGGACAGGCCGACGTCGATCACGTCGGGCGCCTGCGGGCCGGTGTTGCCCTGGTTGGCCTTGATGGCCTGGATCTCGTCGCCCGAGCCGGCGTCGGGGTTCAGCTCGTTGACCGTGATGCCGTACTTGGCCTTGAAGCCTTCGAGGATGCCGCCGTAGTTGCACCAGTCGTGCGGCAGCGCGATCGTGGTGAGCTGGCCTTCCTTCTTGGCGGCGGCCACGAGCTCGTCCATCGACTGGGCCTGCGCGCCGGGAACGGCGATCGCACCGAGGGCGAAGGCGGCGAGCGCCACCGACGAGACACTGCGCTTCAACATCTCAACCATGCCAACTCCCTCATGCGCCGCGTGGCGTTCGATACGCCGGCGCCCAACTCGCTCACGGGGCCATGCCGCCCGCCGGCACCGCCCTACCACCGTCACATGACAGTCCGGTGTCGATTGATCGCTCGTTCAACCGGCCGTCACGTTGGTTGCATGTGAGCGGGTTATCAGAAATGAGGCAAGCAAAAAGAATTGGCATTCCACTGCCGCGATGACGCTTTTGCCAGTCCTGAAGGAGCATTCCATGACATTCGACGCCTTCCGCGCGCCCGGCCGGTTCCGGCGCGGCAACATCCATACGCATTCGACCCTGTCGGACGGCACCCGCGCGCCGTCCGACGTCTGCGAGGCCTACCGCGCGGCCGGATACGACTTCCTCTGCCTCTCCGACCATTTCGCGGAGCGCTTCGGCTTTCCGCTCGCCGACACGCGCGCCTTTCGGGCGGCGGACTTCACCACGATCATCGGAGCCGAGTTGCATGCGCCGGTCAATTCGCAAGGCGAGGTCTGGCACATTCTCGCCTGCGGCCTGCCGCTGGATTTCGCGGCCAATGCGCCGGGCGAAGACGGCGTGGCACTGGCGCGGCGGGCGCGCGAAGCCGGCGCCTTCGTCGCGATCGCCCATCCGCAATGGTCGTCGCTGACGATCGAGGACGGACGGGCGCTCGCCGGCATCGCCCATGCGGTGGAGATCTACAACACCGGCTGCGACCTCGAATGCGCGCGGCCCGACGGCTTTCAGCTTCTCGATGCCCTGTGGAACGAGGGCCACGACCTCACCGCCTACGCGGCCGACGACGCGCATTTTCGCATCATGGACGCCTTCGGCGGCTGGCTGATGGTGAAGTCGGAGAGCGACGAGCCGGAGGCGATCCTCGCGGCGATGAAGGCCGGGCATTCCTATTCGACGATGGGACCCACATTCGACGATATCGCCATCGAAGGCGACGAGGTCGTGGTGCGCTGCTCGCCGGCGCGCAACGTGGCGCTGGTCGGGCGCGGCTCGCGTGCCGAGAACCTCTTCGGCGAGGCGATTACGCAAGCGCGCCTGCCCGTCCGGCGCTTTGCCGGAGACTGGCTGCGCGTCGTCGCGACCGATACCGCCGGGCGCCATGCCTGGTCGAACCCGGTTCGGGTCTGACCCCTCCAAACGCAAGAAGCCGGCGCGGGGCCGGCTTCTCGTCTTGTCGTCTGGGAGCGTCGGGTCAGCCGGCCTTGCGGTCGTCCGAACGGCTCTTCAGGAGGCTGGCCACCGTGGTGACCACGAGGATGCCGAGGATCACCGAGAGCGAGAAGCCCGTGGTGATGTGGGGCAGGCCATCGATCGGCTGGCCACCGTTGACGAAGGAGAGCGTGTTGGCCTCCATCGCGTGGATGATCAGCTTCACGCCGATGAAGGCGAGGATGAGCGACAGGCCGAGGCCGAGATAGACCAGCCGGTCGAGAAGGCCGCCGAGCAGGAAGTAGAGCTGCAGGAGGCCGAGCAGCGCGAAGGCGTTGGCGGTGAAGACGATGTAGGGCGCATCCGTCAGGCCGTAGATCGCGGGGATCGAGTCCAGCGCGAACAGGAGATCGGTCATGCCGAGCGCAAGGATCACGATGAACATCGGGGTGAAGAAGCGCTTTCCGTTCTCGACGATCGTCAGCGCATTGCCGCGGAAGTCGTCGGTGGTGGGCAGGTGCTTCTGGAAGTACTTCACCAGCGCGTTCGGCTCGTATTCCTCGTCGGTCGACTTGGCGCCGTGCGAGAAGCTTTCCACCGCCAGCTTGTAGGCCGTGTAGAGCAGGAAGAGGCCGAACAGGTAGAAGACCCAGGAGAAGCGCTCGATCGCCGCCGCGCCCAGCGCGATGAAGATGCCGCGCATGACCAGCGCGATGACGATGCCGATGAGCAGCGCCTTCTGCTGGTAGGCCGCCGGCACCCGGAAGCTCTTCATGATGATCACGAAGACGAAGAGGTTGTCGACCGACAGCGACTTCTCGGTGATGAAGCCGGCGAGATACTCGATGCCGTGCTCGCGATCCCAGAAGTGCCAGACGCCCCAGCCGAACAGAAGCGCCAGCGTGACGTAGAAGGTCGACCATAGGGCCGATTCCTTGAAGGTCGGCTCATGCGGCTTGCGGACGTGGGTGACGAAGTCGAAGATGAAGAGGGCGGCGATGCCGCCGATGGTCGCCAGCCAGACCCAGGTCGGCACGACATCGGCCGTCGCCAGTCCTGTCAACGCGGTCTGCTGTGCCGCCTCCGAAAGCGTCGGTTCCAAACTTCACCCCTCCTCAACCCGTGTGGCACGCCGCACGGGCCGCCGTTCCCATTCGATGAAGACGAGCCCGCGGGGCCGCTCTTCGCCCATCCGGTCTCGCCGCGTCCGCTCCGATGCCGGGGCGGACAAGCCCATCGAGCCGCCCTGCGCCCAAACGTCGCCGCGCGCCTTAGATGTGATGTCGCGGTCGTCGCGCAAGGTTTTCTCCGCAGTGCGTCGCAAAAAGATGCGCGACAGGGAGAGGCGGCAACAGTCTTGGCGAGCTGATCGCCGCGAACTTCGATCCGGTCCCTAAGCTAGACTGGCAAAGACGCGGGATCTTCACCTCGCGCTCACGAAATCTTGAGCGCTACACTTGGAGGCCGGCCGATAACCTACCGCTAACCCTTCGCCGCCCGGCGCAGCGCCTCGATATTCGTCCGGTAGGCCGCTTCCTCGCCGCCGCGATAGATCGCCGAGCCCGCCACGAAACAGTCCGCGCCGGCTCGAACGAGATCACCGATCGTGTCCGGCGCGACGCCGCCGTCGACCTGCAGCCGGATCGCGCGGCTTCCGATCATCGCGCGCACGCGGCGCACTTTTTCGAGCATCGCGGGAATGAACTGCTGGCCGCCGAAGCCGGGATTGACGGTCATCACCAGGATGAGATCCAGCCGGTCTAGGACATGCTCGATCGCCGTCTCGGAGGTCGCCGGGTTCAGCGCGACGCCGGCCTTGCAGCCAAGCGAACGAATGCGCTGAAGCGAGCGGTCGAGATGCCGGCAGGCTTCGGCGTGGACGGTGATGCCCTCGCAGCCGGCCTCGGCGAAGGCGTCGAGATAGGGGTCGGCCGGCTCGATCATCAGGTGAGCGTCGAAGAACTTCGGCGAGGCCTTGCGCACGGCGGCGACGATCGGCGGGCCGAAGGTGACGTTGGGCACGAAATGCCCGTCCATCACGTCGAGATGGATCCAGTCGGCGCCGGCCCGGTCCACCGCCGCGATCTCCTCGCCGAGGCGCGAGAAGTCCGACGACAGGATGGACGGCGCGATGAGAATGTCGCCGGCCATCGTCAGAAGCCGCCGACCGGCCGGTCGCCGAAGAGCGGCGAGGCTTCCGAAAGGCTCGCGGGATCGGCAAGCGTGCGGGCGACTTCCAGCACCTCGTTCCGCGAACCGAAGACGACAGGCGTGCGCTGGTGCAGGCCTTCGGGCACGAGGTCGAGGATCGGGTTGAGGCCGTCGCTCGCCGCGCCGCCCGCCTGCTCGGCGCAGAAGGCCACAGGATTGGCCTCGTAGCAGAGCCGGATCCGCCCCTGCGCGTAGCCTTTCCGGCTGTCGCCGGGATAGAGATAGACGCCGCCGCGCACGAAGATGCGATAGGCGTCGGCGACCATCGAGGCCACCCAGCGCATGTTGAAGTCGCGCCCGCGCGGGCCGTCCTTGCCGGCGAGGCAATGGTCGATGTAGCGGCGCATCGGCGCGTCCCAGTGGCGCGCGTTCGAGGCGTTGATCGAATATTCCTTGGCGTCGGCGGGGATCGTCACCGTCATCGTCTTCGTGAAGACGTCCGTCTCTGGCGACCAGCCGAAGACGTGGGTGCCCTCGCCCACCGTCATCACGAGAAGCAGCTGCGGCCCGTAGACGAAGAAGCCGGCGGCGAGCTGGCGCCGGCCGGGCTGGCGGAAAACGCTGGCGGGATCGGCGCGGTGCGCCTCCTCCACCGGCAGGACGGAGAAGATCGTGCCGATCGAGACGTTCGTCTCGATGTTCGACGAGCCGTCGAGCGGGTCAATGGCGAGTGCGAGGGTTCCCTCGGTTCCCAGCGCCACCGCCTCGTCCTGCTCCTCCGAGCCGTAGAAGGCGACGGGCGCGGCGCGGGCGGCGGCCAGGAACAGACGGTCGGCCTCGAGATCGAGCACCTTCTGGATGTCGCCGCCCCCGTTGGCGCCGCCATCCGCAGCCGTCGCCACCGCGCCGCCTGCCGAGGCGCCCGTCGAGATCAGCCGCTGCAGCGAGGCCGCGGCTTTCGCGAGCTCGGTGATGAGACCGGCGACGTCCCGCCGGCTGCCGCCAGCCGAGACGAGGGGGGCGAGATGGTCTTGCAGCGTCGCGCTCATGCGTCCTCCGGGATCGGATCGTTCGTCCAGTCGGCGTCCGGCTTAGCGGATGGGAGGATCGGGCGGCAAACGGAAAAGGGCGGAGCACTCAGCTTGAATCGATTGGCATGGCAGGCGTCTGCCCGGCGCCGAGGCCCCTCACCCCCTCGGAGGCAGCAACGGGGCGCAGCGCAACGCCTCGAGATCGGCGGACCCCGTGCAGAAGCAGGCGATGCGCAGTTCCTCGACGACGCCGGCGAAATGCGCCGCGACGGCCTCGAGCGAATCGTCGGCGGCCGCGAGGCTGGCGCCCGCCTGTCCCGCGAGATCGGCGCCGAGGCGGATCGCCTTGGCCGCGTCGAGCCCGTTGCGGATGCCGCCCGAGCCGATCACCACCGCCTCGGGACAGGCGGCGCGCACGTCGCGGATCGCCTGCGCCGTTGGAATGCCCCAGTCGGCAAAGAGTAGCGCGGCGGCACGGGCGCGGGGATCGGCCAGCCGCTCGGCCTCAATCGCTGCCCAGCTCGTGCCGCCGGCTCCCGCCACGTCGACGATGCCGACGCCCGCATCCACCAGCCGCCGGGCGACCGCGCCGGAAATGCCGCCGCCGACCTCCTTGGCGACGATCGGGCAGCCGAGATCGCGGGCCAGCGCCTCGATCCGTCCGAGAATGCCGCTCCAGCGCCGGTCGCCGCCCGGCTGCACGGCTTCCTGTAGCGGGTTGAGGTGGACGATGAGCGCATCGGCATCGATCATCTCCACGGCGCGACGCGCCTCGTCGAGGCCGTAGCCGAGGCCGAGCTGGGCGGCGCCGATATTGGCGAGGATCGGCACGGATGGCGCGAGCGAGCGCAGCGACCGGTCGAGGCCCCCACTGCCGCGCCCCTCCAGCGCGATGCGCTGAGAGCCCACCGCAAGCGCCAGCCCGAGCGCCTCCGCCACCTCCGCGAGCCGGGCGTTGATGCGCGCGGCGCGCTCAGGCCCGCCGGTCATCGACGAGATGAGGATCGGCGCGGCGAGCCGCCGGCCGAGGAACGCGGCGGAGAGGTCGATCGCGTCGAGGTCGATCTCGGGCAGCGCGACATGCTCGAAACGCACGGCCTCGAACCCGGTCTCGGCGCGCGGCGGGACCAGCGCGGGCTTGAGGACGATGTCGAGGTGATCACCCTTTCGCGATCGGATGTCCTCTCCCGGCATGCTGTCCGTCCCTTCCTTCGGCTCGATTCGCTTCATACGATAGCGTTCTGCCCTGCCCGCGGCTTGGCATTCGCACCGGGGCTTGGCGCTAAGTCGTTTCGTCGCAGAACGCGGCATGAACGGCGTGCGGGCGCTTCGCGCTCTTACAGTCCGTGCTAGAAATCCGTATCCGCATTCGATCGGACATGAAATGGTGGCGTCGACGACGCCGGGAAAGTGACGACGCCACGATGACAGCCGAGCCGGATTCCAGCCTCGACGCCCTTTTGCGGCGCGTGAACGCGCGCCTCGATGCGTTGATGCCGCCGGTCCTGGCCGGGCAGTCGGCCCTCGACACGGCCATGCGCGACAGCGTGCTGGCGCCCGGCAAGCGGCTGCGGCCGATCATGACGCTGATCGTCGCCGAGGATCTCGGCGGTCCGTCCGACGCCGCGCTCGACGCGGGCTGCGCGCTCGAGATGGTGCACGCCGCCTCGCTGATTCTCGACGACCTGCCCTGCATGGACGATGCGGAGCTGCGCCGCGGGCGTCCGGCGCTGCACCGCGCCCATGGCGAGGACGTCGCCGTGCTGGCGGCCATCGCGATCCTGTCGGGCGCCTACGGCACGCTCGCCCGCGTCGAGGGCCTGGCGCCGGCGCGGCGAGGCGAGGCGGTGGCCGTGCTGGCCGAGGCGGTGGGCACGCGCGGGCTCGTCGCCGGGCAATTCCAGGATCTGCGCGGCGGGCGCGGCCAGCGCCCGCTCGCCGAGATCGCCGATGCCAACGGCCTGAAGACCGGATCGCTGTTCACCGCCGCGGTGGAACTCGGCGCCGTCGCGGCCGAGGCGAGCGAGGCGGTGCGCACCGACCTTCGCGCCTTCGCCGCCGAGATCGGCCTCGCCTTCCAGCTTCTCGACGATCTTCTCGACGGGGCGCCGAGCGCGGTGTCGATCGGCAAGGATGTCGGCAAGGACCGGGGCAAGTCGACCATCGTCTCGATGATCGGGCCGACGCAGGTCCGCCGCCACATCGAGCGTCACGTCGCGGCGGCCGATGCGCGGCTCGACGCCGTGTTCGGGCCGGGCTCGCGCCTTCATGCCATGGTCGCGGCGATCTTCGCCGGCTCGATCCCGGCGGAGGCCGCCGACGAGCCGGTGCTCGAGCACGAGGCCGCGCGCTAGCGCCGCATTGTCTTGCGTGCGACGCAAGGCCATCCCAGATCGAACGCGGCCCAAATCGAACGCGGCAGGGCGATCGAAGCCCCCGCGAGAATGGAAGACGACGACATGGCGGACAGCTGGCTCGGTTTCGGCGCGATCGCGATCGCGGTGTTCCTCGTGATGGAGGTCGTCGCCTGGGCCGCGCACAAATACATCATGCACGGCTGGGGCTGGGGCTGGCACGAGAGCCATCACGAGCCGCACGAGGGGATGTTCGAGAAGAACGACCTCTACGCCGTGGTCTTCGCGGGCTTCGCCATCACGCTCTTTGCCATCGGGCGCTTCGCCGAACTGCCGGTCGTGACAGCCATTGCCGTCGGCATCACCCTCTACGGGCTGTTCTACTTCCTCGTGCATGACGGGCTGGTACACCAGCGCTGGCCCTTCCGGCACATTCCGCACAAGGGCTACGCCAAGCGCCTCGTGCAGGCGCACCGGCTGCACCACGCGGTGAAGGGCCGCGAGGGCTGCGTCTCCTTCGGCTTCCTCTATGCCCCGCCGGTCGACCAACTCTCGGCCGAACTCAAGGCATCGGGCCGGGTGCGGGCCGAGCAGGCGGACGAGCGCCGCAGCGGCATCTGACAGGCTCCGACCCGGGCGTCGGTCAGCCGCCGAGGCGGGGCCGGGTCCAGAGCGCGGGATCGCGCGGAAGCCCGCCATAGTCGCGAAAGCGCAGTGCAGCCCAGCCGCCGGAGGCGATCGCCGCGAGCTTTTCCGGGGTCGATGTGGAGATCCGCTGCGCCTGCGCCCTCTCCCCTGCTGCCACCAGCTTGGTGCCGATGCGGCGATAGACGAGGCGGGCGGTGGCGATGGCCCAAGCCGAACGGCGCGGCAGGGCGTCCACCCCGATGCGGGCCGAGGCGTAATAGGGCTCGGCCGCCGCCACGAGCCGCGCCCGCAGGCGTGCGAGCGCCGCCGCGTGGGCGGGGTCGATGAGATCCGGTGCGCCGACACCCTCTTCCGCCAGCCAGTCCAGCGGCACGTAGACGCGGCCCTCGCGCGCATCCTCCACCACGTCGCGCGCGATGTTGGTGAGCTGGAACGCGAGGCCGAGGTCGCAGGCGCGGTCGAGCACGGCCTCGTCCGTCACCCCCATGACCTCGGCCATCATCACCCCGACGACGCCCGCCACATGCCAGCAATAGACGAGGAGGTCGTCGAGCGTTCGGTAGCGATGCTCGGCGACGTCGAGGGCGAAGCCGGCCAGATGCTCGTCGAGCAGGCGCGGCGAGATGGCATGCCGGCGCACCACTTCCGCCAGCGCCAGGAAGCTTGGATCGAGACCTTCGGTCTGGCCGCCCAAAGCGGCGTGCGTGTCGCGCCGCAGGCCGGCGATGCGGGCATCGGCCGAAAGCGCCGACGCGACTTGGCCCCGCCCGCCCTCCTGCCCGTCCACCACGTCGTCGCAATGGCGGCACCAGGCGTAGAGCATCATCACGCTGTCGCGCGTCGCGGGGTCGAAGAGACGGGCGGCGGCGGCGAAACTCTTCGAACCCGCCGCTATCGAGCGCGCCGCGAAGGCCGCGACATCGCGTGTTTCGCCCGCCGCCATCGTCAGGCCACCCGTTCGCCGAGGATGAGGCCTGCCGTCGCCTTGGCCGACCCGACGACGCCGGGCACCCCGGCGCCCGGATGCGTGCCGGCGCCGACGAAGAAGAGGTTGGAGATCTCGGCATCGCGATTGTGGGTGCGGAACCAGGCCGACTGCGTCAGCACGGGATCGAGCGAGAAGGCCGAGCCGTGGTGGGCGTTGAGTTCGGACTGGAAGTCGAGCGGCGTGAAGATGCGGCTCGTCACGAGATCGGCCTTGAGGCCGGGCATGTAGCGCTCTTCCAGATAGTCGAAGATGCGGTCGCGATATTTCGGCCCCTCGACCGACCAGTCGATCTCGGCATTGCCGAGATGAGGCACGGGCGAGAGCACATAGTAGCTGCCCATGCCGTCGGGCGCGAGCGAGGGGTCGGTGGCGCAGGGGCTGTGGAGATAGAGCGAGAAGTCGCCCGCCAGTTCGCGGCCCTTGAAGATCTCGTCGATGAGCTGCCGGTATCGCGCGCCGAAGAGCACCGTGTGGTGGCGCAGCTGCGGCTGGTGGCGCTTCAGCCCGAAATAGATGACGAAGAGCGACATCGAGAAGCGCTTCGTCTTCAGCCGCTTGGCCTCCTTCATGCCACGCTGCGTGCCGGCGAGGAGCTTGTCGTAGGTGTGGACGACGTCGGCATTCGAGGCCACGAGGTCGGCCGCGAAGCGACGCCCGTCGAGCGTGGTGACGCCGGTGGCCCGTGAACCCTCCGTCTCGATCCGCGCCGCCTCGGCGTTCAGCTCGACCCGCCCGCCGATATCCTCGAAGAGCTTGAGCATGCCGCGCACGAGCGCGCCGGTGCCGCCCTTGGGAAACCAGACGCCCCATTCGCGCTCCAGCGCATGGATGAGCGCGTAGATCGAGGAGGTCGCGAACGGATTGCCGCCGACGAGCAGAG
>NZ_BBWH01000022.1 GCF_001463705.1 Aureimonas sp. AU12 | reverse complement strand
AGCAGAGAGTGGAACGAGAAAGCCTGACGAAGCTGCTCGTCCTCGATGAACTCGGCGACCTTGGCATAGACCGAGCGCCACGCCTGCAGCTTGGCGAGCTGCGGCCCGGCGCGGATCATGTCGCGGAAGTGCAGGAAGGGCACGGTGCCGAGCTTCAGGTAGCCTTCGCGGAAGACCTCGCGCGAATAGGCGAGGAAGCGCTGGTATCCCTCGACGTCGGCCGGGTTCTTGGCGAGGATCTGGCGGTCGAGTTCGCCCTGGTCGTTGGCGTAGTCGAAGGCGTAGCCGTCCTCCCAGCAGAGGCGGTAGAACGGGCTGACGGGCAGGAGCTCGACATAGTCCTCCATCCGCCGGCCGGCGGAGGTCCAGAGCTCGACCAGCGCCGACGGGTCGGTGATGACGGTCGGCCCGGCGTCGAAGACGAAGCCCTGATCCTCGTAGACATAGGCGCGCCCGCCCGGCTTGTCGCGCTTCTCCAGAAGCGTCGTCTGGGTGCCCGCCGCCTGCAGGCGGATCGCCAGCGACAGGCCGCCGAACCCCGATCCGATCACGATGGCGGTGCGCGCCGTCGGCGCGGCGGTCGGATGGCCTGTCATGCGTCGTCCTTCATCGTGCGTCGCGCCGCCAGGACGCGAATCGCGCTGCGGATCGATACGGGGGGTTTACCCGCGAAGATGCGGATCTTGTCCCCCATATCCAGCCGTGCGGCGTAGAACCGCGCCACGAGCGGATCGGGCAGGCGGTAGAAGTGCTCGAGGATCCGGTAGCGCTCCTCCGGCACCCCGGCGAGGAAGAGCAGGCGGTTGAGCAGGCGAAAGTAGGCGCGATCCTGCCAGAGATTGCGCGCATGCGCCGCCAGCAGTCGCGCCAGCGAGGCCGAGGAGAGATCGGGCAGCGCGGCCACGAGATCGGCGACATGGACGGCATCGGGGAGCGAATAGCCGGTGGTCGGGTGAAACAGCGCCCGCGCCAGCCCCACCGTCGGCACCCCGGCCGCCTCGGCGACGAGATCCTCAATGCGCCCGTCGAGCGCGATCGGCAGGATGCCGTGCTCCTCGCGCACCAGCGCCTGAAGCCGCCAGCCCTGCGCGCCCGCATAGTCGGCGATGGAGGTGCGCAGCGTCGGCGTGTCGAGCGCCGCGTCGTCGGCATAGTAGGTGTCCTCGATGAGGAGGCGCGTCGGCGAGAAGGGCAGGACGTAGACGAAGCGGTAGCCGTCGCGCTGCGGCACGGTGGCGTCCATCACGATCGGATGCGCCAGCCCGTGCGGCTCGGCCAGCTCCCATTCCTGGCCGAGGAACTTCTGGAAGCCCAGCTTCAGATGGCGGCTGCCGCGATGGCCGCGCCCGTCGATCACGGCTCTCGCGCCGAAGCTCCGCCCGTCCTGCAGCGTCACCCGGCCGGGATCGAGCGAGGCGATCGGCGCCCCCAGCATCAGCCGGTCGCCGAGCCGCTCGGTGAGAAGCGCGCGGAACCGCTCGGAGGAGACCGAGGCGTATCCCGTGGCGACGGGGCGACTGCGACGGGGAAAGCGCACCTCGTAGCCCGGCCAGCGATGCGCCACGAACGGCTCCATCCAGGCGTGCTCCGACGGCGAGAGATCGCCGTCGTGGAAGCTCCAGGTGTGATTGCCGCCGAGCGTCTCGCCGCCCTCGATCACGAGGAAGCGCAGGTCCGGCCGCCGCTCCGTGAGGCGAAAGGCGATGAGGCCGTTGGCGAGACCGCCGCCGGCAAGGATCAGGTCGTGGCGATCGCTCATGCGGGCTCCAGCGCGCGGCGTGGCCGGGCCGGTGCCCCGGCAAGGCGCTCGGCGATCTCGGCCGCGGCGGCAGCGCCGCCGGAGGCCGCGATCTCGGCGCCGATCGCGGCAGCGTTGCGGGCAAAGCTCGCCTCGCCGATCAACCGGGCCAGCGCGGCTTCAAGCGTGCTGGCGGTCAGGCGCCGGCGCCGCAGGCGAAGACCCACGCCGTGATGGACGAGGCGCGCGGCGACGCCGGGCTGGTCGTAGCCGATGGGCACCGCGAGAACCGGTACGCCGGCCTCGAGCGCGTCGAGCACCGTGTTCAGCCCGGCATGGCTGACGCAGATGTCGGCTTCGCGCATCATCGCGCGCTGGGGCACGAAGTCGGTGACGAAATCGGCCTCGATCGAGGCGGCGTCCGCAGCCCCGAGCCGGCCGCAATGGGCCACCACGAGCTGGCAGCCGAGCGCCCGGCAGGCGCGCGCCACGGCCCGGAAGATCGCGACGCGGTGCCCCTGCAGCGTGCCGAGCGAGGCGAAGACCAGCGGGGCGCCGGGCCGTCGCTCGAACGGCAGGACGAGGGACGGCGCGAGCGCGTCGGCCCCGGTTCGAAACGGGCCGAGCGCGAAGTGGCGGGCGCTGGCGCGGCGCGGGAAGTCGAAGCCGGGCACGGTCTGCGCCAATGTCGCCAGCGGCGAGAGGCATTCGTCCATCCGGTCGCGCGGCGGCAGGCCGAATTCGAGCGCGGCGACGCGGATCGCCTCGCGCTGGCGGTGCAGCAGCAGCCGCGAGATCCGCTCACCGCCGCGATTGCGCTTCAGCCCCTCGGGCGTCGGGTCGTAGCGCCAGCCGACGAAGGGCGACGGCAGCGAGGGGTCGGGATCGATCGGCAGGGCGGAGGCGACGGAGAGGAACGGCAGCGCCAGATGCTCGGCGAGAAGACCGGCGGCGGGCTCCATCTGGTCGCCGAGCAGCGCCTCCGCGCCGATGCGCCGCAGGATCGCCGGGCCGCCCTCGCACAAGGCGGCCGTGCGCTCGGCCCCGTCGCGCACGGTGCGC
The DNA here is from genome assembly GCF_001463705.1 of Aureimonas sp. AU12. GTDB lineage: Bacteria > Pseudomonadota > Alphaproteobacteria > Rhizobiales > Rhizobiaceae > Aureimonas. The sequence goes on along the minus strand of NZ_BBWH01000022.1, from coordinate 69,426 downwards.
AGGATGCCGAAGAGGCCACCGGGTTCGCGTCGGGCCTCCAGCGTGCGCCAGCCGCGCTCCTCGACCTCCTCGACCTCGATGCCCGCGGCGCGCACGAGCGCGCCCGCCCCGGCATTCACCACGAAGGTGACGCGGTGGCCACGCGCCAGCAAGGCTTCGCCGATCGCCTCGAAGACGCGGACATGGCTGTGGAAGGGAGGGCAGATCAGGGCGTAATGGGTCATCGACGGCGGGTGGCGGCATCCCTGCGGGGTCGCCGGGAACGCTTGCTAGAAGAGAGGACGCGGGCGCCCAATGTCCAGCCCTTCCACGCGGATGCCCTCGATATCGCCGACGTTCGCCCCTTCAAAGCCACGAGGCGTTCAACGCGATCGGTCTTCGCTTTCCTGTGGTGGACGCTCAAGTCATCGCAACTCCCGCGCCCTCGGCCGCGTTGGGGCCCCGATGAGGAACACCAGCCCTTCCCTTTCCGGCCCCGGCAGCAAATCGCTTCTCGCCAGTCCCTTCGTGCAGGTCGCGGTGGGACTGGTGATCGTGGCGGCGATGGCCTCCTGGCTCGACGTGATGGGCCGGCCGCTTCTCTGCGAATGCGGAACGGTGGCGCTTTGGGACGGCGACCCGCATTCGCCCGGCGCCTCGCAGCAGTTCGCCGACTGGTATTCGGCGCTGCACGTCATGTTCGGCCTCGGCCTCTTCGTCTTCCTCGACCGGATGCGGCCGCGTTGGCCGACCTCGTGGAAGCTGCTGGCGGCGCTGGCCTCGTCCGCCGTCTGGGAGATCGCCGAGAACACGCCGGTCATCATCGCGATGTTCGGGCAGGCGGAAGGCGCACCCGCCTACGAGGGCGACAGCATCCTCAACGCGCTCGGCGACACGGTGTTCGTGGTGATCGGCTTCTTCGCGGCGCGCACTGTTCCGCTCGGTGCGACGATCGCGATCGCCCTCGTGCTCGAGGCCGCCATCGCCTTCGCGATCTCGGACGGGTTCGTGCTGGGCACGCTGCGTCTCGTCGGCATCCCCGTCTGACCCCCAAGCGGGTCAGCGCGTGCGAGCGTAGCTCCAGCAGTCCCGCGGTGTATCCTCGATGTTGGGATGAACCATCCAACGCTTGAGAAGACCCTCGCGCAAGAGCCCGGCCTTCTCCATGACGCGAGCGGAGGCAGCGTTGTCGACGTCGCAGACATCGCCGAAGCGCCAGACGCCCTTCTGCTTCAGCGCCCAGCCGGCGACCTCGGTCAGCGCCTCGGTCATCAGCCCCTGCCCCCAGGAGCGCTGCGACAGCACGTAGCCGAATCCGACGTGGCCGGGCGAGACGCGGCGCACGGCGAAGGCGCCGCGCAACTGCCGGTCGCGCCGCCCCAGCAGCGTGAAGGTTCGCGAGCTCTGGCTGGCGATGCAGTCGGCGATGTAGCTCTCGGTCTCGGCGAGCGAGCGATGCGGCGCCCAGGAGAGAAACCGCGTGACCGCGGGGTCCTGCGCATACTCGTCGAAGATCGCTCCCGCATCGCCGGGAGCGATCGGCCGCATGATGAGTTCGGTGGTCCAAAGACTGTCAGGAAACATGGGTCTCTCCTTGCCACAGCCGGCGCGGCGAAGCGACCCCGATCCGCCTCCGGGACAAGGCGACCGGTATCGGTTGGAAGACCGGCCTGCCAATGGCGCTCAACTCAACAGCGCCGGTGATCTCGTGGGCGCACTGTCGGTATCATGCAACAAGGCCGCACACCCATTCGATGCCTGCCACCGGGACCGAGATCGGCCCTCAGGCCCGGCGAAGACGCGGGGTCGCGCCGGGCAGGCGGGGCCGCGCGGAGCCCGCACCCGTGCGCCAGCCGCTGCCGGCGATCTCCACCACGCGGTTGCCGCGAAAGTCGGTCTCGGCGGCGATGTAGCCGCGCTCGGCCATGTAGGTGAGGAGGAAGCGTCCGCGCGAGGGCGAATGGCTGCCATAGGCCTTGGCCAGCACGTCGTCGCCCGGACAGGGCTGTCCGTCGCGCGCTGCCTTGGCGAGGAGGAGATAGACGCCCTGCATGTCGTCCGGCAGTTCCTCGGAGCGCTCGACCACCTCGCCCCAGGTGGCGTCGTCGACGCCCGCGCCGACGCCGGCGCGCGCCAGCCCGAGCTTGCGCCGGAAGGCGCCCATGTCGAGCCCGGCATCGGTGATGCGCTTCAGCCGGCAATGGGTGAGGAAGTCCTGGTAGAGCATCTGGACCGGGCGGAAGGCGGCCTGCGGATCGGCCATCAGCTCGTCGAAGATCGCATCGAGGCGCTCCTGGCGCTCCGCCTCGGCCGCCTCGTCGAAGACCTCCTCCTCCGGCTCGTCCGCCGCCGGCATCGCCGCGGCGAAACGCGGCGCCGAAACGCGTTCGAGGAGGTCGCGCGTCGCCACCGACTCGCGCCGCACGGGCGCGGGCAGATGCGCCGGCTCGTCGGCGCCGGCGGTGAAGATGAGATCGGCCATCGCTTCCGGGCTCGCCTCTGGCAGCGCCATCAGCACCGGGCGCCCGGAGCGCCCGGCGGTCTCGACCGGGCCGATGCGGATCGGGATCGGCCGGCGCGACAGGGCCGGGCCCAGCGCCACGAATTGCCCCGGCTCGAGATCGCGGAAGCGCTCGGCCTGCTTGCGGTCCATGCCCAGGAGATCGGCGGCGCGTGCCATGTCGATGTCGAGGAAGGTGCGGCCCATGAGGAAGTTCGAGGCTTCGGCCGCGACGTTCTTGGCGAGCTTGGCGAGGCGCTGCGTGGCGATCATGCCCGCGAGCCCGCGCTTTCGGCCGCGGCACATGAGGTTGGTCATCGCGCCGAGCGAGGTGCGGCGCGCCTCGTCGGCGACCTCGCCGGCCATCGAGGGCGCGAAGATCTGCGCCTCGTCGACGGCGATCAGCATCGGGAACCAGTAGTGACGATCGGCGTCGAACAGCCCGTTGAGGAAGGCGCTGGCGCAGCTCATCTGCACCTCGGCGTCGAGACCCTCGAGGTTGAGCACGACGGAGACGCGGTGCTGGCGGATGCGCGCGGCGATGCGCGCCAGCTCGGCCGGGGTGCGGTCGGCATCGACCACGACATGGCCGAAGCGATCCGAGAACGAGACGAAGTCGCCCTCGGGATCGATGATCGCCTGCTGCACCCAGCCCGCGCTCTGCTCGAGGATGCGCCGGAAGAGATGCGACTTGCCCGAGCCTGAATTGCCTTGGACGAGAAGGCGCGTCGAGAGAAGCTCCTCGAGATCCATCTCGGCCGGATCCCCGTTTCCGGTGGTTCCAAGATCGACGGCGACTTTCGTCAAGGAGCGTCTCCGATGCGGGCCGCGATCCGGCGAAGCCGGGACGCAAGGCTGAGGTCTGCCGTGGGCTGGAACGAGGCAACCTAGCGAAGATGGAGGCGCGACTGGAGTCCGGGCGCGGCGCCGTCCACAGCTTCATGATGCGGCCGCTCCGCCCGCGCGGGCCGACGAACACCCATCAGCGCATCGACGGGACCCCGGCGGCACTGCGATGTTTTAATTTGAATGGTTAGCGTTCAACTAATGATTTGTTTTTCAGATTTTACGACAGATTCATTCGTTCGATAAACAATAGCTTCGAGAACAATCCTCGCCTTTGCCAATCCGATCCATGACACAGGACCTTCATGCGCTTGACGATGAAACTAAAGCTGGGTGCCAGCTTCGCTGCCGTCCTCCTTCTCACCAGCGCGGTCGGATACTTGGGGCTTTCTAGTCTGGGCGACAGCAACGCGACGCTCGAGGACTTCGCCAACCGGCCCTTCGAGCAGGCACAGGGCGCGAAGGACGTTCAGGGCAATCTCGAGACCGTTCGCCGCATCGTCGCCAACTCGCTGGCCACGACCGATCCCGAGGCGCAGAGGGCCGCGAGGCAGGAATACGACGCTGCCTGGACGCAGGTCGACACCAACCTCAACACCGTGTTCCGCTTCATGAGCGAGGAGGGCAAGGCCCTGTTCCAGGACGTCGCTCCGCTGATCGCGGAGCTTCGCAAGGCGTCGGACGAGTCGCTCGCCGCCAGCCTCAAGGCCGATCCCACCGCCGTCGAAGGCAGCCTGCTGACGACCCAGACTCCCGCGACGGCCTTCGATCAGGCGCTGACGCGGCTGCGTGCGGGCCTCGGCACCGAGAACGCCGCGTCGAGCGGCCTCGTCTCGCAGATGGCAACGGCGGCGGCGGCCGCCCGGATCGCGATGATCGAGGCGGTGGCCCTCTCGTCCGACGCGACGAGCGCGGCGGCCCGCGAGCGGCTCGACGGCATCGACGCCGCGGTGCGCGCCGATCTGGCGCGCCTCGAAACCTCGGTTCCGGCCGCCAGCACCGGCGACGTGCGCCCCGCAGCGGCCGCCTGGACGCCGCTCTTTGCCGGCATGCGCAATGCCGCCGAAGCCAGCGTCGAGACCAAGCTGGCGATCGCCCAGACGCTGATGGCGGAGCGCCAGGCCCCGCTCGCGGCCGCGGCCGACAAGCGGATGGACGACGTCAGCGCCCGCGCCACCATGCTCGCCGGCAACTTCATGGCAGATGCGCGCGCCTCCTACGCCTCCACCCGCACGCTTCTCCTCTCCGTCATTCTCGGCGCGATCCTCGTCGGCGCCGCGGCGGCGACTTGGATGGCGCTGTCGATCTCGCGCGGCCTGTCGCGTTCGGTGGCTCTCGCCAAGGCGATCAGCGTCGGCGACCTGACGCAGCGCATCGAGGCCAAGGGCAGCGACGAGATCGCCGACCTGCAGCGGGCGATGGGCGAGATGGTCGCCAAGCTCTCCGAGATCGTCTCGGACGTCTCGACCTCGGCGACGCAAGTGGCGTCGGGCTCGACGCAGGCCGCCGTCACCGCCGAGCAGCTCTCGGCGGGCTCCACCCAGCAGGCCGCCGCCACGCAGCGCCTGTCGTCCGGCGCCAACGAGCAGGCCGCCGCGACCGAGCAGGCCTCCGCCGCGATGGAGGAGATGGCCGCCAACATCCGCCAGAACGCCGACAACGCCACGCAGACCGAGAAGATCGCGACGCAGGCCGCCGTCAACGCCGAGCGCAGCGGCGCGGCCGTCCAAAAGTCGGTCGAGGCGATGCGCGTGATCGCGCAGAAGATCCAAGTGGTGCAGGAAATCGCCCGCCAGACCGACCTTCTCGCCCTGAACGCGGCGATCGAGGCGGCGCGTGCGGGTCAGCACGGCAAGGGTTTCGCGGTGGTGGCCTCCGAAGTGCGCAAGCTCGCCGAGCGCTCGCAGCAGGCGGCGGCCGAGATCGGCACGCTGTCGGGCCAGACGCTGGACGTCGCCGAGGAAGCCGGCGGCATGCTGGAAACCCTCGTGCCCGATATCCGCCGCACCGCCGAACTCGTCGCTGAGATCTCGGCCGCCTGCCGCGAGCAGAATGTCGGCGCCGAGCAGATCAACCAGGCGATCACGCAACTCGATCAGGTTACGCAGCAGACGGTCAACGCCATCACCCAGCTCGACGAGGTGACGCAGGCCAACAGCGGCGCCGCCAACGAGATGTCGGCCACCGCCGAGCAGCTCTCGGCCGAGGCGATCCGCCTCGAGGAGCGGGCCGGCTTCTTCGATCTCGGCACCGCCAAGGTCGTCGCCCTGCCCGCCAAGACGACGTCCTCGCGCAAGAGCGCGACGCCGGCCCCGGCCCCGGCCCGGTCCGACGTGCGCACCCTCCAGGCCCGCGCGCAGAGCTTCACGGCGCCCACCAAGCCTGCCCCCGTCGCTCCCGTCGGTAAGACCCGCGACGGCGGCTTCGCCCTCGATCTGGACCAGAGCTTCGAGAAGATGAGCGCCTGAGCCTTTCGGCCTCGATCGAACCGTTCGATGCGGCGCGTTCCCTTGCGGGGCTCGCCGCATCGTTTCGTTCGGGGCGCCGATCCGGAGCGGCACCGAGTTCAGGGTCCGGCGCGCCGGGCATAGTCCTCCAGCAGCGCCGGAAAAGCCTCGGGCGCCGGAAACCGCTCGAAGCTGTGGACGGCCGGTGTCGAGACCCAGGGCAGCTTCTCGCTCGTGAAGGTCTCGGCGAAGGGCCGGTAGGTGCCGGCATCGTCCAGCATCGCGGCACGCACCATGACGAAATCGTCCAGGCCCTCGGGCCGGGTGAAGAGCCAGCTCATGCAGTGCGGGCAGAAGAAGTGCCGCGTCGCGCCGTGCAGGCCGCCGATCGCGGGCTCGCCTTCCGTCACCGCGAAAGCCTCGCTTGCAAAGAGCGAGGACAGCGAAAAGGCGCTCGCCGTCATCTTCCGGCAGCCCGTGCAATGGCAGGCCATCGTCATCAGCGGCGCGCCGGAGACACGAAACCGCGTTCGCTCGCAGCGGCACCGGCCCTCGATCGTCGATCCCGTCATCCTCGCGGGCTCCCTTCGTCCCGTGGCCGATCGGCGCCTCACAGCCATCTCTCGTAGTCGGAGACGAGGAGGCGCCGCGGCTCGTCGTCCTCTTCGATCTCAGCGAAGCGACCGACGGGGTCGCGGAAGACATTGTCGCCCTGGTCGTCGTTGACCGTCGAGACCTCGCCGATCAGCACGTCGCCGCCCTCGCCCCAGAAGGCATGCCAGTCGACGCGGGGCATCAGCGTGACGCTTTCGCCGGGCGAGAGGGTCAGGATGTCGCCGCCCTTCATCGTGCGGGCAAGACCGTCCGCCACGACCCGCACCGGCAGAGCCTCGTCGATCGCGCCGTCGGGCGCGGCGGTGAAGAGCTGCAACGCCAGCGTCGCGCCGCCGCGGTTGACGATGTCTTCGGCCTTGAGGTCGTGGCGATGCATCGGCGTCAGCTGGTCGCGGCGAGCAATCATGATCTTCTCGGCATAGAGCATGCCGCGGCCCGACTTGAGATCGGCAGCATGGCCGTTGCGGGTCGTGAAGAGGAACAGGCCGAGCCGGTCGAAATCGCCGCCGCCGAAATCGGTGACGTCCCAGCCCAGCCCCCGCTCGACGATCATCCCGGCGGCGTCGCGCCGCGCTCGCATCTCGGCCGGCGACCAAGCGGCGAAGGGCGGCAGCGCATAGCCGAACGAACGGATGAACGCCTCGCCCGATCGCAGGAGCTCGTTGACGCGGGAACGCTTCATGCGGGGTCCTCCTCCCAAGGTCCGGCGGCCGCTCGCCGGCGAGGCGGCCATGCCTTTTCCGCTCTATCACGGACGGCTCGGACGCGCAGGTACAGACGAACCGCCGTACCGCTTGGACAAAACGCGCGTTGCCGCGCGGCGACCGACAGCCCAGATGTCGTCCAAGCCTGCAATGTTGCGCCGCAAAAGTCACGGCTCGGCAGGGAAGGAGCGCCCCGGCGCGCAAATGGTCGCGAGACGTTTGTTCCGGGCGCCGGCCCCGCTATGTCAGGCACGAGAGACGAGACCGCCGCCTTTGCCGGCTCGCGGTCCATGCGAAGGTGACGGTCCCATGTTCGAAGGCTTCGATCCGGTGCTTCTGGCCCGCATCCAGTTCGGGTTCACGATCTCCTTCCACATCATCTTTCCCGCCTTCACGATCGGCCTCGCCTCCTATCTGGCGGTGCTCAACGGCCTTTGGCTGGCGACCGGCCGGCGCGTCTACCTCACGACCTTCCAGTACTGGCTGAAGATCTTCGCCGTGTCCTTCGCCATGGGCGTCGTCTCGGGCATCGTCATGAGCTACCAGTTCGGCACCAACTGGTCAGTCTATGCCGACAAGACCGGGCCGATCCTCGGGCCGATGATGGCCTACGAGGTGCTCTCGGCCTTCTTCCTCGAAGCCGGGTTCCTCGGCGTCATGCTGTTCGGGCTCAACCGGGTCGGCAAGGGCCTGCACTTCTTCGCCACGCTGATGGTGGCGGTGGGCACGCTCGGCTCGGCCTTCTGGATCCTCTCGGTCAATTCCTGGATGCAGACCCCGGCGGGCTACGCGATCGCTGCCAACGGGCAGTTCATTCCCGAGGACTGGTGGGCGATCGTCTTCAACCCGTCCTTCCCCTACCGCCTCGTCCACATGGTGCTGGCCGCCTATCTCACGACCGCCTTCGTGGTGGGCGCAGTCGGGGCGTTCCATCTCCTGCGCGATCGCGGCAACGCCTCGGCGCGGCTGATGTTCTCGATGGCGCTGTGGATGGCCACCGTGATCGCCCCGATCCAGATCTTCGCGGGCGATGCCCACGGCCTCAACACGCTGGAGCACCAGCCCGCCAAGGTCGCGGCGATGGAGGGCCATTTCGAGACCAATCGCGACGGCGGCATGCCGCTGACGCTGTTCGGCATTCCCGACATGGAAGCGGGCACGATGCGGTCGGCCATCGCCATTCCGCGGATCGGCTCGCTCATCCTCACCCACTCGCTCGACGGCGAGGTGAAGGGCCTCAACGAGTTCCCGCGCGAGGACTGGCCGAACGTCTGGATCGTCTTCTTCACCTTCCGCATCATGGTGGCGATCGGCTTCGCCATGCTCGGCATCGGCGTCTGGAGCCTGTGGCGCCGCTACAAGGGCTCGATCTACGACGCGCCCTGGCTGCAGCGGGCGATGGTGGCGATGGGGCCGATGGGCTTCGTGGCCGTGCTCTGCGGCTGGATCACCACCGAGGTCGGGCGCCAGCCCTTCACCGTCTACGGCCTGCTGCGGACCTCCGAGAGCCACTCGCCGATCGCGGCCTCGGCCGTCGGCACCTCGCTCATCGCCTTCATCGTGGTCTACTTCGTCGTCTTCGGCGCCGGCACCTACTACATCCTGCGCCACATGCGCCATGCGCCGAACGTCTTTGAAGAGGGCCTCAACCCGCGCGAGCCGATCCGCACCGCCGGCATCACGCCGGGACCGCACATGGCGCCCGACGACGCGCCGACGCAGACGATCTGAAGGAGCGCGCCATGGACCTTCCCCTCATCTGGGCCTTCATCCTGGCCTTCGCGGTTCTCGCCTATGTCGTGCTCGACGGGTTCGACCTCGGCATCGGCATCCTCTTCCCCTTCCTGAAGCGACACGAGAACCGCGACACGGCGATCAACACGATCGCCCCCTTCTGGGACGGCAACGAGACGTGGCTGATCCTCGGCGGCGGCGGCCTCTTCGCGGTCTTTCCGCTGGCCTATGCCATCGTCATGCCGGCGCTCTACGCGCCGATCATCGCGATGCTGCTGGCGCTGGTCTTTCGCGGCGTCGCCTTCGAGTTCCGCTTCCGCACGGTGCGCTGGCGCGGCGTCTGGGACATGGCCTTCTTCGCGGGGTCGCTGATCGCGGCCTTCGCGCAGGGCGTCTCGCTCGGCACGATCGTGCAGGGCATCGAGATCTCGGGGCGCGCCTATGCCGGCGGATGGTTCGACTGGGCGACACCCTTCTCGATGACCACGGGGCTGGCGGTCGTGGTCGGCTACGCGTTGCTCGGCGCGACATGGCTGATCGTGAAGACCGAGGGTCCGCTCAACCGGATGGCCGCTCGCTATGCCGGCGGTCTGGCGGTGGCGACGCTCCTGGCGATCGTCGTGGTCAGCGCCTGGATGCCCTTCCTGCAGCCGACCTTCTATTCGCGCTGGCTGAGCTTTCCGCAGATCTTCCTGGTGGCGCCGATCCCGCTCGTCCTGGCCTTCGCGGCCTGGAGCCTGTTCACGGCGCTGCGCGACCACGTCTCGAGCTACCGGCCGTTCTTCGCGGCGCTGACGCTCTTCGTCCTGTCCTTCATCGGCATCGGCATCTCGTTCTACCCGAACATCCTGCCACCCGAGCTGACGATCTGGCAGGCCGCCGCACCCGACACCAGCCTCGTCTTCCTGCTCGTCGGGGCCTCCGTGCTCATCCCCGTGATCCTCGCCTATACCGGCTACGCCTACTGGGTGTTCCGCGGCAAGGTGATCGAGGGCGAAGGCTACCACCAGCACCACTCGCACTGACAGGAAGGGTCATCGCCATGCTCACCGACCGGTTCCAGCGCCTGCCGCTGCGCCTGCGCCAGATCCTCTGGTTCGTGTTCCTGTGGTGCGCCGGGCTCGTCGCCCTCTCGGCCGTCGCCTACGCGATCCGCTCCGCGATCATGCCGTAGCCCTCAGTGGGCGTCGACCTTCACGCCGCTCTCGGGCTTGCGGATGAAGATCGACAGGGCGCAGAGCCCGACGAACAGGACTGTCAGCGCCAGGAAGACGTCGGAAAAGGCCATGACGCTGGCCTCGCGCCGCACCAGCGCCACCATCTGCCCGATCGCCGCATCCGCCCCGTCGAGACCGCGCGCCGAGAAGGTCGCCGCCATGTCGTCGAGCCGGTCCTCGGCGACCTGCCGGCCCCACGAGACGCGCTCGGCCAGACGGTCGTAATGCAGCGCCGTGCGGTCGCTGATCATCGTGTTGATGACGGCGAGGCCCACCGCGCCGCCGAGATTGCGGGTGAGATTATAGAGGCCGGACGCACCCTTCATCTTCTGCGGCGACAGGGTGCCGAGCGCGATGTTGTTGATCGGCACCATCGCCATCATCAGCCCGAAGCCACGCAGGATCTGCGGGATGAACAGTTCGCGAAAGTCCCAGTCGTGGGTGATACCGCTCATCAGCCACGTGCCGAGGCCGAAGGAGACGAAGCCGATCGCCATCATCGCGCGCGGGTCGAGCTTCTTCGAGAGGATGCCCGACAGCGGCGCGGTGAAGAACATGGCGAGGCCCGAGACGAACATCGTCTCGCCGATCATCAGCGAATCGTAGCCGCGGATGCGACCGAGATAGACGGGATAGAGGTAGGTGAGCCCGTAGAGCCCAACGCCCATGACGAAGGAGAAGAGCGAGCCGAAGGCGAAGTTGCGGTTGGCGAAGGCGGTGAGATCGACGATCGGCTCCTTGGCCGTGAAGGCCCGCCACAGGAAGAGCATCGCTCCCAGCACGAGCACGACGCTGAGCACCACGATCACCCGGTCCTCGAACCAGTCGTCGAGAGGCCCCTCCTCCAGCACGTATTCGAGCGAACCGAGGAAGGCGGCCATGCCGAGAAGGCCGAACCAGTCGAACTTCTTGAACAAGGACAGGTCCGGCTTGTCGAAGTCGACGAGGTTCCAGACCGCGATCGTCACCAGGATGCCGAAGGGCACGTTGACGAGGAACAGCCAGTGCCAGGACAGGGCGTGGCTGAGATAGCCGCCGACGGTCGGGCCGATCGTCGGGGCGAGTGTCGCGACGAGGCCGATCATCGGCGAGACGATGGCGCGCTTGGAGGGCGGAAAGATCGTGAAGGCCGCCGCGAAGACGCTCGGGATCATGCCGCCGCCGATGAAACCCTGCAGCGCCCGGTAGAGGATCATCTGGTCGATGTTGGTGGCGGTGGCGCAGAGCGCCGACGACGCTGTGAAGCCTGCCGCCGCCAGCGTGAAGAGGACGCGGGTCGACAGCATCCGGGCGAGGAACCCGGAGAGCGGGATCATGATGACTTCGGCGATGAGATAGGCCGTCTGCACCCAGGCGATCTCGTCGGTCGAGGCCGAAAGGCCCGCCTGGATCTCGGCCAGCGAGGCCGAGACGATCTGGATGTCGAGGATCGCCATGAACATGCCGAACACCATGGCCATGAAGGCCAGCATCCGGCGCATGGGAATGGTGTCGCCGATCGGGGGAGCGGCGCTGGCGGCAGGGGTCGAACCGGCTGTTGTGCTGGACATGGGCGCGGAACCTTCCCGGTCGCGGTCGGGCCGGCGTTCGATGGAGCGTAAGGGCGAGCGCGCGTGGGACGCGCCCGCAGGTCCTACTCGGCGGCGGCCGTCGTGGCGGCGGCGCCCGGTGCGGTGCGCTGGTCCACCGAGACCGTCACCGACAGGCCCGGCCGCAGCTTGCCGGAATGGGCGTCCGCCGGATCGATGGCGATGCGCACGGGCACGCGCTGCACGATCTTCGTGAAGTTGCCGGTGGCGTTGTCGGCGGGCAGCAGGGAGAAGACCGAGCCGGACGCCGGCGAGATCGAGACCACCGTGCCCGACACCTCGACGCCGGGCAGCGCGTCCACCTCGATGCGGGCCTTCTCGCCCGCCACGATCTCGTGGACCTGCGTTTCCTTGAAGTTCGCGTCGACGAACACCTTGTCGAGCGGCACGATCGCGGCGAGACGGCGCGACGACGAGACAAGGTCGCCCGGCTGCACCGCGAGATTGCCGATGACGCCGTCATAGGGCGCGCGCAGCGTCGTAAACGAAAGGTTACGCGCCGCCACGTCCCGGTCCACCGCCAGTTCGCGCCCCGTCGCCTCGGCTTCCTTGATCTGCGCGTCGAGGACGGTGCCCTGCGCGCGGGCCGAGGCGATGGCGGCATTCGTGCCGGCGACCTTGGCGTTGGCTTCGGCCTGGGCCGACCGGGCGCTGTCGAGCGGGGCCTGCGCGCCCGCACCGGAGCGCACGAGGCTCTGGGCCCGCTGCAGGTCGAGATCGGCTTGCGCCTGTGCCGCCTCGGCCGCGACCTTGTTGGCCTGCGCTTCCGCGACCGCCTCGTCCGCGGCGGCGCGCTCGGCGCGGATGCGCTCGATCGTGGCGCTCTGCGTGTCGATCTTGGCCTCGGCCGAGCGCAGCGCGAGCGCATAGTCGCCGGGATCGATCTCGACGATGGGCTGGCCGGCCTTGACCGTCTGGTTCTCGACCACGGGCACGCTGGCGACATAGCCAGTGACCTTCGGCGTCATGATCGCCATGTCGGCGGAGACATAGGCGTCGTCGGTCGTCACGAGGAAGCGCCCGTCCACCCACCAGTGATGGCCATACCAGGCGCCGCCGCCGATCGCCGCAAGCAGCACGCAGGAGAGCACCAGTTTCTTGAGCCCGCCGCCCTTCTTCGTGGTCTTGGCCGGGGCCTGCGTGATCGGAGCGGCGGCCGGGGGCGACGGCGCCTTCGCCTCAGCCTCGCTGCCCTTGCGCGCGATCACTTCAAGCTTGAGTGCGTCCCGTTCGGATTTGGCGGTCTCGCCCGAGGGCAAAGACGCCTCCGTCGCATCGGTGGCACTGTCGGTCTTGGGAACGGACTTCAGCATGACACGGGACCTCAATCGAACCGAACCGTTCGGTTCGATGTTGACTTAGCGGGAGTGTGGGTGCAGTGCAAGACGTCGATCACGCCGACCCTCACAATAATTTGCGATGCTTAGGAAAGTTTCACCGGTGCCTCCATCCGCGACGCTTTATCCGATCCCGGTCTGCAAGGCGCCGTCCGCTCCCGACGGGCGGAGCGCAGCGGGCGAGGATCCCGCCAAGCGTCGGCAGATTTTGGAGGGCGCGCGCCAGATCTTCGTCTCCGTGGGCTTCGATGCGGCGTCGATGAACGACATCGTGCGCGAGAGCGGCGTCTCGAAATCGACGCTCTACGTCTATTTCCGCTCGAAGGAAGATCTCTTCCACGCGCTGATCGAGGAGGAGCGCGAGCGCTATTTCGCGGAGGTCGAGGCGCTGCTCGGCGACGCCGACCACCCGGCGGAGACGTTGACGCTCTTCGGCACGCGGCTGGCGACGATGGTGCTCTCCCCGGCGGCCATGCACGCCAAGCGCACCGTGATCGCGGTCGCCTCTCGCATGCCGCATCTCGGCCGCGAGTTCTACCGGCATGGGCCGGCGCGCGGCCTCGCCCTCGTATCGGACTACCTGACGCGCGCCTGCGAGGCCGGGACGCTCGCCATCGACGACGTGCCGCTTGCCGCCGCGCAGTTCATCGAACTGACCACAGCCGGCCTGCTGCGGCGCCGATTCTTCGACGACGAGGCCCCGCCGGCGACGTCCGAGGACATCGCACGCACGGTGGATGCGGCCGTCACCCTGTTCATGAGCGGATACGGGCCGAAGCGCTGATCGGCGGGCCCGTCGCCTTTCAGCCCTCGCGGGCGAAGTCGGCGATGACGGACTGGACCTGATCCAGCCCCTCGACCTTCTCCGACGAGGTGGCGATGATTTCGGGGAAGGCGGCGGGCCGCTTGCGGATCAGTTCGCGCGTCGCCGCCTCGAGCTTGGGGAGTGCCAGCGCCGAGATCTTGTCGGCCTTCGTCAGCACGATCTGATAGGAGACCGCCGCCTTGTCGAGCAGCGACAGCACCTCCTGGTCGTTGGCCTTGATACCGTGGCGGGCATCGATCAGCACGAAGACGCGCTTCAGCGTGGCGCGACCGCGCAGGTAGTCGAAGACGAGCTTCGTCCAGGCGTCGACCTGGTCCTTCGGCGCCTTGGCGTAGCCGTAGCCGGGCATGTCGACGAGCGCGATCGGCGGCATGTCGTCGCCCTCGCCCGTGTAGCCGTCCGGCACGAAATAGTTGAGTTCCTGCGTGCGGCCCGGCGTGTTCGACGTGCGCGCCAGCCCCTTCTGACCGACGATGCCGTTGATCAGCGACGACTTGCCGACATTGGAGCGGCCCGCGAACGCCACCTCGGGCGGCCCCTCCGGCGGCAGGAACTTCATCGACGGCACGCCGCGGATGAAGACCCAGGGACGCGCGAAGAACAGGCGCGTGTCGGCCTGCGGGTCCTCGGGACCGGGAATGGCGGAAATCCTGCGTTCGGTCATGCCGCTCTCTCCAGCGCGTCGATATCGCCGCCGCGAATGGCGGCGAGGTTGGCCGAGACCTTGTCGATCGGCCAGTTCCACCAGGCGAGCGCCAGCAGCCGCTCGACGATCTCGGGGGCAAAGCGCATGCGGTGCTCCTCCGCCGGATTGCCGCCGACGACCGCGTAAGGCGCGACGTCCCGCGTCACCACGCTTTTGGCCGCGATCAGCGCCCCGTCGCCGATGCGAACGCCCGGCATGATCGTGACATCCGAGCCGATCCAGACGTCGTTGCCGACCACCGTATCCCCCTTCAGCCCGGCGCGGATGGTCTCGAAATCGAACCCTTCCTCCCAGCCGAAGCGGAAGATGTTGAACGGGTAGGTCGAGAGCCCGGTCATCGCATGGTTGGCGCCGTTCATCACGAAGCAGGCGCCGGTCGCCAGCGCGCAGAACCGCCCGATGATCAGCTTGTCGCCGAGGAACTCGTAATGATGGAGGATGTTGCGCTTCTCGAAATCAAGCGCATCCTCGGGGTCGTCGTAATAGGTGTACTCGCCAATCTCGATGCGCGGGCTATCGATCAGCGGCTTGAGGAAGACGATCCGCTGGTGCTCGGGCACCGGATGGATCATGCGGGGATCAGGACCTTGGGGCATGGGCGTCCCTAACATGGGCTGGCGCCCAGCGTCCAACCGGCAGGCACCAAGAGCGCCCGAAGAACCGCCGGAGCGGTCGAGGCAAAACGAAAAGGCCCGGTCTCAGGATCTGCCTGAGACCGGGCCCATAGAATCGATGTGGCAGGCGATGAGGCGGTCAGGCCTCTTTCTTCTTCCGCTTGAACGTGTCGCGAAGATTGTCCCACAACTCGATCTTGGCGCCGTTGCGCTTCATGATCAGGGTCTGCTGGGCGATCGAGAGCGTGTTGTTCCAGGTCCAGTAGATCACGAGACCTGCGGGGAACGAAGCCAGCATGAAGGTGAAGATCACCGGCATCCAGGTGAAGATCATCTGCTGCGCCGGGTCGGGCGGCGTCGGGTTCAGGCGCATCTGCACGAACATCGTGATGCCCATAAGGATCGGCCAGATGCCTACCATCAGCAGGTGCGGCAGCGTCAGTGGGATCAGCCCGAAGAGGTTGAAGACGCTCGTCGGATCGGGCGCCGCCAGATCCTGGATCCAGCCGAAGAACGGCGCGTGCCGCATTTCGATGGTGATGTAGAGCACCTTGTAGAGGGCGAAGAAGACCGGAATCTGGATCAGAACGGGCCAGCAGCCCGCCGCCGGATTGATCTTCTCCTCCTTGTAGATGCGCATCATCTCCTGCTGCTGCTTCATCTTGTCGTCGGCGTATTTCTCGCGCAGCTCCGCGATCTTGGGCTGCGCCATCTTCATCTTCGCCATCGACTTGTACGACTTCGAGGCGAGCGGAAAGAAGGCGAGCTTGAGCGTGACGGTGACGAGCAGGATGGCGACGCCGAAATTGCCGGTCAGACCGTAGAGATGGTCGATGAACCAGAACATCGGCTTGGTGATGAAGTAGAACCAGCCCCAGTCGATCAGCTGCCCGAAATGCGGGATGGCGAGGCTCTGCTCGTAGCTGTTGATGAGATCGACGACCTTGGCGCCGGCAAAGACCCGGTTGGTGGTCTCGGCGGTCGCGCCGGGCTCGATCGTGATGGGATCGGCCAGATAGTCCGACTGGTAGAAGGCGCGGCCCTCGGCGGAATAGCGGAAGTTCGGCTGGAACTGGCCGACGCCGGCGGCGGGCACGAGGGCGGTCGCCCAGTACTTGTCGGTGATGCCGAGCCAGCCTGTCGAGACCTTGGGCGGCGATACGCGGCCGTCCTCCTCGATCGCGTGGTACTTGACCTCCTGCAGGCCCTCGTCGCCGAAGACGCCGAGAAGCCCTTCGAACAGCACGTAGGCCGCGGCGACCTCGGGCTTGGAGAAGCGCACGACGCGGCCATAGGGCGAGATGGTGATCGGCGCCGATCCTGCGTTCTGGACGCTGTCGGCGACGGTGAACATGTAGTTCGCGTCGACCGAGAGGGTGCGTGTGAACACCGTGCCCTGCGGATTGGTGTAGGTAAGCGTGACAGGCGTCTGCGGCGAGAGCGTCTGGCCGGCCGCGGCCTGCCACATCGTGCCGGGGCCCGGCAGGTCGCCGGCACCCTGGCCGGAATAGCCGAATTCGGCGAAATAGGCGTTCGAGCCGATCGTCTCGGGCGAGAGGAGAACGATGGTCGGCGAGCTGTCGTCGACGGTCTCGTGGTAGCCCTTGAGGCGCAGATCGTCGAGACGCGCGCCCTGCAGGTTGATCGAGCCCGACAGCGCCGGCGTATCGATGGGAACGCGCGGCGAGGCGGCGAGTGCGGCGTCACGGGTCTGACCGGTGATCGCTGGCGTGCCCGACGTCGGGACGACGCTTTCGCGGCCCGCGGGCGCCACCACCTGATCCTGCGCCGTGCCGGCCGGGGTCGTCGGCGTCTGCAGCGAACCCTGACGGGTCACCTCGGCCTGCCGCTGGGCCTCGACGCGCGGGTTGACCACCAGGAACTGCCACCCGATCAGGACGGCGAGCGACAGCGCCATGGCGATCAGGAAATTCCGGCTGTTTTCCATCATTCAGTCCCCGAGGGAGGCCGTGCGGCCGGCCGACCCGTCGGCTTGACCTTCGCGAGGCGTCGCGAAAGTTCGACGGTCAGCGTGTCGAAAGGCAGGTTGAGGAGTTCGCGCCGCGCGACGACGACATAGTCGAAGCCGGGCGTCATGTCAGCCCGGCACGTCACCCGGACGGCCTCGCGAAGACGGCGCCGGATGCGATTGCGCTCGACGGCATTGCCGACCTTGCGGGTCACGGTCAGCCCGAGCCGGGCGACGCCACCGTCGGCCCGATCGAGCGCCTCGATAAAGAAGAAGGGGCCGTTCAGACGACGGCCCCGCCGCGCCGCAAGAAACTCGGCGCGTGATGTCATGCGAGCGACGATCGGACTCGCCTCCCGCCCGTTGCGGGCCGCGTCCGGGACGGGGCTCAGGCCGACAGGCGCTTGCGGCCCTTGGCGCGGCGCGAGGCGATCACGTTGCGGCCGCCGACGGTGGCCATGCGCGAGCGGAAGCCATGGCGACGCTTGCGGACGAGCTTGGACGGCTGATAAGTGCGCTTCATTGTTCAACTCCCGCGGGATTGCCCGCAGGCCTTCTCAAATCGGTTAGGGTTCGGGTCGCCGCGCGAACGCACGAAATCGTCGCACGGGACCTCCCAGGCGACACGGCATCCGCTCTTGGACGCGCTTATAGGAAAGGACGGGACGCAAAGTCAATCCGGGCGCCCCATCCTCCTGTGCCGTCCCCTCCCACAAGCCGCACCCGCCCGAGACGACAGTCGTCGTGGCTTAGCCCTCGCGCGCACCCCACAAAGCTCGCGCGCAAAATATCGGACGCCCGATCGCTGCGGCCCTGTCGATCCCGTCCCGTTCCTCCATCTTCACCAGTGCGTGACGAGCGATGTCATCCAAGGTTCGAGGACGATCGATGAGGGAACGGGACGGCGAGGGGACGGGGGCGGGCCCGGCGGGACGCCCGTCCCTGTCCAGCCGCCTGTCGATTCGCCTCTTCGCCATCACCGCCCTCGCCGTGATGTCGGCCGAGGTCCTGATCTTCGTGCCCTCGATCGCCAACTTCCGGCGCGACTGGCTGGAATCGAAGCTCGAGACCGTGTCGGTCGCCACTCTCGTCTCCGAATTCGGCGAGGGCGGCGTGCTTCTCTCGCCCGAGCAGGAGGCCGAACTCCTGCGCGCGCTCGATGCCCGCCTCATCGCCATCCGAGAGCCCGGCGTCACCAAGCTCCTGGCGCGGGCGCCCGATGTCGGCGGCGTCGACCTGATGGTGGAACTCGAAAGCGAGGGCCCCTTCGCCGCCGTCGCTGCCGCCTTCGACACGCTCGCCTTCGGCGGCGAGCGGCTGATCCGGCTGGTCGGGCCGATCGGCGACGGGTCGATCACCGGCGAGATCGTCATCGAGGAGCGACCGCTGCGCCGGGCCATGCTCGCCTCCTCGCGCAACATCCTGCTTCTCTCCCTGTCGATCGCCAGCTTTGCCGGGGCCCTCGTCTTCGGCG
Source organism: Aureimonas sp. AU12 (assembly GCF_001463705.1). Taxonomy (GTDB): domain Bacteria; phylum Pseudomonadota; class Alphaproteobacteria; order Rhizobiales; family Rhizobiaceae; genus Aureimonas. The sequence goes on along the minus strand of NZ_BBWH01000022.1, from coordinate 50,869 downwards.
CGATCAATCTGGCGCTGCTCGGTCCGATCCGCCGGATGACGCAGGCGATGGTGCGCTTTGCCGCCGATCCGGAAGATCCCTCCCGCATCATCGCGCCGAGCCGGCGCCGGGACGAACTCGGCATGGCCGAGCGCGAACTGGCGGGCATGCAGAGCGCGCTCGCCCGCACGCTGCGCGAGCAGCGCCACCTCGCCGATCTCGGCCTTGCGGTGTCGAAGATCAATCATGACCTGCGCAACATCCTGGCGTCCGCCCAGCTCGTCTCCGACCGCCTCTCCGACCTGCCGGACGCGCAGGTGCAGCGCTTCGCCCCCATCCTCATCCGTTCGCTCGACCGCGCCCTCGTCTACACCCAGTCGGTCCTCGCCTACGGCCAAGCCACCGAAAGCCTGCCGACGCGCCGGCACATCCTGCTGCGGCGGCTTGTCGACGAGGTCTTCGAGATGCAGCTGCTACCGCCCGACGGCGGGATCGAGCTCGTCAATGCCGTTCCCGAGCGCTTCGAGGTCGAGGTCGATCCCGAGCAGATGTTTCGCGCCCTGTCCAATCTCGTGCGCAACGCGGTCCAGGCGCTGGAGGGCGACGATTCGCAGGCCATCGTGCGCCGCGTCAGCGTTCTCGCCGAGCGCACCGGCGACGCCGGGGTGAGGCTGTCAGTCGAGGACACGGGGCCGGGCCTCAGCGAACCCGCGCGCGCCCACCTCTTCAAGGCCTTCCGCGGTTCGACGCGCGCCGGCGGTACCGGCCTCGGGCTGGCCATCGCCGCCGAGATCGTCGCCGCCCACGGCGGCCGGATCCGGCTGTCCGACGAGACGCTGGCGGGCGCCCGATTTGAGGTCGACCTCCCCTCCCCCGCCCCCGTTCGCACTGACGACTGACGCCGTTCGTCCAAGCCTGCGAGCGGTCATTCCGGCATGCGGCCTTTGCAATCAACGCCTTGCACTGACCTCCGCTGCCCGACCTTCCGCACGGGCGGAGACGACGACGCTTTTGCGACAAACGGCGCTTGCAATCGCCCCGGGGGGCAGCTAGTAAGCGCTCACGAACGGCCGAGGCCAACCGCCTCAACCGCTTCATGGATGCGCCCGTAGCTCAGCTGGATAGAGCACCAGACTACGAATCTGGGGGTCAGGAGTTCGAATCTCTTCGGGCGCACCATTCGACACATCTGCCAGATTGTGACAACTCCATCTGGCGCGAGTGTCCGAGACTTTCGAACAGTTTCATCCTAGTCTCGATCGCGTTCCCGTGCGATTTCGATGGCTTCGCCGTGGACTTCGCAGTCCTGCAACGGTGGAGGCTAAGTCAGCCCGACTCTCGTTGTTCGGACGAGCATTCGTCGGCGCTGTCGACGTGAGACTTTGACGACCTGCGGCGCGAGACGAGCGCTGGACAAACCCATCCGACGGCAGTTCTTCCGCTTTCCGGGCATCAGCCGGATGTCGGCACCGTCGCGCTCGCGACGTGAAGGCGAACGCGACCAGTCGATTCGAGGACGTGCAGATCGGAGGGCGGACGGGACCGCATTGACGAGGCCGAGCGGCGGGGCCGATGGTCCGACCGGATGCGTCGCGCGGTCCGGTGGTTCGAGCCGGGCAGTGGTTGCGGCGCGCGAGCACCGGGCGGGTGTGGGGCCGGGAGATGAGCGTGGAACCTGCGGCTCGGCACGGCGATGGTCTGGCATCGGAGGCCACGAGCTGGCGGCTCTTCGCCGGGTTCGGCGCCATGTGCCTCGCCATGTTCATGGCGATCCTCGACATTCAGATCGTCGCCACCTCGCTTCCCACGATCCAGGCCCAGCTCGCCATCGCGCCGGAGGATGCGAGCTGGATGCAGACCGCCTATCTCATCGCCGAGATCGTCGCGATCCCCCTCACCGGCTTCCTCCTGCGCCGCTTCGGCCTTCGATGGCTGTTCGGCACGGCGGTGCTGGCCTTCACGCTGGCCTCCTGCGGATGCGCCGCCAGCCAGAGCTTCGCGCCGCTCGTCGCCTGGCGCGTGGTGCAGGGCTTTGCCGGGGGAACGCTGATCCCGTCCGTCTTCGCGGCGGTCTTCCTTCTCTTTCCCGAGCGTCACCAGACGGCGGCGACCACCATTGCCGGCGTTCTCGCCGTTCTCGCGCCGACGGTCGGCCCGATCTTCGGTGGCTGGATCACCGGTACCTATTCCTGGCACTGGCTGTTCCTCGTCAATGTGGCACCGGGTGTCCTGGCCGTGATCGGCGGGCTCGCGCTGCTGCCGGGCGGCGGGCGAGACAGGGAGACGGGATGGCCCGATCCGGTCGCCGTCGTGCTCCTGGCGGGCGGGCTCGCAGCGCTGGTGATCGGGCTGAAGGAAGCGCCGCATCGCGGCTGGGGCTCGGCGCCCGTGACGCTGCTTCTCGCGCTGTCCGCCGGTGCGGGCGCCGGCCTGTTCGCGCGGTGCCGGCGCGCAACGCAGCCGCTTCTCGACCTATCGCTTCTACGGGACCGCGACTTTGCGGTCGGCTCCGCCTTCAGCTTCCTGCTCGGCATCGCCCTGTTCGGCTCGGTCTACCTGATGCCGGTGTTTCTGGCCTATGTGCGCGGCCACGACGCGCTTGAGATCGGCCGGATCATGCTGGCGACGGGGCTGGCGCAACTCGTCGCGGCGCCCGTCGCAGTGTTCCTGGAGCGGCGGGTGGACGCGCGCTGGCTCAGCGCCTTCGGCTTCGCGCTGCTGGCGCTCGGCTGCGGTCTCGGCGCATTTCAGAGCGCCGAGACCGATGCGGCCGAAATGCTGTTGCCACAGCTGCTGCGGGGCGCCGCCTTCATGTTCTGTCTGCTGCCGCCGACGCGCCTCGCGCTCGGCCATCTCCCGGCCGCGCGTGTCGCCGATGCCAGCGCCCTCTTCAATCTCATGCGCAATCTCGGCGGGGCGATCGGCATCGCCGCCATCGACACCATCCTCTACGGGCTCGGACCGTCCTATGGGCAGGCGATCGCGGAGCGCCTTAAGGCCGGCGATGCCCAGACCCTGGCAACGCTGCGTCTTCCCGATTTTTTCACCAGCGGTTCGGGCGTGACGATCGGCGACCACGCCCTGCATTCCCTGGTGGAGCCGCGCATCCGGGTCCTCGCCCTCGTCGAGACCACGGATCTCGCCTGGGCGCTGATCGCCGCCCTGACGGCGGCGGCCCTCTGCCTCGTGCCGCTGCTTCGCGCCAGTCCGCCAGCGAGTGGGCCCTCGCCGCATGCCGCGTGACGCCGCCTTGCGCGTGAAGGCGCTATCGGCCCGCCTTCGTCGCGGAGTGGAAGTCGGCGGGTTTGTTGGCGACCCATTTGATGAAGCGCGCGACCGTCTCGTTGTCGCTGAGCGGGATGGAGTTTTCGGCGTGGCGGACGAGTTCGCCGGCCGAGAAGTTGGCGTCGATCGTCTCGCGGCAGATCGGATGGACCGGCACGGTGTCGCGCCCACCCCGGCTCTTCGGGATGGGGTGGAAGCGGTCCACGGTCTTGCCGAGCGGTCGCCCGCAAAGCCAGCACAGCTCGGCCGGCGCGCTCTCGGCGGGCTCGTCGGTGTTCCAGCTCTCATCCCGGATCTTGCGCGCCATGTTCCTCAAACTCCCGATGCGCCGAAGTGGCTTCGACGTCGCCCATAGCATGGATCGCCGTTTACAGGCCCCCGCGGCATCGCAAGGCGGGCTCCCGTCAGGCGCCGTCGAGAAGCCGTTCGGCGGTCCGCTCGTCGGTGACGAGGATGTCGGGCTGCAGCAGGGTCATCGCGGCCTTGATGGCGGGAAACTTCGACCAGCCGCCGGACGCCAGGATCGTGCGGCGGGCCTGCGTCAGCTGGCGCGGATCGACGGCGAGCACGCGGTCGTTGACGAAATGGTCGAGGACGGCACCGTCGGCATCGATGAACCGGCAGAGAATGTCGCCCACCGCCCCGGCGCGCTCCAGCGAATCGAGGTCGGCGCGCTCCAGCAGCCCGTACTGGACGAAGATCGAGTCGCGCGTGAAGTCGCCGACGCTGCAGATGGCGAGATCCAGCCGGTCGGTGCGCCGGAACACCTCGGCGATGCCGCGATGGCCGACGAGCGCGTCGCGCGTCGCGCGATCGGGCGCGAAGACCGGGCCGGCCAGCATGTAGCAGTCGCCGCCCAGCCGGTCGGCGAAGCGCCAGGCGAACTCGGAGGGGTTGGAGGAGCTGACATGGGTCAGCCCGCCGAGCATCGAGATGGTGGTGGAGCGGGCATGGCCCATCGGCAGGAGGAAAGGCAGGCTGGAGGAGAGCGTGCGCCCCCAGCCGAGCCCGATCGTCATGCCGTCCACGAGGAGGTCGGGCAGAAGCTGGCCGAGCGCCGCGCCGATGACGGAGGGGACCTTGGCCTCGTCCTGCGGGTTCGGCACCACGACGACGCGCTCCATGGAGAAGCGCGCGCGCACCTCGCGCTCGAGCCGCGCGCAATGGGCGATCGGCGAGGTGACCCGGATCTGCACGGTGCCGTCCTCGCGGGCAGCCGCCAGCATGCGCAGCACCTTCGTGCGCGTGAGGTTCAGGATCTGGGCCACCTGATCCTGCGTCAGCCCCTCCATGTAGTAGAGCCAGGCGGCCCGCGCCTTGATGTCTTCGCTTTCGTTGGACACGAAGAGCCTTTCGCTGGGAGAGAACCGATCGTGCGGTGATAAAGCGTCCGCGCCCGGTTCCGACAGCCCCTTCCTCGTCCACGATGCCCGGGCGGGCGGGCCCGCTCGGGATGCGGTGTCTCGGTTCAGCTGCGATGGCGGCGTGCGAGGTCGACGAGAATGGCGACGAGAACGACGAGGCCGACGATCACCCGCTGCCAGAAGCCGGAGACGTTGAGGAGCACGGTGCCGTTGGCGAGCATCGCCAGGAGCAGGGCGCCGAGAACGGTTCCCACGATCGTGCCCTGCCCGCCGCGAAGGCTGGTACCGCCGATGATCGCGGCGGTGATCGCCTGGAGCATCCAGCCCTCGCCGACCGAGGGCTGGCCGGCGTCCATGCGGCTGGCATAGAGCATGCCCGCCAGCGCCGCGAACATGCCGGCCAGTCCGTAGACGAGCAGCTCGACGCGGCGGATGCGGATGCCCACCAGCGTCGCGGCGTCGCGGTTGCCGCCGATGGCGAAGATGTTTCGGCCGAACTTGGTGTGCCGCAGCATCCAGATCAGGATCGCGGAGGCGACGAGGAAGAACCAGACGGGCACCGGCAGGCCGAGAAGTTCGCCCTGGCCGAAGACGCGGAACTGCGCGCCGAGCGGGCGGATCGGATAGCCTTCGGTGATGACGAGGGTGAGGCCGGCGAAGATCTCGCCGGTCGCCAGCGTCACGATGAACGGGTTTAGCCTGAGATAGGCGATGAGGAAGCCGTTGACGAGGCCGAGGCACATCCCGAAACCGGCCGCCAGCGGCAGCACCAGATAGGGATGGACGCCGACCGCCGTCAGCAGCAGCGAGCCGATGATCGCCGAGAGCCCCGCCGACGTGCCCACCGACAGGTCGATGCCGCCGAGGAGCAGCACGAGCGTCTGCCCGAGGGCGACGAGACCGACGAAGGCGGCGGCGCGTGCGACCACGGTGAGATTGTAGCTCGACAGGAAGTTCGGCGCCGCGATCGACAGGAGGATCGTGAAGGCGACGAGCGCGATGAGGATGCCGCTCGCCTCCCAGGACTTGAACCGGGACAGGAGGGATGGTGCGGCGGCCCGTCGCCTGCGACCTTCGGCCAGAACGGTGTTGGTCATGACGATGCCTCTTGGAAATGGGATCGGGTCGAAAGGAGAGCGGGCCGGCCGTTCGCCTCTCGCCCGCGACTGTCGGTCTTTGAGGACATGCCGGCCGGAGCGCGGCTCAACTCATGGCGAGCTGCAGCAGCGCTTCCTGGGTCATGTCCTCGGTGCGCGGCGTGCCCTTCACCCGGCCTTCGTGCATCACGACGATCCGGTCGGAGACGTTGAGGACCTCCTCGAGCTCGGACGAGATGTAGATGATCGACAGCCCCTGCGCGGTCAGAACGTCGAGGACGCCCTGGATCTCGGATTTGGCGGCGACGTCGATGCCGCGGGTCGGCTCGTCGAGGATGAGGATGCGCGAATTCTTCGAGAGCCAGCGGGCGAGAATGACCTTCTGCTGGTTGCCGCCCGACAGGCTGGTGATGGGGTCGCCCGGCGAACCGATCTTGATGCGCAGCTTGTCGACATAATCCTCGACGGTGCGCCCCATCGCCGCGAAATCCATCCAGGCGGGCCTTCGAAACCGGTCGAGCGTGGCGATGGTGAGGTTCTCGGCGATCGAGAGCAGCGGGAAGATCCCCTCCTGCTTGCGCTCCTCCGGCAGGTAGACGAGGCCGCGCGCGATGGCATCGGCGGGATCCGCGACGGGGCGCGCGTCGCCGAAGATTTCGACCGTTCCCGCCTGCGGCCGCGTCAGCCCGAAGAGGCATTTGGCGACTTCGGTGCGGCCGGCGCCGATCAGGCCGGACATGCCGAGGACCTCCCCCTCGTGCAGCTCGAACGAGACGTCCTCGAACTCGCCGGCGCGCGTCAGGCCGGACACCTTGAGCACCACTGGCCGGTCTTCGAGGCGGCGCGGCATGTGATGCGAGAGGACGACGTCGCGCCCCGCCATCAGGGACACCATCTCCCCCTTCGTCGCACGCCTGGGGTCGAGTTCGCCGACGAAGGCGCCGTCGCGCAGCACGGTGATGCGGTCGGCGAGCATCAGGATCTCGTCGAGCCGGTGCGAGATGTAGAAGACCGCGCCGCCGCCCTCGCGAAAGCGCCGGATGAAGGCGTAGAGCTTCTCGGTTTCGCGCATCGTCAGCGCCGCGGTCGGCTCGTCGAAGATGAGGATTCGCGCCTTCGTGGCGACGGCGCGGGCGATCTGGACGAGTTGCTGCTGCGCCTTCGACAAGGTTTCGACGCGTGCCTCGCCGTCGATCGTATCGTCGACGGCATGGAGGTGGGTCAGCGCCTCCTCGCGCGTGGCGCGCCAGTCGATGCGAAGGCCGCGCGTCACCTCGGCGCCGAGCAGGATGTTCTCGCAGACGCTGAGCGCCGGCACGAGGTTAATCTCCTGCGGCGCGATGGCGATGCCGGCGCGCTGCGCCTCGCCCGGCGAATGGAACTGCGCCTCGGCGCCGTCGACGTGCAGCGTGCCGGCGGTCGGGCGCATTCGTCCGCAGATGACGTTCATCAGGGTCGACTTGCCGGCGCCGTTCTCGCCGATGATCGCATGGACCTCGCCGGCCCGGATCGAGACGCTGACGTCGCGAAGCGCCTGCACCACGCCGAAGCTCTTGGATACGCTGCGCGCCTCGAAGGCGGTGGCGATGGCGTCCATCGAGATCCCTCCTTGGCCAGCGGCCGGGCGCGCTGGCGCGCCCGGTCCCGCCCGACGTTACATCGAGTCCTTGGTGATCAGCCGCGAGCCGGTGTTGTGGTCCATCGGGATCGTGTGGTTCTGGTTCATGGCGACCATGTACTTGACCGCCCAGTAGCCGATGTCCCACTGGCGCTGGGCCTTCAGCGCGGTGATGACGCCCTCCTTCACGAAATCCACGGCCTCGGGCAGATCGTCCATGCCGACCACGGCGACGGTGCCCGCCTTGCCGGCGTTCTGCACGGCGCGCGCGATGCCGATCGGGTTGGAGGCGTTGCAGCCGAAGAAGCCCTTGATGTCGGGATGGGCCTGCAGCGCGTTCTCGGTCAGCGACACGGCATTCTCGAGAACGTCGTCGTCGGGCTGCTCGAAGACGATCTTGACCTTCGGGAACTCCTCGAGCGCCTTCTTGAAGCCCTTGATGCGCTCGACATGGTCGGTGGCGGTGAGCGAACCCGAGAGGACGCCGACATTGCCCTCGCCGCCGATATGCTCGGCGAGGAACTTGCCGAGATCGTAGCCGTCGCCGAAGCTGTCCTTCTGGCCGACGAAGGCGAAGTCCGGCGAGCAGAACGAGTTGAACGTAATCGTGTTGACGCCGGCCTCGCGCGCCTCGCCCAGGAGCTGGACGTTGGTGGCCTGATCGAGACACGCGACGGCGAGGCCGTCGGGCTTGCGGCCGATATTGGCCTCGATGCGCTGGTTCTGGTCGGCGACGTCGGCCTGCGGCGGCTGATCCCAGATCATGTTGATCTTGATGCCCTCCTTGGCGAACTCGTCCACCGCGAACTGGCCGCCCTGGCGCACCACGTCGTACCAGGGATGGATGACCTTCGGGATGAAGACGAAGGTCAGCTCCTTGTCGATCGGCTTGATCAGGTCCTGCTGGCTCTGGGCCAGCGCCGGCAGTGCCGTGCCGATCAGCGTGCAGCCGATGAGGACGGCCGACAGAGTTCCATTCCGCATGTTCGATTTCCTCCCGAAGCGGGCCAAGGCCCTGACGTCAGCGGATGGTCGCCATCCAGCCTTGCGGCGACCGTCTCCCGCGGCCCTTGACGCACAAATGATCAACCGAACGGCAGATGTTCGTCAACACATTTGTTCATCGCCGATCGTTTTTGCACCGGCTTGGCCGAATGCTCTACGCGTGCATGGTCGAATATCTTTGATGTGGGTGCGAGTTTCTGCTGTAAACTTGGCAGCTTGCACTGCGTCCAAGCCCCATCAAGCATCTGAACATTTTACATTTGCAAATCACATAAAATCGGCCTACCCCTGCCAAACCGCGCTGCCCAGCGTCCTGGTTCGAGGGATCCGATCCATGAAAGCCGCCCTCCTGCGTGCCCCCAACGACGTGCTCTTCGACGATATCGCGGACCCCGTCCCCGAGCGCGGCGACCTTGTGCTGCGCGTTCGCGCCGCCACGATCTGCGGCACCGACATCCGCATCGTCACCGGGCGCAAGACCATGGGCGTGCGCTATCCCAGCGTCCTCGGCCACGAATTTTCCGGCGAGATCGTCGACAACGGCGGATCGACCCGCTTCAAGGTCGGCGACGCCATCTGCGTCGATCCCGCCATCGCCTGCGGACATTGCGCCTATTGCCGGCGCGGCGCCGAGAACCTTTGTGCAAACCTTACCGCCATCGGCTACGAGGTCGACGGGGCGTTTGCCGAATACGTTCGCATTCCCGGACGGGCGCTCGAGACCGGCAACGTCTTTCCCATGCCCGCGGGCATCAGCTTCGAGGAGGCGGCGCTCGCCGAGCCGCTGGCCTGCGTGATCAACGGGCAGGAACGGGTCGGCGTCGAGCGCGGCGATGTCGTCGCCATTCTTGGCTCCGGCCCGATCGGCCTGCTCCACGTCAAGGTCGCCCGCCTGTCGGGCGCGCGCCGCATCATCGTGTCCGAGCCCAATGCCGGCCGGCGCGCCGCAGCGCTCGCGGCCGGCGCCGACATCGTGGTCGATCCCGTCGCAGAGGACCTCTCGGCGATCGTGCGGGCTGAGTCCGGGGGCATCGGCGCCGATGTCGTGATCGTCGCCATCGGCGTGCCCTCGCTCGCCAACGATGCGCTGGGGCTCGCGCGCCTTCGTGGCCGCGTCAGTCTCTTTGCGGGCTTCTCGAAGGGCGAGATGGCCGCGCTCGACGTCAACGCCATCCACTACAACGAGTTGATCGTCACCGGATCCTTCGGCCTGTCGCGGCTTCAGTTCGAACAATCGCTGAACCTGATCGCCTCCGGCCAGCTCGATACCAAACCCTTCCTCACCCACCGCTTCGCCCTGCCGGCGATCTCGGAGGCACTGGCGACGGCGGCACGCGGCGACGCCATCAAGGTCGCCATCGTATCCTGACAATGACCGCGTTCGAACCGCTCCCCGTCACGCCCCGGCATGTCAGCGTCGCCATCATCGGCGCGGGCATCAACGGCGTCGGCACGTTCCGCGACCTCTGCCTGCAGGGTGTCGACTGTCTGCTGATCGACCGCGCCGACATCTGCTCGGGTGCGAGCGAGGCCTCGTCGCGCCTCATGCATGGCGGGCTCAAATATTTGGAGACCGGCGAGTTCCGGCTGGTGCGCCAGTCCGCCGAGGAGCGCAACATTCTCCTGCGCAACGCGCCGCATGTCGTGACCCCGCTGGAGACCGCCCTGCCGATCCGGTCCTGGTTCGGCGGCATCGTGCCCTCGATCCGCCGCTTCCTCGGCCTGTCCGCCAGGCTCAACGACCGCGGCGTCCTCATCACCAAGCTCGGGCTGACGCTCTACGACGTCTTCGGACGGCGGTTCCGCGCCATGCCGGTGCATCGCTTCATCGGACGGCGCCAGGCGCAGGCCGAACTGCCGGGGCTCGACCCCACGATATCAGCCGTCGGCCTCTATTACGAAGCCCGGCTCGACCATGCCGAACGGCTCGGCTTCGAACTCGTGGAGGATGCCCTCGCCGACCATTCCGCGAGCGTGGTTCGCACCTATGCCAGCGTTCGCGGCACGGCCGGCGGCGTCATCGAGATCGCCGATACGCTGACGGGCGAGACCAGCCGGTTCACCGCGGATGTCGTCGTCAACGCGGGCGGCGCCTGGATCGACGGCGTCAACGCCGCGCTCGGCCTGAACAGTCGCTACATGGGCGGCACGAAGGGCTCGCACGTGGTGGTGGACAGCCCCGCGCTTCTGGCGGCGCTTGGCGGGCGCATGGTCTATTTCGGCTCGGCCGACGGGCGCGTGAACCTCCTCTACCCGTTCAAGGGCAAGGTGCTGATCGGCTCCACCGACATTCCCGTCGGCGATCCCGACGAGGCGCAAGCGAGCCGGGCCGAGACCGACTATCTCATCGCGGTCGTGGCCGAGGTGTTTCCCGCCATCCAGCTCAGCCGCGAGGATGTCGTCTTCGCCTTCTGCGGCGTTCGCCCTCTGCCGCGTGCCGATGTTTCCGATCCCGGCGCCATCAGCCGCGATCATTCGATCGCCGAGGACAAGCTGCCGGGCACCGAGATCCCCGTCCTGTCGCTGATCGGCGGCAAGTGGACGACCTATCGCGGCTTCTCGGAAGAGGTGACGGATCGCATCCTCGCCCGTCTCGGTCGCCCGCGCCTGGCCTCCACCGCCGAACTGCCCATCGGCGGGGGGCGCGGTTTTCCGCGCACCGCGCCGGAGCGCGCGCGCCTCGTCGCCGAACTGGCGGGCTCGGCGAACGCCGACGCCGATGTCGGCGAGCGGCTTCTCTCGCGCTACGGCACGCGCGCCCGAGCGGTCGCCGCGGCGATCGGCGGATCGGACGGCGAGACGCTGGCCAGCCTGCGGGACTATCATGTCGCGGAGATCGCCTGGATCGCCTCGAACGAGCGCGTTCGCACGGGCGACGACATCCTGCGCCGGCGCACCGACATCGCGCTGCGGGGCCTCGCGAGCGCCGAGGCGCGGGCCGAGATCGAGGCGATCCGGGCCGGATGCGAGATCAAGACGGCCTCGCCGTCGCCCTGAGGCGCGCGCGGGGATCTGAGAGACGGATCGGGAAGGGATCCGAGATTTCTGGGAGGGAACCACCATGCGCTACGACTACACGTCGATCGGCTTCTACACGTTCGACTGCCTCGGCCGCCCCGTCGGCGCCATTCCGCCCGGCGGGGGAACCCTGTTCATCGACGAGATCGCCATGGCGGTGTCGGGCGCGGCGGGCGCGGCCGTCATCGCCGCCGCCAAGCATGGGCTGTCGTGCCTGGCGGTCGGCGGCGTCGGCGACGACCTGATGGCCGACTGGGTGCTCCAGCGCCTGCAGCATTTCGGCGTCGACGTCTCGACGATGCAACGCCTGAGCGGCGTCGGCACCTCGTCCTCGATCGTGCTGACGCGCGCGGACGGATCGCGCCCGGCGCTGCACATGCGCGGCGCCACCGGCGCCTTCGTCATTCCCGAGAGCGCCGTCGATCAGGTGCTGGACGCCAAAGTCGTCCATATCGGCGGCGTCGGCCTGATGGATCGCATGGACGGCGAACCCTCGGCCCGCCTCTTCGCCGAGGCGCAGCGGCGCGGCGCCGTCACGACGGTGGACGTCTTCGCCGCCACGGAAAAGGACCTCGCCAACGTCGCGGGGCTCCTCCCCCACACCGACTATTTCCTGCCCTCGATCGAGGAGGCCCGCGTTCTGTCGGGGCTGGAGGACATCGACGACGTCGCCCGCTTCTTCCTCGACAAGGGCGTGACCTGCTGCATCCTGACGCTCGGCGAGAACGGCGCCTACTACCGGCACTCGAACGGCGACCGCTTCCTGATGCCGGCCTTCGACATCGAGATGATCTGCTCCTGCGGCTGCGGCGACGCCTTCAACGCCGGCATCGCGACCGGGATCGTGCGCGGAATGGACCCCGAAAGCATGGTCCGCTTCGCGCAGGCGACCTCCGCGCTCAACGCCACCGGCCTCGGCAGCCAGGCGGGCGTCACGAGCTTCGAGGAGACGCTGGCCTTCACCCGGCGGCCGACGAAGCTGCAGGCGCCGACCGCTCACGCGCAGGTCGCTTGAGGGCGACGACGGGGCGGCGGCCGGCCGCCGACACCTCGATCTCAGCGGCCGGCTTGGCCGGCAACAGGCGTTTCCGTCAGCGCCGTGAAGCCGGCGATGATGCGGTCCGGACCGGCAACAGCTGCCACGGCCAGAAGCCCGATCTGCAACACGACGATCCCGATGAGGCGCGAGCGGAACGGCTCCTTGCGCGTCTTGTGGCGAACCATCCGCTGCGCGAGGACCGTGCCGATCGAGCCGCCGATCAGGGCGAGCCCGAGCAGCTTGCGCTCCGGGATCCGGCGGTGGCCGGCTTCGGCCTTCGCCTTGTCGAGCGCCATCGCGCCGTAGGCCGCGATGTTGACGATCACGAAATACGCGGCGACGAACGGCATGCGATGCTCCAAATTGTCGAGAAGAGGATAGCCAGGCCCGCATGAAGATTGTGATGCGAACGACAAGCCGTTCCACGCGATCACGCTGATGTCCGAGGGGTCGCGGATCGCGTCCGGCGTGCGGGGTCCCCATGCCAGACGATGGGTCGCAGGCGCCGGGCGTTGCCTTCGGCGCGGGTGGACGCAGGTCTGGGGCGACGAGCCGCGTGCCATACATATCTCCCGGCGCGCCCATCGAAGGATCCTCCCTTGGCGCCACGCAATCCCCGTTCCGACGGTTCCTCGGTCCCCAGTCGCCGCCTGTCGCGGCTCGCAAGGCTCGGCGGCATGGCGGCGGGCGTGGCGGGCGGCATGCTGATCGAGGGTGCCGGTCGTCTGGCGCGCGGCGAGCGACCGCGTGTCGAGGACCTGCTGCTGACCCCTGCCAACGTGCTGCGGGTGACCGGCCAGCTCGCCCATCTGCGCGGCGCGGCGATGAAGATGGGTCAGCTGATCTCGATGGAGGCCGGCGACGTCCTGCCGCCCGAACTCGCATCGATCATGGCGCGCCTTCGCGCCGACGCCGAGCCGATGCCACGCCACCAGATCCAGGCCGTGCTCGACCGGGAATGGGGGCCGGGCTGGCTGGCGCGGTTCGAGAGCTTCTCGTTCCGGCCGGTCGCCGCCGCCTCGATCGGGCAGGTGCATCGAGCCCTGACGAGAGACGGGCGGGACATCGCGATCAAGATCCAGTATCCCGGCGTCCGGCGTTCGATCGACAGCGATGTCGACAATGTCGCGACGCTCCTGAGGATGTCGGGCATCGTGCCGCGGCATCTCGATGTGGCGCCGCTTCTCGGCGAAGCCAAGCGGCAGTTGCGCGAGGAGGCCGACTACCGGCGCGAAGCCGACTGCATCGAGCGCTTCGCCGTTCTTCTGAAGGACGACCCGGACTTCGTCATCCCCCTCGTCCACCGCGATCTCACGGGCGAGAACGTCCTTGCGATGACCTATCTCGACAGCGTGCCGATCGAGACGCTGGAGCAGGCTTCGCAGGCCGAGCGCGATCGCGTGGCGGCGCGTCTGATCGATCTTGTCCTGCGCGAACTCTTCACGTTCCAGCTGATGCAGACCGACCCGAACCTCGCGAACTACCGCTACGAGCCGACGAGCGGGCGCATCGTCCTTCTCGACTTCGGCGCGACTCGGGCGTTTCCCGCAGCCTTCGCCGAGGATTGCCGTCGGCTGGCGGCGGCGGGCCTCGGCAACGACCGGCCGGGCGTGCGGTCGGCGCTCACAGTGATGGGCCTCATCGACGAGAGCGTGCCGCAGCGCCATCAGGACAAGGTCATGGCGATGTTCGACATGGTGAGGGCGTCGGTCCTGCGCTCGGACGTCTTCGATTTCGCCGACACGACGATCCTCGGCCGGCTTCGCGAGCAAGGCATGGAATTTGCCGGCGAGCGCGACGGCTGGCGCCTGCCGCCGACCGACGCGCTGTTCCTCCAGCGCAAGGTCGGGGGAACCTATCTCCTCGCCGCCCGCCTCAAGGCGCGCGTCGACGTGAAGACGCTTGTCGCGCGGTATCTCTGAAGCTCCGCGAGCGCGGGACCCTCCGGGCATCCGTCAGTCTCCCGAGGGATCGATCTCGATGAGGTAGGCCGCCAGCGCCTCCGCCCCGATGACGATGGGCCGCCCGTCCGGCGCCTCGAACGCGACGGCGTCGCCGGGGCCGGCTTCGATCACCGCCTCATCGACAGCGATCCGGCAGGCCCGCAGGGGGATCACGAAGCACCAGCGACCGCGAAGCTCGATGACGCCGGCTCGAAGCTCTGCCAGCGCAACACGATGGCGGCAGACGCCGCGCCGCGTCATCACGTTGAGATCGGTAATTGCCCCGTCATGAAGCCGGGCGCCCGTCGGTGCGTCCGCCGGAAACGCCAGCGGGTCGGACCCCGCCGTCAGGCTCCGTCGCCCCATCCCTTCGATCTCGAGATCCATTCCGTGTCCGGTGAGAACGGCGAGCGTGCGGTCGACGCCCTCGAACCGCGAGAACGGGCCGTCATGGGCGACGCTCGCCATGCTGATCCGCCAGTCGAACCCGGCAAGGTCGGCGCCCGGCGGATGGACGGCGATCTCGATCGTCTCGCCGCCGCCGTTCTTCCAAAGCATGCGCCGGTGATCACTCGCGCGCAGGAGCCGGCCACGGCTCACCGCAGGATGGCGGGCAGGTCGAGCCCCTGCTCGCGGGCGCAGTCGAGGGCGATCTCGTAGCCGGCATCGGCATGGCGCATGACACCGGTGGCCGGGTCGTTCCACAGGACGTTGGCGAGCCGGCGCGCCGCATCGTCGGTGCCGTCGGCGCAGACCACCATGCCGGAATGCTGGGAGAAGCCCATGCCGACGCCGCCGCCGTGGTGGAGCGACACCCAGGTCGCGCCCGACGCGCAATTGAGCAGCGCGTTGAGTAGCGGCCAGTCGGAGACGGCGTCCGAGCCGTCCCTCATCGCCTCCGTCTCGCGGTTCGGCGAGGCGACGGAGCCCGAATCCAGATGGTCGCGGCCGATGACGACGGGCGCCTTCAGCTCGCCGGTGCGCACCATCTCGTTGAAGGCGAGACCGAGGCGGTGGCGGTCGCCGAGCCCCACCCAGCAGATGCGCGCCGGCAAGCCTTGAAAGGCGATGCGCTCGCGCGCCATGTCGAGCCAGTTGTGCAGATGGGCGTTGCCGGGGGTGAGTTCCCTAACCTTGGCGTCGGTCCTGTAGATATCCTCCGGGTCGCCCGAGAGCGCCGCCCAGCGGAACGGGCCGATGCCCCGGCAGAAGAGCGGCCGGATATAGGCGGGCACGAAGCCGGGGAAGTCGAAGGCGTTCTCCAGTCCCTCGTCCTTGGCCACCTGCCGGATGTTGTTGCCGTAGTCGAGGGTCGGCACGCCGGCGGCGTGGAAGGCCAGCATGGCCTCGACATGGGTGCGCATCGAGGCGCGCGCGGCGCGCTCAACCGCCTTCGGATCGCTCTCGCGCCTGGCCTTCCACTCGGCCATCGTCCAGCCGGCGGGCAGGTAGCCGTTGATCGGGTCGTGCGCCGAGGTCTGGTCGGTGACCATGTCGGGCCGGATGCCGCGCCGGACCATCTCGGGCAGGATCTCGGCGGCGTTGCCCAGCAGCCCGACGGATTTCGCCTCACCCGCCGCCGTCCAGCGCTCGATCATCGCCAGCGCCTCGTCGAGCGTCTCGGCCTTCTCGTCGACATAGCGGGTGCGCAGGCGAAACTCGATCGAATCCGGATTGCACTCGACGGCGAGGCAGCACGCCCCGGCCATGACGGCGGCGAGCGGCTGCGCGCCGCCCATGCCGCCGAGGCCGCCGGTGAGGATCCAGCGGCCCTTCAGGCTGCCGCCGTAATGCTGGCGCCCGGCCTCCACGAAGGTCTCATAGGTGCCCTGCACGATGCCTTGCGTACCGATATAGATCCACGATCCGGCGGTCATCTGGCCGTACATGGCCAGACCCTTCTTATCCAGTTCGTTGAAATGGTCCCAGGTCGCCCAGTGCGGCACGAGGTTGGAATTGGCGATGAGGACGCGGGGGGCGTCCCTGTGGGTGCGGAAGACGCCGACCGGCTTGCCGGACTGGACGAGCAGCGTCTGGTCCTCGTCGAGATCGCGAAGGCTTGCGACGATGCGGTCGAAATCGTCCCAGGTCCGCGCGGCCCGACCGATGCCGCCGTAGACCACCAGTTCGTTCGGGTTCTCGGCGACCTCGGGGTCGAGATTGTTCATCAGCATCCGCAGCGGCGCTTCCGTCAGCCAGCTCTTGGCCGTCAACTGGGTCCCACGGGCCGCCCGGACCTCGCGGATGTTGTGGCGGGGGTTGCTCATGCGGAACGGTCCTTCAAGGCAAGGGAAAGGGCGACGGCTTCGAGGCGCGTCAAAACGGCTTGGAGAACGGGGCGAAGCCGCGCGGCGCGCACCTCGTCGAGCGCGAAGGGCGGCGTCTCCGTTGCCAGATGGGAGATCTGCGCGAGTTCCATCTGAACGGCATTCACCCCGCGCGCGGGCTCGCCATAGACCCGCGTCGTCCAGCCGCCGCGAAAGCGCCCGTTCAGGACGTGGGAGTAGCCCGTCGCATCAACGCAGGCTTCCAGCACGGCGCGCTCGATGGCGGGATCGCAGGTCTTCCCGCCATCCGTGCCGATGTTGAGATCGGGCAGCTGCCCATCGAAGAGGAACGGCACGCGCGCGCGGATGGAATGGCAGTCGTAGACCACGGCGACGCCGTGTTCCTCCCGCACCCGCGCGATCTCGGCTCGCAGCGCCGCGTGGTAGGGCGCGTGGAACCGCGCGAGGCGCTCCGCGATGTCGGCCTCGGTGGGCTCCTCGCCCTCGCGCCAGATCGACACGCCGTCAAAATTCGTGATGGGCACCAGCCCCGTCGTGTTCTGGCCGGGATAGAGGCTGGCACCCGCCGGATCGCGGTTAGCGTCGATGCAGTAGCGGTGGAAGGTGGCGCGCACGATGCTCGCCCCCGGCAGCAGCCCGTCATAGAGGCGGTGGATGTGCCAGTCGGTGTCGCGAAGGACGCGGCCCTCCTCGCTCAGCCGTGCCTCGATCTCGGGCGGAACGAACGTGCCCGTATGGGGGAAGGCGAGGATGATGGGCGATGTGCCCCGGTGCAGCTCGAAGACGGTCATCGGCCGGTTCTCTCTCCCTGGAAGTAGCGGGCGTGCAATGGGTTGAAGCCGATGCGGTAGACGAGTTCGGCCGGGCTTGCGATATCCCAGACCGCGAGATCGGCGGACTTGGCCGTCTCGATCGTGCCGGTCTCGGCCAGGAGCCCGAGGGCGCGGGCGGCCTCGCGGGTCGTGGCGGCCAGGCACTCCTCCACGGTCATGCGGAAGAGCGTCGCACCCATGTTCATCGTCAGGAGCAGCGAGGTGAGCGGCGAGGTACCGGGGTTGCAGTCGGTCGCCAGCGCCATCGGCACGCCCGCCCGGCGGAAAAGCTCGACGGGAGGCGCCTTCGTCTCGCGGATGAAATAGTAGGCGCCCGGCAGGAGCACGGCCACCGTTCCCGACGCGGCCATGGCCGCGGCATCCTCGGCGTCGGCATATTCCAGATGGTCGGCCGAGAGCGCGCCGTAGCGGGCCGCCAGCGCCGCGCCGCCGGCATGCGACAGCTGCTCGGCATGGAGCTTCACTGGCAGACCGAGCGCGCGCGCCGCTTCGAAGACGGCCTCCATCTCGGCAGCGGAAAAGGCGATGCCCTCGCAGAACCCGTCCACGGCATCGACGAGGCCGCGCCGATGCGCCTCGCGAAGGCCGGGGATCGCCACCTCGGCGAGATAGTCGGCATTGCGGCCCTTGTACTCGGCGGGGGTCGCGTGGGCGGCGAGCCAGCTCGTCGCGATCCGCACCGGGCGCAGGGTCGCCAAGAGGCGCGCGGCTTCCAGCATCCGGCATTCGGCTTCGATCTCCAGCCCGTAGCCGGACTTGATCTCCACCGTCGAGACACCCTCGGCCAGCAGCGCGTCGAGGCGCGGCAGCGCGGTGTCCGCGAGATCCCGAACCGAGAGGGCGCGTGTCGCGGCGAGCGAGGCGACGATGCCGCCGCCCGCCCGCGCGATCTCCTCGTAGCTCGCGCCCGACAAGCGCATCTCGAACTCGCGGGCCCGGTTGCCGCCATGCACGAGATGGGTGTGGCAGTCGATGAGGGCCGGCGTCACCCAGCGGCCGCCGAGGTCCACCGTCTCGGCCCCCTCCACCGCCGGCAAGCCGGCGCGTGGCCCGGCATAGGCGATGCGCCCGGCCTCGATCAGGATCGCGCCGTCCTCGACGATCCCGAGACCCTGCGTCCCCTCCGCAAGGGTCGCGAGGCGCGCATGGGTCAGAAGTCGTTTCATGCCGGTGTCCTCGATGGAAAGGTACTGGCGAGCCGTCAGGCCCGCAGCTTGGCCAGGGTGCGCGCGAAGGCGGCATCGATCTCCGCCTCGGCCGAATGGGTGTGGTCGCGAATGACGAAGCGCCCGCCGATGATCACGTCGCGCACCGCACCGTCACCGAGCGCGAAGATCCAGCGATCGAGGATCGCGTCCCCCTCCGCCATGGCGAGGAACGGCTCCGTGCCGTCGAGAACGAGGAGATCTGCGGGGGCGCCGATCCCGAGCCCGTGGGTGAACTGACCCGCCGCCTGCGCCCCGCCGGCGAGCGCGCCGTCCAGAAGCGAGCGGCCGACCGAGGCACCCGGCGCGGCGGCCAGCCGGTTGCGACGCCGATCGCGCAGCCTCTGGCCGTATTCGAGCAGCCGAAGCTCCTGCGCGACGCTCGTGGCGACATGGCTGTCGGTGCCGATACCGAACCGCCCGCCGGCGGCCAGGAACCCCGTCGCCGGAAAGAGACCGTCGCCGAGATTGGCCTCCGTCGCCGGGCAGAGGCCGGCGACCGCACCGGAGCGGGCGAGACGAACCGTCTCGGCCTCGTCCATCTGCGTGGCGTGAATGGCGCACCAGCGGGCGTCCACCGGCATCTCGTCGAGCAGCCATTCGACCGGGCGGCGTCCGCTCCAGGCGAGGCAGTCGGCGAGTTCGCGCTCCTGCTCGGCGACGTGGATGTGGATCGGCCCGCCCGTGCGCTCATGGCCGAGGATCGCATGCATCTCGCCCGGCGTCGCGGCCCGCAGCGAATGGATGGCGAGCCCCAGCGTCGCGCCCGCTTCGCGGCACGCCGGCGCCAGCGCGTCCAGCAGCGCGAGGAACCCGTCGACATCGTGCAGGAAGGGGCGCTGCCCCTCGCCGGGCGCCGCGCCGCCGAAATTGGCGTGGGCGTAGAAGACCGGAAGATGGGTCAGGCCGATGCCGGTGCGTCCGGCGGCGACAAGAATGCGCCGCGAGGTCTCGGCGGCGTCGGCATAGGGCGTGCCGTCCGGTCCGTGATGGAGATAGTGAAACTCGGCGACGCGCCCGAAGCCGCCCTTCAGAAGTTCCATATAGAGCTTGGCGGCGATCGCCTCGATATCGTCCGGCCCCATCAGCGCCAGGATGCGGTACATCTCCGTGCGCCACGTCCAGAAACTGTCCTCGCCCGTGCCCGCCACTTCCGCCAGCCCCGCCATGGCGCGCTGGAAGGCATGGGAGTGAAGGTTCGTCAGAGCTGGCACGACTGGGCCGGACAGGCGTTCGGAGCCTCCCGCATCGCCCGAGAGGTCGATCGAGGCGATGCGGCCCTGCCCGTCCAACTCCAGCACGACCTCCCGCGCCCAGCCATCGGCGAGAAGCGCGACCGGGCAGAAGAGGCGGCGGCGATGGGGGGGCATTCTCGGCGTCTCCGATCAAGTTGCCTATACAACATTGACGAAGACCTCTGGAATTGCAAGCCGGGATCGGGCAGGTTCGACCGCGAACCGCTCGTCGGATCGTCGCCCGCATCGCACCCCATTGTCCCCCATTGTCCCCCCAATCACCAAAGGACCGCATGTCGCCGAGCGCGCCCGAGCCCTCTTCCCCGGACGCGGCCGATGCGTCCGCGCCGCTCTATGCGCGCCTCAAGCGTCACGTGCGCTCGCGCGTCGAGAGCGGGGAATGGCCGCCCGGCCACCGCGTCCCCTCCGAGAACGAACTGGTGAAGTCGCTCGGCGTCAGCCGGATGACGGCGAACCGGGCGCTGCGCGAGCTGGCGGCCGAGGGGCTCATCACGCGCATTCGCGGCAAG
Organism: Aureimonas sp. AU12; assembly: GCF_001463705.1. Taxonomy (GTDB): domain Bacteria; phylum Pseudomonadota; class Alphaproteobacteria; order Rhizobiales; family Rhizobiaceae; genus Aureimonas. The sequence continues at coordinate 30,430 of NZ_BBWH01000022.1, read as the reverse complement.
GGCTCGTTCGTCGCGGCCCGCAAGCGAAGCTCGCAGTTCCAGAGCGTTCCCAACATCGCCGACGAGATCCGCGCCCGCGGCGGCGCGCACGGCGCGAGCGTGCTTCTCCTGCAGAGCGAGGCCTGCGGGCCCGAACTCGCCGATGCGCTCGACCTGCCGCTCGGCGCGATCGCCGTCCATTCGATCATCGTCCACCGCGAAGGCGACCTGCCGATCCAGATCGAGGACCGCTTCGTCAACCCGGCGCTCGCTCCCGACTATGCCGGGCAGGATTTCACGACGGCGACGCCCAACGGCTACCTGTCTGCCCTTGCCCCGATCGAGCGGGCCGAGCAGTTCATCGAGGCGGTGACCGCGCAGCCCTGGGAATGCCGGATGCTGTCGATCGCGCGCAGCGAACCGTGCCTCCTCGTGCGCCGCCGCACCTGGTCCGGCGGACAGGTCGTCTCCTTCGTCCGGCTGCTCTATCCCGGCACGCGCTATCGTCTGGAAAGCGAGTCCTGACGGATCGCTTGCCGCCGCGTCAGGCGCTTGGTGCGGGCGCCGAGAGGACGCCCTGCCGGCGGCCCTTGGCGAGCAGCCAGCGATGGAAGTCCCGCGCGAAGGGCTTGTCCAGCGAGGCCGCGCTCCAGGCCAGCCGGTAGGGCGCGGCCAGCCGCAGCCGATGGTCGAAGGGGATGACGAGCCGGCCCGCGTCCAGTTCGTCGGCGATCATCGACATCTGCGCCAGCACGAAGCCCCGCCCGGCCACCGCCGCGTCGATGGCGCTGGACGAGAGCATGGTGGAGAGATCGCAGGGGATCGGGCCCGGCGGCGCGCCGATCAGCGCCGCCCAGTCCTCCCAGCTCGGCGCCAGCGAGGCCGCGCCGGCCCAGACGATATGAAGAAGCGGGAAGCCGAAAATGTCGGCGCCCTCCGTCGGCCGCCGTCCTTCGATCAGTCGCGGCGAGCAGGCGGGCACCGCCCAGTCGGTAAAGAGGTCGACGGCGTGGGGATAGCGCGCCTGCGGCCCGTAGCAGATGCGAAAGTCGATCCCGTCGCGTTCGAGGTCCGGCTCCTGCTCCGTGCCGACGAGCTGGACGACCGAGCCGGGGCAGAGCGCCCGCCACTCGAAGATCTCGCGCCCGATCCACTTGCCGAGGACGGAGGTGAGCGCGCTGAGGCTGAGCGCCGTGTCGCCGCGCGCCCGGCGCACGATCTCGCTTGCCCCGGACAGCCGCTCGAACCCCGCATGGATTTCGGCATGGTACAGCCGGCCCCAGCGCGTCAGTTCCATGTGGCGGCCCTGCCGCTCGATCAGGGCCAGGCCCAGATGCTCTTCCAGCTTCTGGAGCTGCTGCGTGACGGCGCCCGGCGAGACGCCGAGTTCGCGCGCCGCGCCGCTGACGCTGCCCTGCGTCCCGAAGGCCGCGAAGGCCTGTAGAGCCTTGAGATGCGGGATCCCCGCCATGCACCCTCGTCGATCGGCTGCAGTTTGGATTTAGAATAACTAAACGATAGCACAGTTTTCGACCGGTTGTCCCCAGTGCGGAAAGTTTCGACAATGGCCTGAATTCAAGAGCGAGGATGGACCGATGTTTCTGCGAAACGCATGGTATGTCGCGGCTTGGGAGCACGAGGTCGCCGAGGGTCTCATGCCCGTGCGAGTGCTCGGCGAGAGCATCGTCCTCTACCGCCGCCGCGACGGCTCGGTGGCGGCCCTCGAGGATGCCTGCCCGCACCGCAAGCTGCCGCTCTCCATGGGCCGCATCAAGGGCGACGACGTCGAGTGCGGCTATCACGGCCTCACCTTCGACGGCACGGGGGCCTGCACCCGCGTGCCCGGCGCCGAGCGCATTCCGCATGTGGCGCGGGTGCGCGCCTATCCCATCCACGAACGCTACGGCCTGCTCTGGATCTGGATGGGCGAGGCCGAGAAGGCCGATCCCGCCGAGATCTTCGCCGTCGACCACTGGGGCGACCCGGCCTGGGGGATCAATCGCGGCGAGTCGATGGTGCTCGCCTGCAACTATCTCTACATGACCGACAACCTGCTCGACCCCTCGCACGTCGCCTGGGTCCACCAGAGCTCGTTCGCCAGTTCCGCCTGCGAGGAGACGCCGCTGGAAACGACGGTGGCCCCTGACGGCGTCACGGTCTGGCGCTGGATGATCGATTCCGAGCCCGCCCCCTTCTACGCGCCCTTCCTCAAGTTCTCTGGTCCCTGCGACCGCAAGCAGCACTACGAGGTGCGCTATCCCTCGAACGCCATCATCAAGGCGATCTTCGTGCCGGCCAACAGCCACCGCGAGGGCGAGCCGCTGCACGAGGACGTGTTCCTGATGGACAGCTACAACTTCATGACGCCCGTCGACGAGAACCACACGAAATATTACTGGTTCCAGATGCGCAACTTCGCGCCCGACGATGCCGAGGTCTCGGCGCGGTTCGCCAGTTCCGTGCGCGGTGCCTTCGAGGAGGACCGCGTCGTCCTCGAAGCTGTCAATCAGGGCATGGCGAACAGGCAGACCCCCCATCTCGACCTGAAGATCGACGTCGGCCCGCTGCGCTTCCGGCGGCGGCTGCAGCAGATGATCGAGGCCGAGCGGGCAACCCTCGCGCCCACCGCCTCGATCGCCGCGGAATGAGCGATCCGGCGTTGACGCCGGTGGGGCCGGCCGGCTTCCGGCGCCTGCGCCTGATCGAGGCCCGGCGCGAAAGCGAGGCCATCACCTCCTTTCTCCTCGAACCGGGCGAGCCGGACGGCTGGACCCCGTTCCGGCCGGGCCAGTTCCTCGCGGTCCGCGTGCCCGACGCCGCCTCGCCGGGCGGCTGGGCCTTGCGCAACTATTCGATCTCCGGGCCCTCCGACGGGCGGACCTACCGCATCTCGGTCAAGCGCGAGCCCTGCGAGGAGAGGCCGGACGGCACGGGGCTGGGCTCGGGCCACTTTCACCATCGGCTCCAGCCCGGCGACGTGGTCTGGGCGAGCGCGCCGCGCGGCGAGTTCGTGTTCGACGAGACGAGCGAACGCGCCGTGCTTCTCCTGTCGGGCGGCGTCGGGATCACGCCGCTTCTGGCGATGCTGCACCGGTTGGCCGAGCGACCGGGACGCCCCGTGCATTTCGTCCACGCCTGCGAAGACGGGCGCAGCCATGCGCTCGGCGACGAGGTTGACGCGCTGGCGGCGAAGCGGCCGGGCATCCGCACCGCCTTCGTCTACCGCAATCCGACGGCGGAGGACGAGGTGCGCGCCCGCCACGCCACCTCGGGTCTCGTCACGCGCGCGGTGCTCCAGTCGCTCCTGCCGCTCGACGACTACGACGTCTATCTCTGCGGGCCACCGCCCTTCATGCGCGCCCTCCACGAGACGCTGCTCGGCCTCGGCATCCGGCCGGAGCGCATCGCCTACGAGTTCTTCGGTCCCGCCTCGCTTCTCGGCAGCCCATCGCCGCCGCCCCCGGCGGCACCCGAACCGGTTGCCCTCACCATGACGGAGCCGGAGCCGGCTTCGGGCCCGGTGGTGGCGTTCGCGCGCTCGGGCAGCGCCGCACTGTTCACGCCAAGCGCCGGCTCGCTTCTGGAGCTGGCCGAGGCGGCCGGCCTGTCGCCGGCCTTCAGCTGCCGTTCGGGCGTCTGCATGACCTGCAGCGCGACGCTTCTCTCGGGCGAGGTGGATTATACCGAGGAGCCGCTGGACGAGCCCGCGCCGGGCCAGGTCCTCCTCTGCTGCACGCGCCCGCGAGGCGACGTCACGCTCGACATCTGATGGCGCCCCGCCATCCTCCCGAACCCCACCGACCGGAGCCCTCCCGTGAGCGACGTCCTCGAACCCACGGCCCGTGCCGCCCTTCGCCTCAATCCCCACGTCGCGGCCTTGCCGGCCTACAATGCCGGCCTCAGCGTCGAAACCGCGCGGCGCGTGAGCGGGCGCCACGACATCGCCCGCCTCGCCAGCAACGAGAACCCCGACGGCTGCTCGCCCCGCGTCCTCGAAGCCCTCGCCGGCTACGATCCCTCGCGCTACGCCGATCCCGCCTGCACCGCGCTGCGCGCCGCGCTCGGTTCGTTTCTGGACGTTGCGCCCGATCGGATCGTTTGCGGCAACGGGTCGGAGGAGATGATCGCCGCCATCTCGCGGGCCGCGCTCGAGCCGGGACGCGAGGTGCTCACCGTCGCCCCGAGCTTCGGCCTGCACGAGATCGAGCCGCTCGCCACCGGGGCGCGGGTGCGCAAGATCGCGATGCTGCCCGATTTCGGCTTCGACCTCGACGCGCTGGCCACGGCGATCGAGACGGGCCCCGCCCTCGTCTTCCTCTCCTCGCCTTGGAACCCGGTCGGCCCCGCACTGAATGAAGCCGGCTTGACGCGGCTCGCCGAGGCGGCATGCGGGCGCGGCACGCTCTTCGTGCTCGACGAAGCCTATTTCGAATATGGCGGCGGCGCCCTGCCGGACGCCTTGCAGATCCTGTCCGATGCCGGCCTGCCCTTCGTGATCCTGCGCACCTTCTCCAAGGCCTACGGTCTCGCAGGGCTGCGCGTCGGCTACGCCATCGCCTCGGACGCCGCTCTCGCCCGCACGATTGCCGCGGCCAAGACGCCGTTCAACGTCAACGGCGCGGCGCAGATCGCCGCGATCGCGGCGCTGGCGGACCAGGACTGGATGCGCGCCTCTGTAAGCCGCCTCGAAGCACGCCGCGCCGCGCTCGCCCAAGGCCTTGCGGCGGCGGGCTTTCGCACCGCGCCCTCGCGCACCAACTTCCTGTTCGTCGATTGCGGCGGCGACAGCGCCGCGGCCGCCGAGGCGCTGCTGGCGGAGGGGATCATCGTCAAGCCGTGGCGCGAGAGCGGCTTCGAGCGCTCCCTGCGCGTGACCATCGGCTCGCAGGGCGACGGCGAACGGTTCCTCGACGCGCTCGTTCGCTGGCGCGCCGCCCGATGACCGCCCTGCCGCTTCCCGCCGGCTTCGAGGATCGGCTGCGCCAGCTTTTGGGGCAGGCTCACGTCAAGTCCGGCGACGCCCTGGACGCGATCGATCCCGGCTGGAACCGCAACAACCTGAAGAGCGGCCTCCTCGCCCTGCCCGGCTCGACCGAAGAGGTCGCCTCACTGGTACGCCTCTGCCGCGAAGCGGGCGTTTCGATCGTCCCGCAGGGCGGGCGCACCGGCCTCGTCGGCGGCTCGGTCTCGGCGCCGGGGCAGCTCGTGGTCTCGACGGCGCGATTGAACGCGGTGGAGCGGCTCGACCCCATCGAGCGCACCGTCACGGCCGGAGCGGGCGCGAGCCTGCAATCAGTGCAGGAGGCCGCGGCCGCCCATGGTCTGGAGCCCGGCATCGATCTGCCCTCGCGCGGCACGGCGACGATCGGGGGCATGATCTCCACCAATGCCGGTGGCATCATGGCCTTCCGCAACGGCGTCATGCGCCATCGCATCCTCGGGCTGGAGGCCGTGCTGCCGGACGGCACGGTGATGAGCGACTGCACCCGCGTCGTGAAGACCGCGGCGGGCTACGACCTCAAGCATCTCGTCATCGGCGCCGAGGGCACGCTCGGCATCGTCACGCGCGCCGTTCTCAAGCTCGACCCGCTGCCGCAGGCGAGCGCCACCGCCCTGTTCGGCCTGCCCTCGGTCGAGGCGGTGCTGGAGGTGATTCAGCTGGCGCTGGCGCTTCCCGGCGTGACCCTGCGCGCCGCCGAGGCGATGTGGCGGCCCTTTCTCGACCTGACGGCCGAGGCGCTGGGCTGGCGGAGCGAGGCGATCGACCGCTCGGCTCCCGTCTATGGTCTCCTGTCGATCGGCGGCGCCGAGGACGCCAGCCTGCCGGCCGCCTTCGAAACGCTGTTCGAGACGGTGCTGGAGCGGTTTCCACAAGCGACCGGCCTCATCGCCCAGTCCAGCCGGCAGGAGCGCGAACTCTGGCGCCTGCGCGAGGACACCGACCTCGTCTACCATGCCTATCCCGCCGCCCCGTCCTTCGACGTGTCGCTGCCGCAGTCGGAGATCCCCGCCTATCTCGGCCGCCTGCTGCCCGAGCTCGCCCGCATCGACGGTGCGTTCGAGCCGCTGATCTTCGGCCATCTCGCCGACGGCAATCTGCACATCATCCTCAACCGGCCGGGACCGCTCGAACCCGATGTCGCGGCGAAGGTCGAGACCGCCGTCTACCGCGACATCCGCGAACGCGGCGGCTCGTTCTCGGCCGAACACGGCGTCGGCAGCCAGCGCATCGGACCGCTGGAGGCGACCGCGGATCCGGGCAAGCTCGCGCTCATCCGGCTGGTCAAGGCCAGCCTCGATCCGCACGGCACGATGAACCCGGGCGTCATCGTGCGGCGTTGAGGCTTCAGCCGCCCGGCGAAGGCGTGAAGCGGGCGACGAGTTCGTGCGCCTCGCCGAGATAGGTGAGCTCCACGGCGGTGACGCTGCTGGCGGAGTTCCAGGTGCGCCGGTCGATGACGAGGCAGGGCGTGCCGGGCGCGACGAGCAGCGCGGAGGCGACGAGCTTGTCGGCGCCCGCCGCCCGGATCGTGTGCTCGGCGCTCGTCCAGGGCACGCGCGCCATCAGCCAGGCGCCCGGCGATTCCACCGCGAAATCCGTCTGCGCGGCATCGGGCACGACGGTGAGGTCGATCAGCCGGTTCTCGACGCAGAAGGGCTGGCGCGCGGCGAAGTGGCGGCAGAGGATGGCGAGGATCGGGTGGGGCTCCGACAGGCCCAGCCGCTTCTGGTCGGCGGGACCGGCCTCGCGACGCTCCTGGCGCACCAGCTCGAACCCGTAGGCGAGGCCGAGCGTCTCCACCTCGCGGCGGATGTCGGCGATCTCCATCACCGCGGAATAGGACTGGGGCCGGCGCACGAAGCTGCCGGCCTTGCGCCGGCGCTCGATCAGCCCGGCCGAGACGAGCTCGCCCATCACCTTGTTGACCGTCATGCGCGAGCAGCCGAACCGGGTGGCGAGCGCCTGCTCGAACGGGATCTGCGTGCCCGGCGGCCACTCGCCCGACAGGATGCGGCCGCGCAGATCCGCCAGGATCGTCTGGTGCAGCGAAGGGCGTACGGGCGATGTCATGAGTGGCTTCAGCGCGTCGCGGCGCTCACGGGGACTGGAGCAGCATGGCTGCGCCGCGATCGAGATAGGTTTCGAGGAACTGCGTCAGGCGGGGATGACGCGGATGGGCGAAGACCTCCGAGGGCGGCCCGACGAGCAGCAGCTTGCCGCCGTCGAGGAAGGCGATCTTCTGGCCGACCGAGGCGGCAAAGCCGATCTCGTGCGTCACCACCACCATCGTCATGCCCTCAGTCGCGAGATCGCGCATGACGTTCAGCACCTCGCCCGTCAGCTCCGGGTCGAGCGAGGAGGTCGGCTCGTCGAAGAGCATGATGGCCGGCGACAGCGCCAGGGCCCGGGCGATGGCGACGCGCTGCTGCTGGCCGCCCGAGAGCTGCGAGGGATAATGGCCGGCGCGGTCGGCGAGGCCGACATGGCGCAGCTGCTCTATGCCCTTGGCCTCCGCCTCGTCGCGCTTCAGCCCGCGCACCCGCTTCAGCGCCTCGCAGACATTGCCGAGCGCCGTCATGTGCGGCCAGAGATTGAACTGCTGGAACACCATGCCGATATGGCCGCGCACCTCGCGGATGCTCGATTGCGGCAGGCGCACGCGCCGGCCGCTGCCATCCTCGGTGAAGCCGAGCGGCGCGCCGTTGACATGGATCGTGCCGCTCGTCGCCTCCTCGAGGAAGGCCATGCAGCGCAGCAGCGTCGACTTGCCGGAGCCGGAGGGGCCGACGAGACAGGTGGTGGCGCCGCGCTGGATCTCGAGGTCCAGCCCCTTCAGAACCTCGGTCGCGCCGAAGCGCTTGGTGAGGTTGCGGACCGCGATGGCGGGAGTGCTCGTCGTCATGAGAACCTGAACTTGGAAAGCCGGCGTTCGCTGAAGCGGCCGAGCCACCCGCAGATCTCCACCAGGAGCCAGTAGAAGAGGGCGAGGAGAAACATCGCCTCGACGAACGCATATTGCTGCGAGCCGATCGCGCCGATCACCATGGTCATTTCCGGCACGGTGATGATCGACAGGACGGCCGTCTCCTTCACCAGAAGGATGGTCATGTTCACGCATTGCGGCAGGACCAGCATGGTCATTTCCGGCAGGAGAATGCGCAGGACGATCTGGCTGCGGGTGAGGCCGACGCACTCGGCGGCCTCGACATGGCCGGGCGGGATGGCGCGAAAGCCGGCCCGGAAGATCTCGGAGAAATAGGCCGCGCCGTAGATCGTCAGGCCGATCAGCCCGGCGGGGATCGGGTCGAGCCGCAGGCCGATGGCCGGCCCGCCGAAATAGAGAAGGAAGATCTGCACGAGGAAGGGCGTGCCGCGCAGGATCTCGACGACGATGCGAAGGGCCGCGCCCGCCCAGCCCGGACCGAACTGGCGCACGGTGGCGACGAGAAAGCCGAGCACCAGACCACCGATCGTCGAGGCGGCCCAGATGCCGACGGTCAGCCAGAGGCCCGAGAGGATGGCGGGCAGCTGGCCGAGGATGAGAGCGACGTCGAAATTCATGTGCGGCCCGTCTTCACGAGGCGCTCGGTGAGCGAACCGGCGCCGGCCAGGGTCCAGTTCATCGCCAGATAGAGCCCGCCGGCGACGGCGTAGAAGAGAAGCGGGCGATAGGTGCTGGCCGAGAGGTTCTGCGCCATGCGCGTCAGCTCGATGACGCCGACCACCGAGACGAGCGAGGAGGCCTTGAGAATGAGGATGGCCTCGTTGACGAGGGCGGGCAGGGTCAGACGCAGCGCGATCGGCGCGCGGATCCGGCGGAACTGCTGCCAGGCGCCGAGGCCCACCATGTCGGCGGCCTCGAGAAGGCCTCGGGGCACGGAGGCGAAGCCGCCGCGAAGGTTCTCGGCCTGATAGGCGGCGGTGCAGAGCGACAGGCCGATCAGCGCCGCGACGGTGCTCGGCACCATCAGCCCGAGCACCGGCAGGAGATTGTAGATCAGGAGAAGCTGCACGAGGAGCGGCACGCCCCGGAAGAAGCTGATGAAGGCGACCGCCGGCCAGCGCAAAGCTGCGCTCGGCGAGAGGCGGGCGGCGCAGACCAGAAGCCCGATCGCAAGGCCGATCGCGATCGACACGAGGCTGAGGAGCAGGGTGTTTCCCGCCGCCCACAGCATCAGCTCGAAGAGCCTCATCGACATGACACTATCCTTGACGGCGAAACGGGCCGCGCCCCGGTGAAGGACGCGGCCCGATCCTCGATCAGAATGCGGGTTCGGGAGCGACGTCGGGCGTGTCGAAGCTGACGCCGAACCACTTCGTCTGCATGTCGGCGAGGCGTCCGTCGCCCTTCATCTTGACGAGGGCGGCCTGCATCGCGTCGAGCAGCGGCTGGTCGTCGGCCTTCTTGGTGCCGATGAAGCCGAAATAGCTCTTCTGGCCGAAGGGCGGCGTCACCACCGCGAAGATGTCGGGCTGCTTCTCGGCGACATAGGAGATGTTGGGGAGCGAGTTGGCGACGGCCGCGATGCGACCGGCGGCGAGATCGGCATAGGCTTCGTTAAAGCCGACATATTCGCGCGTCTCGACGGGCGTCGGCAGCGTCTTGCCGTAGGCCTGGACCTGCGCGAGCTGCGAGGTCGCCTTGCCGGCGCCCACCAGCTTGCCGGCAATGTCCTCGGGCTTGGTGATGGTCTCGTCGCCCTTGGCCTTGAGGAGGGCGACCGTGGCTTCGGCCACCGGCGACAGGAAGCGGTAGCGCTCGAGACGGGCCTTGGTGATCGTGGCGGGACCGGCGACGACGTCGAACTGACCGGCTTCGAGACCCGGCAGGACGCCGTCCCAGGGCAGCTCGACCCACTCGACCTTGACGCCCAGTTCCTTGCCGATCTCCGCGAAGGCATCGACGTTGAGGCCGGCATGCTCGCCCGCCTCGTCGATGAAGTCGAACGGCGCGAAGGCCGTCTCGGTGCCGACCTTGAGGACGCCCGCCGCCTTCACGCGGGCCAGCGCATCCTCGGCATGGGCCGACAACGGCAGGCCAAGCGACAGGGTCAGCCCGAAGACGACCTTGAGAAGCGAGCGTTTGTTCATGCCGGTCTCCCGTTGGGAACTGAAAATCGAAGGGCCGCGCGACACGCGTCGTCGCCGGCGATAAGCCTAGACATAACAGCCATTCGGGCCATGAGTGTCAATTGCTGTGCAAAACAATTTTCGCCCAACGACTGGGCAGCTGCGCCCGCATTCCGGCAACGGGGGATGGAACGGCTGGCGACTCCGCAGGGGCCATTCGTGACGACATCGATCGTGATCCAAGGTCTAACATAATCAGGACCGTACGCCTTGTCGTTCCACCCTTTGGGGTGCCCGACACACCACAGGCGACGACCTCGATGCGGATTATGTCTATACATGATGGAAATCCTGACATAGCCTTTCGCTTCCACCCGGGCTGCCGGGGACCCGTGCCGAGAGGATGGACCGCGACGATGTCGGCCCGCCAAGGGCGGCGATCCCACAGCATCCCCTCGCCCTGCTCCGTCCGGAGAGACCCATGACCCCGCTCCTCCTCACCCCCGGCCATGTCACCCTCGCCGACTGGCGCGCCGTTTATCGCGGCGCCGTGCCGAGGCTCGATCCCGCCTGCCTGCCGGCGGTCGAGGCGGCGGCGGCGGCGGTTTCGCGCATCCTGGCGCGGGGCGAGCCGGTCTACGGCATCAACACGGGATTTGGAAAACTCGCGAGCGTGCGCATCGGCACGCAAGACCTCGCCACGCTCCAGCGCAACATCGTGCTCAGCCACGCGGCCGGGGTCGGCGACCCCATGCCCGCCGCCGTCTGCCGCCTGATGATGGCGCTGAAGCTGGTGAGCCTCGGACAGGGCGCCTCGGGCGTCACCCGCGCCACGGTCGACCTCCTCGGCGCGCTGATAGAGCGGGATCTCGTGCCGGTCGTGCCGTGCCAGGGCTCGGTCGGCGCATCCGGCGATCTGGCGCCGCTCGCGCATATGACGGCCGCGATGATCGGCGTCGGGGAGTTTCTCGTGGACGGCCGGCGCGTTCCCGCACAGGACGCACTGGCGCAGGCCGGCCTTCGCCCGCTCGAACTGTCGGCCAAGGAGGGGCTGGCGCTGCTCAACGGCACGCAGTTCTCCACCGCCAACGCGCTGGCCGGCCTGTTCGAGGCCGAGCGCCTGTTTCAGGGCGCGCTGATCACCGGGGCGCTCTCGACCGACGCCGCGCGCGGCTCCGACACGCCCTTCGACCCGCGCATCCACGCGCTGCGCCGGCATCGCGGACAGATCGAGACGGCCGCGGCGCTGCGGGCGCTGATGGCGGGCTCTGCCATCCGCGACTCCCACCGCGTCGGTGATCCGCGGGTTCAGGACCCCTACTGCCTGCGCTGCCAGCCGCAGGTGATGGGCGCCGTTCTCGACCTCCTGCGCCAGGCCGCTGCGACCTTAGAGACGGAGGCCAACGGTGTCTCCGACAATCCGCTGATCTTCACCGATACGGACGAGGCGCTGTCGGGCGGCAATTTCCACGCCGAACCCGTGGCGTTCGCCGCCGACATGATCGCCATGGCCGTCTGCGAGATCGGATCGATCGCCGAGCGCCGCGTCGCCATGCTCGTCGATCCCGCCCTCTCCGGCCTGCCGGCCTTCCTGACGCCGCGCCCGGGCCTCAACTCCGGTTTCATGATCCCGCAGGTCACCGCGGCGGCGCTCGTGTCGGAGAACAAGCAGCGGGCGATGCCCGCCAGCGTCGATTCCATCCCGACCTCCGCCAACCAGGAAGATCACGTCTCCATGGCCGCCCATGGCGCGCGCCGGCTCCTGGCCATGGTGGACAACGCCTACGGCGTCATCGCCATCGAGCTTCTGGCGGGGGCGCAGGGCTGCGACCTCGGCCCGGCGCTCGCCTCCAGCCCCGCACTGGAAGCCGTGCGGCGCCTTCTGCGCTCGCGCGTCCCGACCCTCACCGACGACCGGCACTTCCATCCCGACATCGAGGCCGCGCTCGAACTCGTCCGCTCCGGCGCCGTCGTGGAGGCCGCGTCCGCCATCCCCCTCCCCGCGCTCGGCTGACCGGTCGGCCGCTTCGAAAAGGCGGCACGAGGTCCATCGGTTGTCGAGGTTTCGGGCGACGCCCAACGGGAAAGCCGGCGACCGGCTTGTCACCGGCGCCGAGATCGGCCCTCCTCCTGAAGCCGGCAAACTCGATGGCCTGCGAGATTCGCCGAAGACCGATGCTTTGAGGGAAGGACGATCCGCCATGGACAGGACGAAGCTCGAGGCCCTGCGGGCCCGCTACCAGGATGCCACCGGCGGCGACATCGACGATCCCGACTTCGCCAAGGCCTCGCGCCAGCAGTTCTCCGAGAGCGACCGGCGCAAGTGGCCCTTCGCCGATCCCGCGACCCTTCTCGACGCGCCGTTCCGGCAGGATGCGGTCGAGACGGGGTTCGCCGGCCTCGACGTGGCGCTCATCGGCGTGCCCATGGATCTCGGCGTCACCAACCGCGCCGGGGCGCGCCTCGGACCGCGCGCCGTGCGGTCGGTCGAGCGGATCGGCCCCTACGAGCACGTGCTGCGGATGACGCCGATGGCCGACTGCCGCGTCGCCGACATCGGCGACGTGCCCTTCCGCTCGCGCTTCTCGCTCGAATCCTGCCATGAGGACATCGAGGACGTCTTCGGCCGGATCGTCGCGGCCGGGGTCATCCCGCTCGCCGTCGGCGGCGACCATTCGATCAGCCGCGCCATCCTGGCGGCAGTCGGGCGCGAGCGCCCCGTCGGCATGATCCACATCGACGCCCATTGCGACACCGGCGGCCTCTACGAAGGCTCGAAGTTCCACCATGGCGGGCCGTTCCGCCAGGCGGTGCTGGAGGGCACGCTCGACCCCGACCGCACCATCCAGATCGGCATTCGCGGCGGCGCCGAGTATCTCTGGGAGTTCTCCTACGCCTCCGGCATGACCGTGATCCACGCCGAGGAGGTGCCGAAGATCGGGCTCGAAGCCCTCATCGCGAAGGCGCGCGCCATCGTCGGCGACGGCCCGACCTACGTCTCCTTCGACATCGACAGCCTTGATCCTGGCTTTGCGCCGGGCACGGGCACGCCGGAGGTCGGCGGCCTGCAGCCGCGCGAGGTGCTGGAGATCCTGCGGGGCCTGCGCGGCATCGACTTCGTCGGCGGCGACGTCGTGGAGGTCGCGCCGCAATACGACGCCACGTCCAACACGGCGCAATGCGGGGCGCAGATGCTGTTCGAGCTTCTCTGCCTTGCCGCAGACCGCGTGAGCCGCAGACCCGCATGACGGGAAGCGGCCCGGAGGCCGCCTTCCACGCTCCCCAACAACGCCGGTGGGCAAGCCGGCTTCAGCTGCTGGCCCGCTTGCGGCCGAAGGCGACAGCGAGCACGATCAGCGCACCGGCCACCATGTTCTGCTCGCTGACGTCGAGGCCCATGATGATGAGGCCGTTGTTGATCGTGCCGATGAGAAGCGCGCCGACGAAGGTGCCGATGATCGTGGCCTTGCCGCCGAAGAGGCTGGTGCCCCCGAGGATCACCGCGGCGATGGCGGCAAGCTCGGCACCCGTGCCGAAATTGTAGCGGGCCGTCTGCATCATGCCGGAGTAGAGCATGCCCGCCACGGCGCCGGCCGCGCCGCTGATGAGGAAGCAGTAGAGCTTGATGCGCTTCGTCGGCACGCCGGAATATTGCGCGGCGATGCGGTTGCCGCCGGTCGCCAGCACCTGCCGGCCGAACGGCGTGTAGCGCAGCACCACGTGGCCGGCGGCCGCCACCACCAGCGACCAGATGAAGAGCGAGGGCACGCCGGCGACGTTGCCGGAGCCGAAGATGCCGGTGAAGCCGGTATCGGCGATCGGCACCGGCTTGGTGTAGGTCAGGCGCATGTCGAGCCCGCGCACGAACTGCATCATGCCGAGCGTGACGAGGAAGGACGGGATGTTGACGACGGTGACGAAGAAGCCGTTCACCGCACCCACCGCCATGCCTGCCAGGATCGCCGCGACGACCCCGCCGACGACGCCGAAGCCCGCCTGCATCGTCAGGGCCGCGACGAGCGCCGACAGCGCCGCCGTCGATCCGATCGAGAGATCGAGCTCGCCCGCCGCGATCACGAAGGTCATGGCGATCGCCATCACCGCGATCATCGAGGTGGTGCGCGTGATGTTGAAGAGGTTGGCGGTGGTGAGGAAGCCCTTGTCGCCGATGGTGACGGCGAAGAACAGGAGCACGGCCGCGAAGAAGAAATAGACGACGAAGTCGCTCCACTGGATCTTCGAGCGAAGACCCGCCGGGCGGGGCACGGGGGCGGCCGGAGCCGGCGATGCGTTAGCCTTGGACTGCATGGTGCAGCACCTCCTCCGATGCGATGTCGCGACGTTCCATGGTCTGCACGACCCGACCGTCGTGCAGCACGACGAGACGGTCGCTCAGAGCGAGCAGTTCCTCGAACTCCGAGGAGATCACGAGCACCGCCGTCCCCCGGTCGGCGATGGCGCGCACGATCTCGACGATGTCCGACTTGGCGCCGATGTCGACGCCGACCGTCGGCTCGTCGAGGATCAGGAGCTTGGGGTGGCGGGCCAGCCATTTCGCCAGCACCACCTTCTGCTGGTTGCCGCCCGAGAGCAGCCGCACGACCTTGCCGAGTCCGTCGGTGCGGATCTTGAGATCGCGCACCGCCGCCTCCCCCTCCACCGCCGCCTCGCGGTCCCGCACGAAGAGACCGCGCGCGAAGCGCTTGAGGCTCGGCAGCATGAAGTTGGCGTGCATCGTGTGCTCGAGCACGAGGCCCTGCCGCCGGCGATCCTCGGGCACGAGCGCCACGCCCGCCGCCATCGCCTCGGCGACCGTCGCGACCGGCTCGCCGTCGATGCGCACGGTGCCGGCGCTGGCCGGCCGCACGCCGAAGACGGCCTCGGCGATCTCGGTGCGGCCCGACCCCATGAGGCCGGCGAGCCCGACGATCTCGCCGGCATGAACCGCGAAACTCGCGCCGCGCACCCGGTCGCCGACGTCGAGCCCTTCGACTTCGAGAACCGGGCGCTGGCCGGCCGGCACCTGCGGGCGTTCGCGATAGGTGAG
Source organism: Aureimonas sp. AU12 (assembly GCF_001463705.1). GTDB lineage: Bacteria > Pseudomonadota > Alphaproteobacteria > Rhizobiales > Rhizobiaceae > Aureimonas. Next base: position 15,332 of record NZ_BBWH01000022.1, on the reverse strand, counting down.
TGCGGCGACCGAACCGGTGCCGAGCATCGCCTCGATCAGGCCGTCCATGCCGACGTTGGAGCAGGCGTCGGTGAGCACCGTGGCGCCGTCGCGCATCACCGTGACACGGTCGCAGATCGTGAAGATCTCCGACATGCGATGGGAGATGTAGACGATGGAAATGCCGCCGTCGCGCAGGCGCCGGGCGATGCGGAAGAGCGACTGCGTCTCGGCCTCCGAAAGCGAGGAGGTCGGCTCGTCCATGATGAGGATGCGGGTGTTCTTCGACAGCGCCTTGGCGATCTCCACCATCTGCCGGGCGCCGGTGGAGAGCAGCTCGACCGGCAGGCGCGGGTCGATGTCCTCGCCGAGATCGGCCAGGATCTCGGCGGCCCGTCGCCGCGCCTCGCCGTCGTCGAGGAACCCGCCCATGCGGCGTGGCTCGCGGTGCAGGAGGATGTTCTGCGCGACCGTCAGGGTCGGCACGAGGCTGAGTTCCTGGAAGATCATGGCGACGCCCGCCGCCTCGGCCTCGCCCGGCGTCTGGAAGTCGAGCGTGCGCCCGTCGAGGACCAGCGTGCCGGCATCGCGCGTGTAGACGCCGGTGAGGATCTTCATCAGCGTCGACTTGCCGGCGCCGTTGCCGCCCATCAGGGCGTGGATCTCGCCGCGGCGCAGCTCGAAGCGCGCCTTCTTCAGGACGGGGATGCCGTTGAACGACTTCTCCATGTCCCGCATCTCAAGAACGGTCGCGTCCTGCATCCCTGCACCCCTCCTCGAAGCGTCCGGCTCGGCCGATGGGCCAGCCGGACGGCAGGTGGCGCGCCACTTCGCCGCCCGGCTGGCCTCTGGTCAGTTCGACAGGGCGGCCGCCATCTCGGGCGGCAGGTCGTGCCGGTAGATCGTCTTGTAGGAGGCCGGCAGGTTGGCGCGGTTCACGGCCAGCGGCGGCACCACGACGTAGGGCGGGGTCGTCTCGCCGATCAGCGCGAGCGCACCGATCTTGGCCTCGGCCGTGCCCTGGTCGTAGGGACGTTGCGAGGAGATGCCGGCGATGAAGCCGTTCTTGGCCATGTTGGCCGCGACGATCTGGTCGAAGTTCTCGCAGACGATCTTGAACGTCTCGGGCGACAGTCCCGCGATCTCGGCCGAGGTGGCCGCCCCCATGGCCGGAATGCTCCAGGAGCCGTAGAGACCGTTGAGGTTGGGATAGCGGGCCAGCAGCGCCTGCGACACTTCCTGGCCCTTGTTCGGGTCGTCGTGTCCGGCGACGGCGACGAGTTTCACGTCGGGATACTTGGCCATCAGGCGGGCGACGAAGCCCTCGTAGCGCAGGTTCGTGACGTAGAAGTCGTTGGCGAAGTACAGGGCCGCAACGTCGCCCTTGCCGCCGATCGCCTTGGCCAGTTCGTCGGCGATGTACATGCCGAGCGCCAGATTGTCGGAGGAGACGATCGAGGCGTAGTCCTTGCCGGGGTCCATGCCGTCCACCGCCTGATCGATGAAGACGACCTTGGTACCGGCCTCGGCGATGCGCTTGTAGGCGGTGGCCGTGGTCTGCCCGTTCAGCGGGATGGAGACGAGAAGATCGGGCTTCAGGATGGCGATCGAGTCGAGATCGGAGATCTGCCGGGCGTCGTCCCAGTTGGCGTTGGTCTCGGCCACGACCTCGATGCCGAGCGAGGCGAAGGTCTCCTTCAGGCCGTTCAGCTGCTCGGACGCCCAGTCGTCGCCGAGCCAGCCGAGCGAGATCGCCGCCTTGAACTTGCCAGCCTTGATCTTCTCCGCCTGCTCCGGCGTGATCTGGATCGAGGATCCCAGAACCCCCTTCTCGCCGCGCTGGCCGTCGCTGACGACGGTCGAGGAGAGATCGTCGATCTTGGCGAGTTCGAGCGTCTTCTCGGTGGGCGCCTGATACCAGAGCGGCTGGTCGAGATCGGGGGCGATGTTGTCGGCGGCCCACACCCCGGAGGTCAGCGCCGTGGCCGACAGGATCGTGAAGGCAGCACCGAAGGCGGCCCGCTTGAGCATACGCATGGATGTCCTCCCAGTTGGACAATTGTGAAGGTCGTGCCGGTTTTCCGGCTTGTCGCTTTTTCCGAAGCGCCGACGATGAACCGTGGGTTCACCGAGGGTCCTTCGAACGATGGTTCCGGCCGTGTCATCCGGGGCGAAGCGTGCCGCCTCGCCCGACGATCTAGCCGCGGTTCAGCATGAACTCGCGCAGCATGGTGGCGAGGCGCTCCTCGGCCTCCCAGGCGAGGCTGTGGCCGCATTCCTCGAAGATCTCGGAGCGCTCCACGCCGTTCGAGACCTTGAGCATCTGGTCGCGCACCAGCGGCCCGAAGAACTCCGGCGCCCCGACCGTCATGATCGGCAGGGTCAGCTTCGTCTGCTTCAGCTCGTCGTTGATGCGGCCGTTCTTGAGGCCGGCGCGGTAGGTTTCGAGGCAGCCGCGCAGGCCGCCCGGCGCCGACAGGCGCGCGATCCATTCGCTGATCGCCTCGTCGCTGATCGCGGTCGGGTTCCAGGTCTCCGCCTTGATCCAGAACTCCCAGAACTCGCGCTCGCGGCCCTGAATCAGCATTTCCGGCAGATGGGGAATCCAGAAGAACGGGATGTGCCAGACCCAGACGCCCTGCTGGCGGAACTGCGCGGAGATGTTGTCCGGGGTGAAGTTCGACCATTCCTCCAGCCCCTGCCCCGACAGGAGCATCTCGCAGAAGGACAGCGTCTTCACTCGGTCGCGCTGCGTGGCGGCAAGCGCGTAGGCGAATTCCGCGCCCCGGTCCTCGCCATGAAGATGGAAGCGCTCGTGACCGAGCTGGGTCATCAGCTCCGCCATGTCGTTGGCGTTGGTGAGCGAGTCGTAGCCCTCTTCCGCCGGCGGCTTGTCGGTGTAGCCGAAGCCGCGCAGATCGGGGGCGACCACGGTGAAGTGCTCCGTCAGGAGCGGCATCAGCTTGGCCCAGTAATAGTGCGTCTTCGGCGTCCCGTGCATCAGCAGCAGCGGCTCGCCCGCGCCGGCGGTCACGTAGTGCATGCGCAGACCGTTCACCCGCGCACGACCGTGCTTCACCGGTCGACCGGCGTGATCGTAGATCTCAACCATGTGTCCTCCCGCGGGTACGATCTGCGTCGTGCCGACGTGTCCTTCGCTGCGTTCAGCCGCAGTCTCGATGATGGACAGTCATAGCCGGACTGAACTTTCTGTCAATCTAAAAAACATGTGTTCAGGCACAGGTTGATCGGGCAGGCATCGGACGGCACGTCCAGATCGCAGAACGGAGCGAGGGGACGCGAGCCCAAGCCCCGCCCCCTCGCTCCGTTTCATCTGCCGAACTCCGCTGCCCCCGCGAGGGCGCTGGCGTGGGCCGAAGCAGAACCCGCCATTATTTCGCGATCGTGCCGATGGGGAAGAACATCGTCTCGCCCGAGGCGTCGTCGACGCCGTCATTGTCGGTCACGACATGCCCGATGCCGTCCGCGCCGATCGCGAAGCCCTCGACCTTGTCGAGGACGTAGCCGTTGCCGGCCTTCAGGTCGGGGACGAGGTCCCGGACCGTCTCCTTCGTCACCAGCGGCAGATCGCCGCCGAGCGGCGCCGGCTTCAAGTCCGACAGCGCGACGCGCGTCAGCCGCTTCACCTGCGCGTCGGCTCCGACGAGATTGTCGCGCTCGACGAGATAGGCGTGCTCGCCGTGGACCGTCAGCTCGGACAGGCCGACCCAGGCGCCCTCGGACGGGGCGGCGTCGAGGGGATAGCGCACCGCCCCCCAGGTCTTGGTGGTCAGATCGTAGGCGAGGAGCTTCGCGGTGTTCTTCGGGTCGTCCTTCCACGGGCGCTGGACGGCGACCCAGAGCGTGTCGCCGACCTTGGTTATGCCCTCCGCGCCGAAGCGCGTCTGCGAGGCGAGCAGCGCCTGCGGGAAAGCGACCTCCTCGGTGATGGCGCCGGCGGCATCGACATGGACGAGGCGGTGGGGGATCTCCTTCTCCGGGTTGCCCTCACTGGCGAGCCAGAAGCCGCCCTGCCCGTCGAGCGCGATGCCTTCGAGGTCGAGCTTGGCGGCGGCTTTTCCGCCCTGCGTCACCGGCAGGGCGGCGGTGATCCGGGCCGGCGTTTGACCGGCGTCGATCGTGAAGATCGTCGGCGCCTTGCCGTAGACGCTGTCGCTGACGGCAAAGAGCCGCGCGGCGTCGGCCGGGTCGGCGGCGAGGCCCGAGAGCGCGCCCCAGCCGATCGGCTTGCCGTCCACCTCGGCCGAGACGAGCTGCGGATAGGCCGGCGTGCCCTCGCTGCGCTCGAAGAGCATCACGTGGCTGCGTGCCGCGCCGTCCTCGACGAGGTCCGCCTCGTTGGCAGTGGCCAGCAGATTGCGGCCGGGGATCGCCACCGCGCCTTCCGGCGAGATGCCGGACGGCAGCAGCTGGAGGAATTGCGGCTCGGCGCCGGTGTCCTTGTAGACGCCGACGAGCGAGGCGCGTTCGGCGAGCACGAAGATCAGCCGGTCCTCGCCGAAGCTGGCCACCTCCAGCCCCTCGGGCTCGATGCCCTTGGCGTCGGAGCGCTTGTCGGGATAGTGGCCGGCCGCCGCGGCCAGCCGTTCGAAGGCGGGGCCGGATTCGTAGGACACCGTGCCGTCGCGCTCGAAGATCGTGAAGCCGCGAGTGCCGCCCTTCCAGTCGCCCTCGTTGGCGACCACGAGCCGGTCGGTGCCCAGCCACTTCACGGCGTCGGGCTCGCGCGGGCGCGCCTCGATCGCGTCGGTGAAGGCGAGCTTGCCGTCGTCCTGCGCATCCACGCCGTCGAGCGCCACCGAACCGGCGCTGAAATCGCCGATCACTCTGGCGCTGGCACCGTCGACGAGGACGACGTGATTGTTCTCCTGCATCGTCACCGCGAGTTCGTTGCGCGTGTTGAAGGCGACGAACTCGGGCTCGGGATCTTCCGCGCCGACCGCCGCGAGGCCGGTGAGGTCCACCCGTTTCATCGCCGCGCAGTCCGGCACGCCGTCCTTCAGCGGCACGAGGACGACGAAGCCGGCCGGCATCTGCGGCAGGGCGCCGTCGTTCGCGTCCTCGTCGCGCTCGTTCTCGATCGCCACCGCCGCGAGCGTGAGGTCGGGCGAGACGGCGACGGAATCGGGCTGCCCGCCGAGATCGCAGGACGCCCCGACGGTCTTCGTGGCGAGATCCACCGCCGCCAGCCGGCCCGAGGGCTTGGTGAAGCTCTCGGACGTGTTGACGCCGACGAGCACCTGCCCCCCGGCAACCGCGACCGAGGTCGGCTCGCCGTCGAAGGCAAGATATCCGCCGGCCTTCGGGGCCCTGGCATCGGTGATGTCGATGAAGCCGATGCCGCCATGCGGGCTGTCGGAATAGACCAGCGTGTTGCCGTCCTGCGAGGCCGCGACGATTTCGGCGGAGGTCGGCGACTTCGGATCGGCATCCGCCGGCAGGTTCTGCGCCACTGCGAAGGACGAGACGCGGTTGAACACGGGTTCGGCCTGAACCGCCATCGACGAGGACGCCAGGAGAACCGCTGCGAGGGGAAGCGTCGGATGGGTCAACACGGTGGAGGCGATCCCTGTGATTGGTCGGTCGCCGCGACCAAGCAGAGGCAGGTGACAGGGGGATGACGCTTAGGCCATCGAACGGTGTATGCCCTCGCCCGTCTTCGCGGGCCGACATCGCGCCGCCATTGCTCGCGCGTTCACGCCTGTCGCGATCAGGTCTTGGATGCGGCGTCCCGGCGCTGGGGTCGCTCGCGCCTGCGGCCGAGATGACGTCCGCCGAGGACGGTCGCGATCGCCGTGGCGGCGAGGACCACCGCCAGAAGGGCGAGGACATGGACACCGCCTAGCCCGTCGAACCCGGCCATGCCCCTCGCGCCCAGCCAGCCCGGCGCCATCACCAGCGGCGCCCAGAGAATGGCGGAGAGGACATTGGCCACCTGGAACCGCGTGTGGTCCATCCGCATCATGCCGGCGACGAGCGGCACGGTCGAGCGGATCGGGCCGAGGAAGCGCCCGATCACCACCGCCGCGAACCCGTATTTGCGAAAGAACAGGCGGGTCTTGGCGACGGCGGGCCGGTAGCGGCGCAGCGGTCGGCGATGGACGATGCCCGGCCCCAGCCAGCGACCGATGACATAGGAGACGATGTCGCCGAGAATGGCGCCGATGATCGCTCCGACGAGAACCGGAACCGGGCCGACGACGCCGGAGCCCACCAACCCGCCGAGTAGCAGCATCAGCGCCGTCGCCGGCATCAGGAGACCGACGAGCACCAGCGATTCGGCGAACGCGATCGCGGCGACGATCGGCCCCGCCCATGCGCGATGGGTCTCGATGAGTTGCCCGATATCCGCCAGAACCGCATCCACTCGTGTCGTGCCTCCGTTGCGGGCGGACGCCGCGGGGTCGGTTCGGGACGACGGGCGTCCCCGTGGCCGACGTGCTGCCGGACGACGTCTGCCAGTTCCCGCAAAGCCGCGCCGAGGACGCCGCGAAAATCCCAACTCGCCTGCCGGATCGAGCGTTCGAACCATCGGCTCGGTTCATCTGACCCACGTCCGACCGAACACGTGTCGTCGCCTCATCGCGCCGTCAACCGCACGGCAGCCGCAAAGGCGATTGCGCCCACACATCACCGTGAACGACTAGCCAGCCTCGGCGACGGATTTACGACGATTTCCCGACTGATGGCTTTCGCTCAATTGGCTGGCTCGGATACGGGGATCCAATAGTCCACCAATAGCCTGATCCAACCTCGATGCGTTGCTGAAGGGGGTTGCCAAGGCCCGGAATGGCCAAGCGCAGTCGAAACGACCCGAGCTATCGGCCAGATCCGGTTGGCATGCTGCGGCGTGGTCCGGCATGCGGTTTCCCCGCGGGATCCAGACCGCCGTTTCTCGATGACGGCAGTCACGAGCGCTACGGGCTGAGAAGCGTCGGTGCGAGTTCCGGGGTCGTGACGGAGAAGCCGGCAGGGCCGACGGTCCTGAAGAACTGGCGGACCGTCTCGATGAAGACGCGCACGAAGAACGGCTTGGCTGCGCCGTACATATCGATGACGAGAAGCGTCGGGATCGGCAGCTCGTCGAGCAGCGGGCGCCGGGCGATCAGCTTGCCGTCCGCCGTGGCGCGGCCGACGGGGCGCATGTTGAGGATCGAAACGCCGAAGCCGCAGGCCACCGCCGATCGCACCGTCTCGTAGGACCGCGTGCGGAACTTCACCTCGGGTCGCTTGGCCAGGATGTCGAACAGCGTCATCAGGTAGGTCGCCGTCTGCGGCAGATCGAGGAGCACGAGAGGCCGCTCGGCTAGGTCCGCCAGCCAGACCGCGTCACGCTCGGCCAAGGGATCCTCGGCATGCAGCATGGCATGGGCCGGCACACGGCAGATCGGCGTCACTCCGTTCGCCTCGATGGTGCCGATGTCGTAGACGATGGCGAGATCGACCAGCCCCGCCGCAAGCCAGGCCTGGATCTGCAGCTGATCCCCCTCCAGAAGCGCGATCTCGACGTCGCCGACGCTCTCGACATAGGTGCGGAGCATGTCCGGCATGAACAGCGCGCCGAACGGTTCGAAGCAGCCGATGCGCAGCACCTTCGGCACCCGCTGGCCGAGATCGCCGACGGCACGATCGAACTCGGTCGCGGCGAGCAGCATGGGCTGCGCCGCGACGAGGAAGCGCTCGCCGGCCGGCGTCACCGTCGCGCCGCGCGCCGGGCGGCGGTCGAAGATCCGGGCACCGATTTCGCCTTCGGCCAAATCGATCGCCGCCAGGATCGAGGACTGCGAAATGCTGAGAAGCCGCGAGGCCGCCTGCACGCTGCCGGACTGCGCGACGCATTGGATGTAGCGCAGGTGGCGGATCGTGAGGTTCATCGACCAGGCTTCCAACATTTTATGGTGGGAAGCGTCCAAAGAATACATTTGCTGAAAAAATGGAAGCCACGCCACACTGCCTTCGAACCGGTCAGCCGCTTTGATTTCCCAGCGGTGCCGACTTCGTGAAGGATGCGTCCGCATGCCTCTCGCCGCCCCGCCAGCCGATCCCCTCGCCGATGCGTCCGACCTGGCCCGGCTGGGCGCGGACGCCCTTCGGACGGGCTATGCGGACGGCACGATCTCCCCGGTCGAGGTTGCCAAAGCGGTGCTGGACCGGGCAGAAGCGATAAGCCCGGCTTTCAACACCTTCACCTGGATCGACCGGGCCGGCGCGCTGGAAGCGGCCGTGGCCTCCGAAAGTCGCTGGCGCGGGGGCACGCCGCTGTCGAGCGTCGACGGCATCCCGACGACGCTGAAGGACATCGTCTGGGCGAAGAGCTGGAGCGTGCGCTACGGCTCCACGACGACCGATCCCGAGCCCTGCGAGACGGATGCACCGGCGGTCCGCCTGCTGCGCGAAGCCGGCTGCGTCTTCATCGGGCAGACCACGACACCCGAATTCGGCTGGAAGGCCGTCACGGACAGCGCGCTCTGCGGCATCACGCGCAATCCGCACGATCCCTCGAAGACGCCGGGCGGATCGTCCGGCGGCGCGGCGGTCGCGGCGGCGACGGGCGCAGGTGCCCGACGATGCGCGGCGCGCGATCGATCCGGGCTTTCTCGACATCGCACGCCAGGGCGCCGCCTTCGGAGCGGCCGACCTCGTGGCGGCGCAGGCCAAGCGCGCCGCGTTCGGCGCGGCGATGGACCGGCTTCTGGCGCGGCTTGACGGATTGCTGTCGCCCGGCGCCGCCATTCCCGCCTTCGGCGCCGGCCTCGAAGTCCCGGCCGACGGCCCTTACCGCCGATGGACCGAATGGGCGAGCTTCAGCTTTCCAATCAATCTCAGCCAGCAGCCGGCGCTGGTTCTTCCCTGCGGCGTCACACGGACCGGACTGCCCGTCGGGCTCCAGATCGTGGGCGCGCGCGGCGAGGACGCCAGGGTCCTCGCCATCGGCGCCGCCACCGAACGCATCCTGTCCGGCCTGCCGGCGTGAGCCGGACGACCGTCGCAACCCATCGTTTTGAACCCGAGGAGACAAGCGCCATGACAGGGATCAGCAGACGTTCGATACTTCAGGGCGCACTAAACGCCGACGCGGCCGGCACCATGCTGGTCGGGCTGAACGGGTCGGCGCAGGCGCAGGATACTTCGTCCTCCTACGTGCCCTATTGCGGACTGGCCGTCATGGAGCAACTCTCCGGCTGGAGGTCGCCGATCGACGATCCCTTCCTGCCGGTCTTCCAGACCTAAGAGGGCCAGACGCTCCAGCCCTACCAGGAGGCGGAGATCATGAAGGCGGCCGATCTCGTCGCAGGCGTCCGCTGATGGGCCTGCCCGAATGCGGCGATGCTGAAGAGGGACATGCGTTGACGACATCCGCCTTCGAACCCGGCCGGCCGGCCGGCACCGACCTTTCCAACTGGCGGGAGGCGCCGCAGAACCGATGGACCTTCCGCCATGCCGGCGAACTCGTGCCGTCGGCGCGGATCCGGGCCGCTGCCCAGAGCGAGAGCGAGCCGGATGCGCCAACCAAGACGCTGGACGGGCTGGAGGTCGAACTCCCCGGCGGCGCGCGAAGCGATCTCGCCGCGCTCCTCTTCGCCAGCCGCGCCGACGAGCTTCTCGTCTGGAAGAGCGGGCGCCCGGCCTATCATTGGACGGCGCCGGACAGCGATCCGCGCGAGCCGCATCTCCTCTTCTCCGTCTCCAAGTCGATCACCGCCCTCCTTGCCGGCATCCTCGAAGGGCAAGGGCGCCTCGATCCACAGGCCCCCGTCACGACCTACGTTCCCGAGATGGCGGCCTCCCCGGCCTATGGGTCGGCCAGCGTGCGCGACGTGCTCGACATGGCGGTCAGCCTCGAGTTCGAGGAAAGCTATCTCGATCCCGGCGGCGCCTTCGCTCGCTATCGCCGGGCGATGCTCTGGAACCCCTGTCCGCCCGGTGCGGCCGAGGGCGATCTCCTGACCTTCCTCGCCACCCTGCCGCGCGAGGCCCACCCTCATGGCATGCGCTACCACTATGCCTCGCCGAACGCCGACCTCCTCGGCATCATCGTCGAGCGGGCGGGCGGCGCGCCTTATGCGACGCTTCTGCAGGCGCTACTCTGGCAGCCGATGGGCGCTCGCGACGACGCTTTCGTCACGCTCGACCGGCGCGGTGCGGCGCGCGCGGCCGGCGGCGTCTCGGCCACCGCGCGCGATCTCGCCCGGCTCGGCGATCTCGTGCGGCGCGGCGGTGGGGGCATCGTGCCGGCCGCCTTCGTCGGGGATCTCTGGCGCGGCGGCAGCCGCGAGGTGTGGCTCGCGGCGAACGACCCCTTCGAGTCCATGCCGGACGCGCGCTACCGCAGCCAATGGTACGCGGTCGGTGATCCCGACGACTGCCTCTGCGCCATCGGCATTCACGGCCAGTGGATCTTCATCAACCCGGCCCGCGAGACGGTGATCGTGCGCCTGGCTTCGCAGGCCCTACCGCTCGACGATGCGATCAAGCTCGCCACGGTGCGCAGCTTCGGCGTCATCGCAAGGGCGCTCTGACCCACCCGCACCGCCATCCGGAGCCTTCCCCCCGTGTCATCCCTGCTCATTCGCAACGCCCGCGTTCTCACGATGGACCCCGAGCGCCCGCATGCCGAGGCCGTCTTCGTGCGCGGAAACCGCATCGAGGCCGTCGGAGTCGAGGCCGAGATCGTCGCGCTCGCCGAGGCGGACACCCGCATCGTCGATGCCGGCGGAGCGAGCGTCCTGCCGGGCTTCGTGGAAAGCCACATCCATCTCTTTGCGGGCGCGGTCGAAATGGCCAACCTCAGCCTGCTCGGCGTCAAGGGCTTCGACGCGCTGGCGTCGGCCGTTCGCGCCTATGCGTCGGAGCGCTCAGGCCTTGCCCTCGTCGTCGGCCAGAGCGCCGACTACACGATCCTCTCCGACACCGAGCGCCTGACCCGCGCCCATCTCGACACGATCCTGCCTGGCCGCCCTTTGGCGCTGGTGGCGCCCGACCATCACACGGTCTGGGCCAACACGATCGCGCTGGAGCAGGCCGGCCTCTTGCAAGGGCGCGACCTCGGGCCGGGCAACGAGATCGTCATGGGCGCCGACGGTCTGGCGGCGGGCGAGCTGCGCGAGCGCGAAGCGTTCGAACCGGTGATCGCGCTGGGCGGCGGCGGACGCGCCTCGCTCGGGCTCTCCACAGGCGGCGAGCCCGATCCCTATCCGGACGCGGCCGGCATCGACGCCGATCTCGACACGCTACGCCGGGGCCTCGCCTACGCCGCCTCGCTGGGCATCACCTCGATCCACAACATGGACGGCAACCGCTACACGCTGGACCTCCTGGCGCGGCTCGACGCTGCCGGCGAGCTGACCTGCCGGGTGCGCGTGCCCTTCCACTACCGCAACGTCCGCAAGCTCGCCGATCTCGAACTCGCCAGCGCCATAGCGCGAGACTATGGCGGCGACCGGCTCGCCAGCGGCTTCGTCAAGGTTTTCTACGACGGCGTCCTCGACAGCTGGACGGCCGTCATGGTGGATCCCTATGCCGACCGGCCGGAGACGCGCGGCGACCCGCTGTTCAGCGCCGAGGACTTCAAGGCGCTGGCGGTAGAGATCGACCGGCGGGGACTGCAGATCGCCGTCCATGCGATCGGCGACGGCGCGGTGCGCACCGTTCTCGACGGCTACGAGGCGGCGATCGCCGCCAACGGGCGGCGCGACAGCCGCCATCGCATCGAACATATCGAGCTCGTTCATCCCGACGACGTTCCCCGCTTCGCCGCGCTCGGCGTCGTCGCCTCGATGCAGCCGCCCCATCCGCCTGGCAGCGCCGGCCTGCCGCTGGAGCCCACGGTCTCGCGCATCGGCCGCGCCCGCTGGGCGCAAGCTTATGCCTGGCGCACCCTGAAGGAGGCCGGTGCGCGGATCGCCTTCTCCACCGACTGGCCGGTCTCGCCGCTGGCGCCGCTGGCCTCGATCGAGGCGGCGATGACCCGCCAGCCCTGGGCGCCCGGTCTGCCGGACCAGCGGCTGTCACTTCACGAAACGCTCGAAGCCTACACCGCGGGCGGTGCCTATGCCGGCTTTGCCGAGACGCGGACCGGCCTGCTCAAGCCCGGCTTCCTCGCCGATCTCGTGGTGCTCCGCGGCGACATCGAGGCGGCCTCTTCCGCGGCGATCGGCCGCCTCGGCATCGCCCTGACGATCTGCGACGGCCGGGTCACGGCCGGAGACCTCGCAAGTGTGTGAGATTTTTGGTCGATCGACTTGCGTTGCCGAGATTTCGTGCCTAGCCTGCGGGTGCATCATTTTGAAGCAGGAGATCAGGGCGCAAGCCTTGGCTCCCCGGTGGAGAGGCCTTTGAACGCCATCGACGCCCATCTCTCCGTCGCCGTGGACATCCGGCGCGTGTCGAAGACCTTCGGCTATGGCAGCGCGGCCTTCACGGCGCTCGACGATGTCAGTCTCTCGATCCGCCGCAACGAGTTCTTCACGCTGCTCGGTCCCTCCGGCTGCGGCAAGACCACCCTCCTCCGGCTGATCGCCGGCTTCGAGTTTCCCTCCGCCGGCGAAATCCGCCTGGAGGGCGCCGACATCGCGGCGCTCCCGCCGTTCAAGCGCCCGGTCAACACCGTCTTCCAGAACTACGCGCTGTTCCCGCACATGAGCGTCGCCGACAATATCGGCTTCGGCCTCAAGATGCTGGGGCGTCCGAAGGCGGAGATCGCCGCGAGCGTGGACGAGATGCTGCGGCTGGTGCGCATGGAGCCGATGCGCGACCGGATGACCTCGGCGATCTCCGGCGGCCAGCAGCAGCGCGTGGCGCTCGCCCGCGCGCTGGCGCCCCGCCCCAAGGTGCTCCTCCTCGACGAGCCGCTCTCGGCCCTCGATCTCAAGCTGCGCCGCGAGATGCAGGTGGAACTGAAGCGCCTGCAGGGCGAGACCGGCATCACCTTCGTCTTCGTGACGCACGACCAGGACGAGGCGATGGCCATGTCCGACCGGATGGCGGTGATGAGTGCCGGCCGCGTCCATCAGGTCGGCGCGCCCAGAGACATCTACGACCGGCCGGAAAGCCGCTTCGTCGCCGACTTCATCGGCGAGACCAATTTCTTCGAGGCCGAGATCCACGGGCGCGAGGGCGACTTCGCCACCGTCGGTATGGCGGGCATCACCCTGCGTGCCGCCGCACGCCCGAGCCTTGCCGCGAGCACCCAGGCCCTCGTCGTGGTGCGCCCCGAACATCTGAGCCTCGTGCCGGCGGGAACGCCCGATGCGATACCCGGCACCATCGCCTCCACCACCTTCACCGGCGCCGACACGCTCGTTCTCGTCGCGATCCCCGGCCGCGCCGCGCCGGTCGGCGTGCGCGTCGCCAACGGCCCGGCCTCGGTGGACTGTGCCGGCGTGCCGCCGCCGGGCTCGCCGGTGGCGCTCGCCATCGCACCCGGCGGCGCGACGCTCCTCGGCGAGGGCGCATGAGCGAGATCGCCGCCGCCGGCCCCGCCACCCCGACCGCGCCGGACGCGGTGCGCGCGGCGCCGCGCAGCGACCATGCCGGCGGGCGCTGGCTCCTCGCCTCCCCGGCGATCCTCGTCATCCTGCTGGCCGCGGCCGGTCCGCTTCTCGTGGTGATCGCCTATTCGTTCCTGACACCGGGCGCCTATGGCGGCGTCGTCTGGCAGTTCTCGACGGAGGGCTGGCTCGGCGTCGTCGCGCAGCGCGACATCTTCGACGACAGCCTGTCGCTCGCCGACGCGCATCTCTCGATCCTTGCCCGCTCGCTGACGCTCTCGTTCGCCACCACGGTCGTGACGCTCGTACTCGGCTTTCCCACCGCCTGGTTCATCGCCACGCGCGCGCCCTCGCAGCGCAATCTCTACCTCTTCCTTGTCACCATTCCCTTCTGGACCAACCTCCTCATCCGCACCTTCGCGATCATGGAGGTGATCCGCAACGAGGGCATCCTCAACACGATCCTGCTGCGGCTCGGGCTGATCGACCAGCCGATCCAGATCCTCTTCACCGACACCGCGATCATGATCGGCATGGCCTATGTCTACCTGCCACTGATGGTGCTGCCGCTCTATGCCACGATCGAGCGGCTCGACTTCCGCCTGATGGAGGCGGCCTACGACCTCTATGCCACGCGCTGGCGGGCGCTTCGCTTCGTGGCCCTGCCGATCGTGCGGCCGGGGCTGGTGGCCGGCGCCATCCTCGTCTTCATCCCCTCGCTCGGCGCCTATGTCACGCCGCGTGTCCTCGGCGGTGGGCGCCAGCTGATGCTCGGCAACCTCATCGAGCTGCAGTTCGGGCAGGGCCGCAACTGGCCGCTCGGCTCGGCGCTGTCGATCACGCTCCTGGCGCTGGTGATGGTAGCGCTGCTCGTCTACGTGCGCTCGATCCGCGACGGCGAGGGCGCCCCGCATGGCTGAGCGCGCGGCCGGGTTCGACGTTCGACGTATTCCGGGCTTCGGGGCCACCGCGGCGCTCGCCTTCGTCCTCCTCTATGCGCCGCTGGCGATCCTCGTCGCCTATTCCTTCAATGCGGGGTCGTCGGTGGCGATCTGGGAGGGGCTGTCGCTGCGCTGGTACAGGGCCGCGCTCGCCAACGCCGCGGTGCAGGATGCAGCGATCCGCTCACTCTGGCTGGCGGTGCTGGCCTCCGCCGGCGCCACGATCTGTGCGACGCTGGCCGCACTCGCCACCGCGCGGGGCCGCGCCTTTCGGGGCCGCACGGCGATCTACGCTCTTATCAACCAGTCGCTGATGGTGCCCGAGATCGTCACCGGCGTCGCGCTCCTCATCGTATTCGCCTCGATCAAGGTCGCCACCGGTTATCAGGGGCTCGGCTATCTCGTCGCCGCCCACACGGCCTTCTGCATCCCCTTCGCCTACCTGCCGATCCGCGCCCGGCTGCAGTCGATGGACGCCTCGCTGGAGCGCGCGGCGGCCGATCTCTACGCGACGCCCCTTCGCACCTTCCGCCACGTGACCCTGCCCTTGATGGCGCCGGGCGTCGTCGCCGGGGCGATGCTCGCCTTCGTCATCTCGCTCGACGACGTCGTCATCACCGAGCTGGTGAAATCGGCCGGGCAGGAAACGCTCCCGACCTATCTCCTCGGCCAGACCCGCCGCGGCCTGACGCCCGAGATGAACGCGATCTCGACTATGCTGCTGGCGCTCTCGGTCGCCGCCGTCACCGTGATCTTCCTTCTCACCCGCAAGAAATCCTGAACCCTTCCAAGGAGACAGACGGCCATGCGCAGATCCCGACGCCCGCTCGCTCATCAGGCGGCACTTGCCGCATCGCTCGGTCTCGCCGGCCTTGCCAGCCCCGCCATGGCGGCGGGCGAA